>NZ_CP025030.1:1529948-1835938 GCF_002812705.1 Achromobacter spanius | reverse complement strand
CACGCGTCAGGCGCTATTCAACATCACCGTCGCGGTCGTACAGCGGACGGAGACCGACGACCAGGGGTTGGACCTGACAGCGGTCTATAAATCGTTGAATGGTAATTATGGGATCACAGTCGCGAATGCATTTACTGCTGCATCGAGTGCTGGGTCTGCATCGATAGGGATCTTGGACACCGCAACCGGCACCGCTGGCCAGTTCGCCGGTTCAAAGGCCATTCTCCGCGCGCTGTCGAGCCAAGGCCGCGTGTCAATCGTGACACAGCCCTCTGTCACCACACTCAACTATCAACCCGTGCCCGTCCAGGTTGCCAAGCAGACGAGCTACCTAGCCGCCGTGTCTAACACCGCAACCGCGCAGGTCGGATCAACTTCGGCCCTAACGCCCGGCACCGTCACGACGGGATTCTCGATGGACCTGCTGCCGTTCATGATCGACAGCGATCAAATGCTCCTGCAGTTCACGATGAACCTCTCCACAGACCCGCGCTTGCGAACCGTCACCAGTGGCGATAACTCAATCGAGGTTCCGGAGGTTGATAGCCGAATCTTTTCGCAGCGCGTGCGACTGAGATCTGGCCAGACGCTGATTCTCTCCGGCTTCGAGCAGAACGTCGATCGGGGCAATCGCAGCGGCATGTTCAGCGCGTCGAATTGGCTTACCGGTGGCGGCGGCTCCACCAACAACAGGCGTGAAGTGGTCGTCATTCTGATCACCCCGATTGTGCTAGAGGACGATTCCGAGATTCAAGAAATGACGGATACCTCTGGCCAGTACGGCGCGAGGTCTAGCTGAGGTGGCTACTATGGCTCAAACCCAAGCACACGCTGGCAGCGTGACGGTCATCTCTGCTGGCTCGAAGTCGCTCGTGTCCGGGCTTTACTGGCAGACGCTATCGCAGCCTCAAAAGGTGATGAAGGAGGCTCGGGAGATCGGAAAGCGGGACGGGATGGACATCGTCGCTATCCGGCGACTCCCCACGATCATTCAGGCCGGCTTCGTCCGCAAACAAGCGGGCGTTCAGAAAGGCATGTTCAGCCTGGCTTCGATCGTGGCCGACCTGCTCCTACGCAAAGAAGGGCAGTCCACTCTGGACCCCCTTATTGCAGCCTTCGCCGTAGGAGATGGCCGGTTCGCGATTGTCGCGTTTAAGGACGGCGGCGTAGTACCGGATTCCGACGTTGTTTTTCAAACCCTGGAGCAAGCTCAAGAGGCGGTGCGAGCCCTCTACGCCCTTCTCTCATCCAAGGGCAAGGAAGTTACGGTCTACGCACCCCCAGAGCTCGAATTTGGGGGGGATGCGTCCGTCACATTGGCGGCTCTTGAGAAAGCTGCAGCAAGGGAACATAAGCTGAAGCCCCTTCGCTTTGGCCTAAGCCGGCGGGAATGGGTGCTTGTTGCAGCTACGGTGCTGGCGCTAATTTCATCCGCCATCGCCTTTTACGTGTGGAGTGAGCACGAGCGTGAACGGCAAGAACGCCTAGAACAGCTGCGCCAGGCAGAGCTGGCGCGCGTCAAACTGGATAGCGGCCAAAATGTCCTGCCGGCAGCTCTGGTGCATCCATGGACGACCACGCCGTCCGTGCCGGCCATGATTGCACATTGCGAGCACGCCGCACGATCAGCTCCACTTTATGTCAGCGCGTGGGAACTCAAAGGTCTCAACTGCAGGCCCAGTGGCTTCGAGGCAGCGTACGTGCGACTACCACGCGCGACTGTCCTGGATTTCCGAGCGGCCGCAGCCTCCGCTTTCTCGCCAGGCGCCACCGTTTCTATCCAAGCAGACGCCAACCAGGCGACCGTGCGAGTCATATCCAAAGCACCGGCCGGCGGAGACGACGAGATGGCGGACATCGGCTTCAGAGTCGACAGCCTGGTGTCGCATCTCCAAAAGCAGATTATTCCGATCACGGTCTCGCCAAAGGCTCCGCCCAGTCCGGGAGAACTAGGTAGCCAAGGGACCACACAACCACCGGACTGGGCGACCGCAACCTTCGAAATAACTTCCGACTGGCCCGCAGACTCCATTTTCAAGGGGTTCGACACACGAGGCGTGCGCCTGCTGGAACAGTCTACGACCATCAAGGAGAGAAAGCTCTCCTACTCGATGAAAGGTGAGATCTATGGAAAGTAGGACCGCAGCCGCGCTTTGCGCGGCCCTGACTTTGCTTTTTGCTTCGACCCCACACGCCGGCGCGCAAGTCGCGCGAACGACTGATCACAGCCCGCCGCCGGCGGGCACGCTTGCGGAACTTGCCGACATTCAACTCCGCCGGCTTACGTACGAAGCGCTCACCGGCATGAACGAAGCAAAGATGGCCTACGAAAAGACCTCGCGGGTCGAAGACCGCAGCGCGACTGGTGTTCCCGCTGTCCGCTCTGTCC
This sequence comes from Achromobacter spanius, assembly GCF_002812705.1. Classification (NCBI taxonomy): domain Bacteria; kingdom Pseudomonadati; phylum Pseudomonadota; class Betaproteobacteria; order Burkholderiales; family Alcaligenaceae; genus Achromobacter; species Achromobacter spanius. Next base: position 1,833,549 of record NZ_CP025030.1, on the reverse strand, counting down.
AAGGCGTTGGCAGCCAGCTTTACGCCGTTCTCGTGTATGCCGGCGGCGCCCAGGCGACTGCGCGGCCCGGCGAAGACGTGCCCGGGGGATACCGCGTGAAGGCCGTTTCTGTCGACCGCGTCGTTTTGACCCGCAACGGTCAAGATCTCCGCTTGGGCTTTTCCGCAGAAGCTCCTCAAGCGGTATCCGACGGCCCGGTTCGGCTTAACTCTCCGTTCCCTGGCACTGCCATGCCATTCCAACCCGGAAGGTAAGCGACCATGGACACCACGATCCACGCCCCAAATGCCCCTGGCACCGAGGACCTGGAGCTCCCCTCAGCGGCCGAGCCGCTCCGTCGCGTTCAGAACTTGAGCGCGGTGGGCGGCGCGTGGCAGGCTCCCGAGTACGTCATCGACCGCGTCGTATTGGCCGATGACGGTGTGCTCTACGTCGACGAGGAGCACAGCGATGACATGCGCGTAATGTCCTATATGTCGCGCCTGCGCCTTAACCGTGTGACGTTTTCCCCGCGGCTGGTTAGCCACTCCGAAATCAAACGACTGCAGCAGACCGCCAAGGATGGCGCTTCGCTATCGATCACCGAAGGCCCTGGAAGTACAAAGACAGCGCAGCAAGAACAAATAAATCGAATGATCTCCGAGGCGGCGCGCCTCGGTGCAAGCGACATCCACTTCTTGCCGGACGTGGATAAAACCTATGTGAAATACCGAATCAACGGCATTCCGGAAGCTCGGTTCACGCTCGATCGAGCCGTCGCCGAAGACCTGGTATCGACGCTCTACACGTCGATGTGTGAAAAGCCCGACAACTACGAGCCATCACGAAAGCAGAATGCCCGCCTGATGGAACGCTACGCTCGCCAGTCCGGCTTATTCGTATGCCGAGTCGCGACCGGCCCAGCAGCCCGCGGGAGGAAGCTCGTCATCCGTCTCTATCCCGACACGGGTGACACCCCGAAGTCGATGGAGGAACTTGGGTATCTGCCGGAACAATGCACGCAAATACGCCTGTTTTCGCGCAAGACGTCCGGGATTGTGCTGGTGACCGGCACGACCGGCTCCGGAAAATCCACCACACTCAACCACTATCTCAAGCAGGCTCTTCTACATGCCGAGGGCGAGCTTATCATCGCCACGGCCGAGGATCCCGTCGAACAGCCCATTCGCGTGGTTACCAAGCGCGATGGCAACGATGTCGTTTATGTCGCTGTCCAAGAGCCAATAATCCCGGCCGGCACCAGTGAAGAAGAGATTGAAGCCGCCTGGGTCGACGCGATCGATCACATGCTTCGATCAGACCCCGACTCGATCCTGATTGGTGAAATTCGTGGCAAGGCGTCCGTACGCTCGGCAATTCGCGCAGCGCTCACAGGCCACCCAACACTGGCCACGCTCCACGTGAAAGACGCAATGAGCTCTTTCGACCGCCTGGAAGACTCGGGCGTCCCGAGAAACCTGCTAACCGACCCCACCCTGTTCATCGGCATCATCAATCAAGCGCTGGTGCCTATCCTGTGCCAGCACTGCAGCGCCCCATTTTGCGACGTAGAGGATCGGCTTGAGGTGGGGCTCCGAGACCGTGTACGGCACTTCTGCGACGTCTCAGGCGTTCGTGTACGAGGGCCTGGTTGCCCTAGTTGCCGCCGCGGCCTAGTCGGACGCACAGTCTGCGCCGAGGTCGTCTCGCCTAACCCAGCCTTGATGTCGGTCTATCGCAAACAGGGAACCTTCGCCGCGCAAAAGTACTGGGTCCAAAAGATGGGCGGGATCACCCAGTGCGCCCACTTAATTCGCCTGATTGAGGCGGGCCGAGTGGACCCCGACCTCGGTGAGCTGATGGTGCGGCCACTGGATAGTGACGACTGGCTCAACGAAGCTGCGCGACCGCAACGACCAGGTCGCTTGCATGGACGTAAGAGCGGATCGCTGTTTAGCCAATGGAGGTCTCGCCATGGCAAAGCTTAGCTCCCGCCGGCGAATGCTCATTTACCGCACCCTGTATTCCATGGCGCGGTCCAAGGTGCCGGTCTACGACGCGTTGGTCGACATTCAAAAGGCGCACAGCCGAAACGGGCGACGCCCCAAGGCGGTAATCGCCGTTTTTGCGCACGAGGTTCTGGTAAGACTGTCCAGCGGCATGAGCGGGGACCGATTTGCAGAGGCGTTCGAAGGATGGCTCCCGCCGACCGAGATCTCTATGCTGGCTTCTGCCCAGAAGGCCGGCGACATTGCCACGGGTTGCGACGACGCGATCAAGCACATCAAGCGTCAAGCGCGAGTTCGATCAGCCATCGTCAGCGCTGTTTCCTATCCGTCTGTGATCGTCGTGATGGCGATAGTCCTACTCACATTTGTGTCCTTTAAGGTTGTTCCGATATACGCCAGAGGCTCCGATCCAGCAACATGGACCGGACAGACTGCCGTCGTTTATTGGATGAGCGAGATTGTCCGGCACTACGGCATCTTCATTCTGCTAGGCCTTGTCAGCGTGGGCTACGCAATCCGGTGGTCGTTGCCAAACTGGACGGGGCGACTACGTCCAGCGTTTGAGTGCCTGCCGCCGTGGTCGACATACAAGACGATGCAGGGTGCGGTCTTCTTCTCCAATCTCGCAATTCTGCTCAATGCCGGCGCTGATCTTCTGCAGACCATGGTGCATATTCACAAGCACGCCAATCCGTGGCTGCAACAGCGCTTGCAGGACACCATGTATGGATTGAGCATGGGCAAGAACCTGGGTGTCGCCTTGGAGCTTGCTGGCCACAAGTTCCCCGACGAAGAATCCATCGCATACATCACCACGATCGCGTCTCGCGAGGGCTTCGCTTTTGCCCTGTCTGAATTTGCGACCAACTCCGCAGAGACTGCTGCAGAGCGCCTTGAAGCCTCTGGGAAGGTCTTTTTCTACGTGGGCCTGATCAGCGTGACCGCCCTTGCAGCTCTCATCTTTTTTGGCCTATTCGGACTGCAAACCGCCGCAATGGGCGATCGAGCTTTCTAACCGCGCGCGAATAGCGCAGAGCATCAACTGTTTCATCCTTGGAGCATTACATGACGACCTACGTTAACCCTTCCTCCATCAACAACCACTTGGCTGAATGCGAGCCCGCGCCGGAGCACGATGTGAAGGTGGCCGACCAACACGCCCTGCCTCATGCGGGTACACCGCTCGCCCGCCAAGCAGGAGCTTCCGTTGATAATTTCTTGGCCTGGATGCTCTTGGCGGTTGTGGTGGCTGCGGCGATCTTCGGGGCCTACTACGTCCTCAACAAGGATACCGAGAACAACCAAGAAGCTCAGAACATCGCGCAGCTGGTAAAGGGCGCGAAGCTTCTCCGGGACATGAACGGCTATGGAAATGTGACCACCGCCGCATTGCAGGCCGCCGGCGCAATTCCTAGCAATATGATTGGCGCGACCACCGGCACCCTCTATCACAGCTGGAACGGAGAAGTCACCGTTGTGGGTACAGCGACGCAATTCGTCATCACTTATCGGGCGGTCCCGAGCAGCAACTGCATCCCGCTGCGTGCCAATCTGTCCCGTACGGCTCAGTTCGTCAGCATGACGAATTGCCCGACCACCGGCAACGTCGACCTCGTACTGACTGCGCGCTGATGGAGACGATGCCCGTTACCTTGGAGCAGGCTACAAGCCTGCTTGACCTGCGATTCGTCGACATGATCATCGGCCCTGATTACGCGGAGCTTCGTGAGCTGGAGGGTAGCCAGTCCCTCACCGATAAGGTGCCGGGCCATCTGCAGGCCGACGTCAACTTGCTGCGACAGCAATGCAGGCAGGCGCTTCGCACGCTGACAAAATCCGAATTTACCGCCACCTTGGGTGAAGAGAAATTCCGAGTGACGCAGCTCTTTGACGTCGATTCTCAAGACATCTTCATCCTCGCCAGGGCAGACGTAAAGACAAGGCCCTTGAAGTCGCTCGGCATGGCAGAGCGGCTATTCAATCACCTAACTCGGCCAAAACTGAGCGGCCTAGTTGTGGTGTCGGGGGGCATGCGGCACGGCAAAACTTCCACGGCCGACGCCATCTTTATTGATCGCCTGGAACGGCACGGTGGCCTTGGCATTGCTCTAGCCGACCCGCCAGAGACGGCGCTGAACGGAATTCACGGAAAGGGACGTGCCATCCAGATCGAGGTAGCGCGCGAGCACGGTGGCTATCAGGAACAGCTAATGCGGGGCCTTCGATCTCGCGCCAACATCTTCTACTTGGGCGAGACACGCGACCCGCCATCAGCCATTGAGGTCGTCCGCGTGAGCGGCAATGGATGGCCTGTGCTGACAACGCTCCACGCCGACAGCCCCGAGCTAACGTTCACCAAGCTGCAGTCGCTATGCGCCGGATCCGGCGCTTCTGTCGAATCCTTCAATGCAATGCTGGCCGACAACATCGCTGCAGTGATCCATCAACAACTTGAAACCGTAAAGACAGCTACGGGTATTGCGAAGCGCCTACAGATCAACTGGCTGGTGTTGGATGGCAAAGAAGACACCGCAATACGCGCGAAGATCCGGAAAGGCGATTTCGCCGGGCTGAACACGGAAATTGCGGCCCAGAAGGCGGCAGCGATATTTGGGAATCGAACATGAAACGACACTATCGAGTATGCGCGACCAGACGCAAGCAAGCTGGCTTCACGGTGCTTGAGGCCTTGCTCGTGACCCTTCTGTTCGCAGCGGTCATGGGACTGTGGAACTGGTATCAAGCCGATTACGTCGCAACGATTACAAGCCGGCAGGCTGCTTTCCATCAAAAGCAAGTCGGTAATGCCGCCGCCGCGTATGTCAAGAACAACTACGCTGCGCTTCTGGCCTCTACCGCGGGCGGCCCCGTGACTGTCTCGCTGGACACAATACGGAACGCCGGAAACTTGCCCGCAGCCGTGCCTCTTCTCAACCCCTATGGCCAGGCTTACACGCTCGCCGTTCGTCGGGCCACTCAAGGCGGACAGGCCATCCTTGAAGCGCTGCTCGTTAGCGGAGGCGGGGCGGATGTGCCAGAGACGGACCTGCGCCGAACTGCCGCCATGCTGGAAGGCGGCGGCTTCGTACTCACAAGGCAGCCCGCGATCGCTCAGGGGTCGATGGGCAGTTGGCAGGTGCCGGTCGCCAGCTTTGGGCTTTCATTGCCGGGCGGAAACTTGGCCACCGCGTTGTTCTTCAACAGTGCCGGACAGGTAACCGACTATCTCTACCGGAATGCCGTCGCCGGCCGGCCGGAGGTCAACCGGATGAACACAAGCATCGACGTAAACGGCAACGATCTCAACAACGTCCGCACTGTTCGAACACAGACGGTCGAGGCCTCCGGCAATGTCAGCACCAAGGGAGCCCTTATCGTCCAGAGCAGCGACGGTGCAAGCAGCACGGGCTGGTACACCGCCGGCAATGACGGTTGGCTTCGCGTCTTGCACGACAACCATGTGGTCACCAATGGCGAGATTCGAGGCGGCGCCGTGCGTTCAATGGGACAAACCTTTTCGCATGGCCGGCTCAACGCCTACGAGTATCTATACGTCGGCGGTGTTGCCAGCGAGGGTTGGGCTTGCGAAGCAAATGGTCTAGTGGCCCGCACAGGAATCGGAGAGCCCTTGGCGTGCCAGTCAGGCGTTTGGCGCAAGTCCGGCGGTGGGCAGCTGCGTTGCGAGTATTACTTCGCCGGCCGTGCAAGCGACAACCTCCCTGCAGATAATTCATGGTGCCCGGCCGGCATGATCGTCACGAGCGTGACGAGCTCCGGCAGCAATCAAAATTTCTATACGGTCATGGGCAAGAGCCTGTATGCCGGCAACGTCGGGCAGGGATACACATGCTGCGGTATTTCATGATCGCCTCTGTCGCGCTAGCTTTCTAACAGGACGCCGACTCTATGGGCCTGCTTATGCTTCCCCTATTCGCCCTGCTGACGCTCTTAGCGGCTTGGGCGTCAAGTTCCGACCAAACCATGGTCGATGTGCTGCTTCACCAGGAGGCGAGCTCCGCGGGCGGAAGCTTGCGGATCTATGCGAATGCAGTCGCGCAGTTTTCCCGTGTAAACCCCGCCTTTTCCGGGCCTGCGCCCAACAGCTCGCTTGATCTACCGACCTGGTTCAAGCCGCAGGCCGGGACTGCCAATCACATCGACGCCGGCAGGGCATATGTCTTCTTCGTTCCCGGCGATGCCCAGCCCGACCTGTATCTGATGTTCCCAGAAGAGGAGACGGGGCTGCCCTACCTGGTGGGCATAGCCCGAAGCGGCCACCTCTACTCGCCATCGGCAGGGGCGGCAGTAGCTGTGCTGCCTGGTGCTATCCCGGAAGGTGCGGTGGTGTACGTCCTCTGACCGCACGTCTCCAACAAAAAACCCCCGCCAGGCAGTGCCGTGCGGGGGTTGATGCGCTCTTGCGCTAAGGTTGCAGACGTTATGGGCCGCTGCAGGCCTGGGATGTAGGGTGGGGGTTGGCGCCCGAGTAAGCTCAATTGTAGGCTTGCCAGAAGCGACGTGATCGCCTCTGGCAAGCCTACTCGGGCTATAAGTGCCCTGCCTTAGCAGAGCGGAGAATCGTAGAGAAAGCCGCGGCCGGTTCAGGGCCGCGACGGGTAGCTCAGTCTCGATCGAGGAACGCCAATTCGCCGAATCGAATGAGGGTGAAGGACACTGCTTTTTTCATCTGGCCTGTTCAGCAGCCTAACCAGATACTCGGGATGCGCCATTTTGAGTGCGGCGCGCACTGAACAACCTGCGAAGTTCTCTTCAATAGGCGCTGGCGGCGTCCATTGAAGAAAACTCCACGTAAGTGGAGTTTTGGGGTTTGGCTTGGACTTAGTTGCCGTCCGTGCCAGTTCGAACACCTTCAGCCGAAGCTTCGGGTTCAACGTACTGATAGACCAACACGCCATCGACTTTCGCCATGTGGATCTTCAGCAAGCGGCCCTTAAGGACTACTCCTGTTTGACCTGCACGAGTGCCGGTCGTGATCTTATAGGTATCGATGTACGGATCGCCGATGGTCACGGACGCCAAGACCTTTCGGCTGGAGTCGTTCGCAGCTTCTTGAAGCTTTTCGGTCATGACCTTGATGGCCTCTTTGCCGACAATCTTGACGTCGCAATTCAGCCAGGTGAGTGAATCCGCATTGCCTTCCTGCGCTTCACCGTGAAAGATGCTGATACTGCACGACAGGAATGGCGCGCCTTTCTTGGGCTTAACTTCGCGGACGCGACGGACATAGCCGAGGCCACGAAGGTGGGCGTCGAAGTACTTGGGGGTGTTTGCTTGAGCCATGACGGATCTCCTAAAGAAAAGGGGAACCGCCGCCCCAGTCGGGGAGGAAAGTTCCCCGATGGGCTGAAAAAGACACTCCTGGTCGCTAGACCTGCGGTCACCGAATGGTGGAGCCAAACCGCTTTGCTACAAAAGATTCCGACATAAGCAGTCGGAGCGCTTTCTAGCCGATATCTTACGTTTGCGAGGCCGAGAAATCAACGAGATTTGCGCACCGCAGTGGGGAAATTCCAGACCCCCACGAGTCCTTTACTGTGGACTTGCGGCCTTGAATGGCAATATCGTCGCGGTCGCAGTGCGACGGGGCGCCAGGTCCCGGCAAGGGTCTATCTCGCTCAGCTCTGCTGCGGATACAACTTCGATAACCATTAGCGTGTTGCCGTCCGCGTCCAGGAACACTGACTCAACCTCTCGATCTTCCCGCTCCTCACCGCACACGGCAAGCACTGTCACGTCACCAAGGCGCGCGTGCATTGCTTTCGAACCCACTGCCAGTTTATTGATCCAGGGAGAGAGAATGTTCATCGCAAATTCCTTTTCAAGTTATTCAATGCTTGTGGGTAGGGGGCCTTGCCGTCCATCGCTAGGGCCGGCTGGCCTCGCGGGCACCTGCCCCCCGTGATATGTAGCGGCACCGGCACGCTGGCCATCGACCGCGCCCCAGTCGAGGTTGGATTCGATTTCCTCCCCATCGTCCGGATGCGTTGCTGCCTCCGCTTGAGGGCTATCCTCTAACTCGCCACCGGATTCCCGCGGCGGCTGTGCAGGCGCAGTAGATCGGACGATGTCGACCTTCCCTGCTGGCAGCAGCACGGTAAACCGATCGGGCTTTCCCGCCAGAATAATGTAGTTCCCCTGCACATCTGCCGACCCCTGTACGCCTCCTTGCAGATAGATGGGTACCGACCGGATATCGGCTGGCAACGGCCTATCAAGCACCACAACTGTCTTGCCCTGATCCCCGAACGCACGTACAACCCCAAGCGCCGCGCCAGTGTCTACCGTGTAGTCAAAGTCTAAGCCATCGGGCGCTACTTGGAGACCTTGGACTTTCCCAGCGCAACCAGATATACCGATAGCTGCGACAAGGAAGACTGCCGCTGAAGCCTTTTGCTTCATGCGTTTCGGGGATGACAGTTCGAGGTTCAATTTCTATCCTATGTTGCGCCCAGATTGCGGGCCACCGCGCAGCACAACGGGCACATGATAGAACGCTCCGCGGGAGCTAAAAAGCTCTGTAGCGCTCTTGCCAAACCGTGCATGTTGTGTGTAGGATTCCGCCCAGTACGCCCGTCAGAGCTCATCTGACATCCTTTGCAGTGCGCGGTTTGGCTCCACCATTCGGTGACCGCAGGTCTAGCGACCAGGAGTGTCTTTTTCAGCCCGTCGGGGAACTTTCCTCCCCGACTGGGGCGGCGGTTCCCCATTTTCATTTTGGAGAACCGACATGAGTTCAACCCTCAGCGTTGCAGCCCTTTCCATCGCTTTTGGCATTTGCGTTGGCTCGCTTATCTGGGGCGCATTTGCGCTCGGCTCAAGGCTCACTGTTGCTGCCCGCGCTCGCGTGGACAGCATAGTGATCAGCTCGAAAAAAACACGCCGCACGGCCGTCGTTACTACGGTAGTGGTGGCCGGCCTACTCGCCGGATGTGCGAACCAAAGCGCATCAGGTGGCGTGTACAGCTACCAGCAAGCCCAGCAGGTGCAGCAGGTCCAATCGGGGACGGTCCTTTCGGCACGACCTATCACCATACAGGCCAGCTACAACTCTGGTGCAGGCATGGCTGCGGGCTCCACACTCGGTAGCTTGGCAGGCAGCTTCATTGGAAACCATAAGGGGTCCTATGTCGCAGCGGCCCTGGGCGCTTTGATTGGCGGAATTGCAGGTAATTCCGTCGAGCGCAAGGCATCTCAAGCCGCAGGTATCGAAGTCGTAGTGAGGCTCGATAGCGGCCAGATGCAGGCGGTCGCGCAAGAGGCGGACGTTCCGTTAAAGCCCGGTCAACGGGTAAATGTTCTGAGCGGTGCCGGCGCGACACGCGTCGTCCCGATTTAAACCCAGGCAGCGGCGTCCACTCGGCGCCCTGCCTCTTCCCAATCCGGGCCCACGCCCGTGGGGCGATAGGGTTCTCTTTCGAGGTCTGCAATGAGCAACCATTACTTTGACACCGTTCACAAAGATCACCCCATTACCGTGAATCTCGGTTGGGACCGCCAATTGAGCTACTTTTTCATGGTCATTCTCAGGCCGGTCGAGCTTCTTGATGCCACCCAGGCAGATGAGGCGGATTTCTATCTCTACTCTAATCTTCTCGAATCGAATGCCTTCGGCAAAAATCTCGATTATTACCGCACCGTCCTCAATAACTTTGGGATAGTCGTGCCGGAAAGCATGTTCATCGAGACGTTGCACGACAGTCTCAACAACGTCGGAAACCGTGTCGGCACGCACCAGGCGGACGGCTCCTTCACTGAAAGCTCTAAGTAGGGCTTGTCGTTCTCTCACCCATCGGGGCTTCCCGATCGGGGGCCTCATATTCTTGAAGGCCTTGTTATGACCCACCCTTCCCCCAGCGAACGAATGACGAATGTCGAATGCGTCGCGGACCTGATGGAGTATTCCTCTTTCGGACCGCTTGCCCAGATGTTCGTCGTCGACGCCTTGCTCAAGCACGCAACAACCGTGTCACAGCTCAGCGACGAAGCGCTCGAAGAGTGGCCCGAGAATCCGCTGTTTCACGCGCATTCATGGCGGGGCGTAGCAAAGGAAATTAGGGCGAAGCTTGAACGACATCTTGATCATCCAGCTTCTTCGTAAAGTGAACAGCAATTCACCCAGCCGCACCAGGACCTTCGAACCTCTTAGATCCTGACGCATAGTTTTCAATCCCCCGTGCGGGCTTTTAGCCCGCAGCCCCTCACTTTCATCTTGGCCCCTCCGGGGGCCGCTTTTATTTCTGGAGCAACACCATGATTAAGATTTCCGGCACGCTGGAGGTCAAGACGATTCGAGGCGGCAATGGCGACTTCAACGTCGGCGAGCTGCAAACAGCGATCGGTGAGTTCAAGATCAAAGACAAGATCCTGGAGCAGTTCCAATCCGGCACCTATCCAGGTGAATTCTTGATCTCAAAAATCTATCCGCACTCCTACACGTGGTACGGAAAGATCACGATTGAGATACGGGCTGCGCTGGCCGAAGTCATGCTTGAAAGCGATGAACCAGACAACGCCGAAATGCCGACTCAAGCTAGCGAGCCTGATCCAGCCGACGAGGAACGTACGTCCCCGCCTGTCACGGCTCAATCAGAAGCAGACACCATGCCTGCGCCGGTGTCTGTATCTCTGCCAGCGCCGGCCACTATTGAAGCGATCGCACCCGACGAGCCCGTGGCCTCGATTGGCGATATTGAAGACAGCGAGCTGCAGGAAATCTTCGGCGCAGAGCTCAGCGAGCTAATCAGAGCCCGTCAGCCAGTGAAGCTTGATCCTTCTGTCGACCGCGCGCTATTTCGGTCTCAGCGGGACTGGCTCGGTAAGCGGCTCGACTACAGCTTCCGTGCGGCCTCTCAAATGTGGCATTCCAAGTAGGAACTTTTGCCCTACATCCTGGGCCGGCATCTGCCGGCCTGCCCTATCAACTCTTCCTAGTAGCTCACTATGGCACTTATCTTCCCCAGGCTAGCTCAGAACTTCGTTCGAAACGGCTATTTCCCAACGGACGAAGAAACACTTACGCGGGTTTCATCAGCACTTGAACTTTTGGAGCCCGATGCCGGCGCCAGACTATATGACCCCTGCTGCGGTGAAGGCGCAGCACTTCACTGGATTGCGTCGACTGTAGACACGCTTCATGGGTCGCCAACTACGGAGACGTATGGCGTCGAATTCGACAAGGGTCGTGCCTGGCACGCGAAGAATCTTTTGCGCACCGCACTGCACGCGGATATACACGACGCATTCGTATCTGCTCGATCGATGGGACTTCTGTTTCTGAATCCTCCCTACGGCGCCGTGGTGGCCGACAAGGGCCACACCGGTGATAGGCATTATGACCGCCTAGAGAAAGTCTTCTATCAGGCCTCCGTTCCGGCGCTAGCGTTTGGCGGTGTGCTGGTCTTGATAGTCCCGCACTACGTCATGGACAAGCAGTTCGCGACGATGATCTCCCGTAACTTCGAGGGCATACAAGCCTTCCTTGCGCCAGAGCAGGAATTTCGCCAGCTTGTCGTGCTAGGAGTCAAAAGGCGTTCTGAGGCACCAGATCCGGAAGTGGTTAAGCGGCTCAGCACGATTGGTCAGGGCGAGCTGCCGCCAGAGCTTCCCAAGGAATGGAGAACTGCGCCCTACCTGATCCCAAACGTTGCTGGCGAGCTTGCTTTTTTCTCCACGAAGATCGACCCAGAGCAGCTGCACGACGAGCTTCAACGTGTTGAAACTGCGACCTTGTGGCCGCAGTTTGGCCGTATCTTCAATACTGGCCAAGTCGCACACAGGCGACCTCTATGCAACCTCTCTGACTGGCATTTGGCGCTCGCGCTGGCGGCCGGCCAGATAAGCGGTGTTGTTGAAGGAGACGACGGCACAAAGCTATTGATCCGCGGCGACACCATCAAGGTCAAGGACCAAGAGGTGCAGCTTGAGGAGGCCAGTAACGGCGATGTGCGAACCACGATAGTGATGCGCGACAAGTTCGTTCCCACGATCGTTGGAATCAACTTCACACCGGGTCCGGATTTGGGCCAGCTCGTCAATATCCGTTGAATGACTTGATGACTGTGGCAAGCGCCACGTCTGTCCAGCCCCTCGCCTTGGCGAGGGTGCTGCCATAAACGCATATTCGGTGCGCTTATGACAGCGTTTTACGTAGCCCGACGTTCTCGGGCCGCCGCCGGCGTAACCGGCATCCTTTCGGTTTGGCTCCATGGGTTTACGCCCTGACCGTGGTCTCTCTGACCTGGAGTGTCCTTCTAACCCCTGCGGGTAACCCCGCAGGGGGCTCCCGCTGTCGCTTGGATTCGCCCAATGACAACGCTTTCCAAATTCATCGTCACTTTCGAAATTCCTCATATACATAGCATCAAGATCGGCGTGGAAGCATCGAACGTTGGTACTGCCCTCCAATTGGCGGAATCGGCGTTCAACTCCGGTTCTCTATGGGAGACACGCAGTTCCCACAAGCTCCTCCACGACGACTTCCACGACGATGGCGAAGCTATGGAACGGTACGTTGAGCAGTTGGACGGCGCGCCGTTTCCGCTTCCTGACGCCACCGTCCACGAGCTGGAACTACAAACTCGTGCGCGAAGCCTCTTGGACTTCTGCCGCATTGTGTGCGACGCAGCCCCGTCGCTGGAGGAGCAAATCGTAGACCTTGATCGGTTGTTCGAGGTACGCCTTTCCGCTCGATCCATTCAACACATCCGCGACCTGCTGCCGCACCTTACAGCGGTCTAGTTCTTCTGGCCGGCGCGACCGGCTTATGTTTACAGGAGCGCTTCTATGATTTTCCGCATTCGCGAACTGCAAGACTTGTTCGTGGACGCTTGCGTCCGGTTTCCCAATGGCGATCTCGCCTTCCTTTCCTTCTACGGCCGAGATGGTTCCGTACAACAACTTTTCGCATCGCTGCAGCTCGGTACACAGGAGGGCGGGCTACGGCAATTGACACTGGTTACGGCTTCATCTTCAGTGGAAACCGTCATTTCGATCGGCGACGTCAAAAGGTTGGATAAGCACACTGGCAGACTGCCGAAACAGACCCTTTTTGGCGGACTTCTACACTGCTGGATCTATGACCCATCCCTATTGAAGCCATCACGGGCAACGCGCAGTGGTTGGGTTCTACAAGACTGCGTCCACACATCGGAGGCCGACGCGGCGGATGATCGCGTATGGAACCTGGTTAAACAGGTCTCCGAAGTGCCTCTAATGGACCACTGGCGTGAATTTATCTTGGGCGAGCTGAGCACAGAGCTGCTCGTCGATCTTACTGACGAGATGTGCCGGCCGGCCGGGAGAATTCACCCGAACTTTGTGCGCATACCTATCGACTTCTCAGCGCGCATTTCGTCATACGTCCGCAACGGCCAATTGAAGCTCGCCGTCGAGGCGTAAATACCGCTTTCCCTACCCTTCCGGGACACCATCCCGGCCGGGCTTGGTGTCTCTCTTTTTTGGAGCACCACAATGAATGCAACCTTCCATGAAGAAGCCGCCGCCTTGAACGAGGCTGAACCGGATCAAACTCGTCGGATTCCGCTATCGGACTTTATTAGCAAATTCGGGTCTGGCCTGCTGCAAGCTGTACGCAAACAAAATCCTCCCATCTTTGATGACCTTGAGCGTGCCGACTGGGATGTCATCATCGACTCCTTGTTGAGGACACCTTTTCCTGCACAGCGTCGTGTCGTTCACGCGATCACCACCTTGTTGACCCAGCATTCGCCTGCTGGAATTATCAATGCGGAGATGGGGACGGGAAAGACCCTTATGGGCATTCTCGTAGCCACACTTCTCCATCACGCTGGTCTCCCTAGAACGCTCGTGCTCGCACCGCCTCATTTGGTTTACAAATGGCGACGGGAAATCCGGGCAACTGTGCCCGGTGCGCAAGTTTGGATCCTCAACGGTCCGGACACCCTTCGAAAGCTCCTTCAATTGCGGACAATGCGCGACCGGCCGACTTCGCCTCAGTTCTTCATCTTGGGGCGTGTCCGGATGCGTATGGGGTTCGATTGGCGTCCTGCGTTTGCAACACGGCCGGTACTGTTCGATTCCGAATTGGGACGGGTTTGCAGAAGCGCCGCTTGCTGCCCGCGCTGCGGTCAGTTTGTGTGCAATGAAGATGGCGTGCCGCTTACCCCTGCGCTCGCGACTTCGGCCTTAAACGAACGTCGTGGAGCGTGCAATTGTGGCGAGCGGCTTTGGACCTTGATCCCAAAGCGCGCAACCCCGACGACCTATCGCGATATGGTCAAGAAGGCGCTCGTTCAAATGCCAACGGTGGGTCCCCGCACTGCGGACAATCTCCTGACTCGCTTTGGCGAGGACATGCTTGGTGACATGCTGCAGGACAACGTCTACGAGTTCATCAATCTGATGGATGAAGAAGGTGACTTGGTGTTCTCGGACCGCCAGGCTAAACGCATGGAACGGGCACTTGCCTATACGGAGGTATCTTTTGGACAAGGGGGGTTTCAGCCCACTGAGTTCATCAAACGCTATCTGCCCCAGGGGTACTTCGGGTTGCTTATCGCAGACGAAGGCCATGAGTACAAGAACGAAGGCTCAGCTCAAGGCCAGGCAATGGGGGTGTTGGCACGCAAGTGCTCAAAGGCACTCGCACTGACTGGTACGTTGATGGGTGGCTATGCCGACGATCTCTACCACCTTCTTTATCGCCTGCATCCGCGGATGATGATTGAGGACGGGTTCAACTTCAATTCCAAGGGCTCAATGGCCTCGGCCACAATGGCCTTCATGCGCGAGCACGGCGTCCTGATCGACATCCATAAGGAATCCAATTCCGGATCCCATCGGACGGCGAAGGGGGACAAGAAGACAGTTTCGACCGTGAAAGGACCGGGTTTTGGTCCGAAGGGAATCATGCGATATGTGGTCCCCTACACGGCGTTCTTGAAACTGTCGCAACTGGGGCAAGATGTCCTTCCACCTTATCGCGAGAGCATGGTGGAGGTCGCTATGTCACCGGACATGGAGTCTGCCTATCAGTACCTTGAGCGTACTTTGGTTGAGGAACTTCGTCGCGCGCTTCGCGCCGGCGACAAGTCTCTCATGGGGGTTGTTCTAAACGCCCTTCTGGCATGGCCGGAATGTTGTTTTCGGCCGGAGACTGTGCGGCACCCGCATACCAAGTCGGTGCTGGTGAACTTGCCGGCTCTATACGGAAACCAGGAGATGACGCCCAAAGAAGGCGCGCTAGTGGAACGTGTAAAGCGGGAGGCCGCGCATGGTCGGCGCACGCTGGTCTACACCACGTATACCGGCACGCGCGACACTTCGGCCAGGCTAAAGGCTTTGCTTGACCAGGCTGGCTTGCGCAGTGCCGTGCTTCGTTCCAGCGTGTCCGCCGAAAAGCGGGAGGACTGGGTGATGGAGCAGGTGGATCGCGGCATTGATGCGCTTGTTTGCAATCCCGAGCTGGTGAAGACTGGTCTGGATATGCTGGAGTTCCCGACCATCTTGTTTATGCAGACTGGCTACAACGTCTACACGCTGCAGCAAGCTGCAAGGCGTAGTTGGCGGATCGGGCAAACGCGCGACGTTGACGTTGATTTTCTTGGCTATCAGGGGTCGGCACAAATGCGCTGCCTTCAACTCATGGCACTGAAGATTGCAGTATCGCAGTCCACGTCTGGCGACATGCCTGATTCCGGTCTCGACATTCTCAACCAGGGAGGCGACAGCATTGAAGTCGCTCTTGCGAAGCAGTTGGTAAGCTGACTTCAATTCTCTTTGCAGGACAGGCCACCCAACCGGGTGGCCTTTTTTTTTGTGCACCCAATTGCGGATCGCGTAGGTTTTTTATACCGGGGCTTTCGCACACACATGGCCCGAAGCTACATGCGGCCAACCGATCTAAGGAGCGATTATTTCGTCTGCTTCTCATTTTTTCGTTGTGCGCCACAGGCTTGAGAGTAAGCTTTGGACTCCGACCACAGGGGAGGTGTTATATGAGCTCAGTAAAGGTTGATTTGGGCCATGGTGGCATAGCCGAGAGGTTGCTCCTGCATCGCCAGGTTCCGGGGTGGGCCTAACGCAGAAATTCACGGCTGCGGACGGCACACTTTCCACAACTTACACCTGCACCTGCTACGATGGCGGCAGGACCTATTCAACATCTAAGTCCTGTCCAAATGGAAACAACCGTTGCGATTGCAGCACACCATCGAAGCCGTCGATCACTTGCGGGTAGTGTGGCGGTCCGAGCATCGATGCATAGCACGGGCTAAAGCCGCCGTTTTTGTTTTGCTTCGCGAGGACGAAACGGCGGTTAGCTCGGGTTGGAATTGCCGATTCGGCAGGTAGGTCGTGTGAATTTCGCGGGGCTACTACTTCTTTCTCCAGAGCCGAGCGGCCTGCTCCGGAAGTCGGCGATAAACCCTTTTTCAGAAATCCGCGTTTGCTGCCATGACAGCGCTCTCTTGAAGAACGCGAACCGTTCTAGTTTTGTATCAGCAGAGAGATGTCATGAGTTCCATCACGACTTGTCGCAATCTTGACTACGGGACGTCCCACAATGCCTTGCGTTCCTGCCGCCAAGATTGAAGGCAATCCAGAATGGTTTGCCGCATGGGTTGAGTGCCAGCGTCATTGTTCTGCGTAGTCAAATACGACCGCCAGCCTGTTCACATGTCCCCCGTTTGGAATTCAAGCGTCAAGGCTGTAGTGAAGGCCATAAAAATTCAGCTCGATTCGCCCAGCTGCACGGCGGCGGCCAGCAGCGCCGCGCGCGTTGCCGCCGGCAGCATCGGCGCTGGCGTTTCTCCGATCACTTTCTGATTCCGCCGCTGCACCGAGCAATCGCGTTCGCCAAGCATCAACACGCGGCCCGCGCCGTCGCCGAAGATCTGCTTTTCCACGTGCCGCGCGTTGTCTACATAGCGCTCGATGAACGCGCTGCCGAAGCGGAAAAAATGTTCGCCTATGCGCTGCACGCTGTCGAACGCCACCCATATTCGCCGGGAATGCAAACCCCACCGCCAAGCTCTGTGGCTTTCAACGGTCCATCCTCGAGATCCTTGCCCGGGGGCCGACGTTCCCTAGTACGCGCATCTCAACAAACCACCGCCGGCGCAGGGAAAGCAAATACCCGTCCACGGCGGGGCAGGCTTCGCTACGTCGATGACGGCGAATATAGCGCTCAGCTCTGAAGGGTCCTGAAGTCGCGCTGCGCGTGGATACTTGTCTATCAGTTCGTCGTCCAGGACAGCTTACGCAGCGCATACAGCGAACCACAATGCCAGTTCGGTCGGCCGACAGGGTCCAGATCTTCGATCTGCTAATGGTCGCGCTTTTACGGAGGAATTACCGATGCAAGAATTCAAACGCGATACCAGCGGCATGCGCCGACCTCTTTCTCCTGCGTGTGCAACCATTCCAGATACGCGCCTTCCAACTCTTCAGCCATTCTGGCTGGGGCAAATCTCCCCAAGCTCTGAAAGTTTTGGCGAGCAGCGTTTGCAAGACACTTGCGTAGAGCGCTGTCCGCAATCAATTTTCCAAGTACTGAACGGAGAATTAGCCTGTCCGCAGGTTTTACAACATATCCCGAAACGCCATTCTCGATGACCTCCGGTATGCACCCGACTGCAGTTGCGACCACCGGAATCCCGGATGCGGAAGCCTCAACAAATGTAGAGCCCGGCACCCTGCCCTCTGGTGTAGTCGCGTATATGTCAAACGCAAAGAGCCGCTGAGCAACATGCGGGGGACGATCCGAGAAATGAAATCTGTTTTCCAAGCCAGCGTTCAGAGCGCGCACGTTCAACTGGGTTCGCAAATGTTCGTCAAATCCGACCAGAACCAGATGTACCAATTTATTTGCCTCCATCAGCGGAACAAGGGCGTCGACGAGATGGTAGAGACTCTGGACATCCGGATGATCGGCCACACTACCCACGACGATGGCACTTTCACAAACGCCAAGCCTACGGCCAGCACAAGCGTTCTCACTTGCACTGCGGACATCTAAGCCGGTAGGCACTGTCCGTACGCGACGCGCCGAAATGCCTCTGTCAAGATACTGCCGCCTCAGGTATTCGCTAACCGTGATGACATATTCGCTTGCGCCCTCGTAGACTTGTGGCAGCCGCTGCCGGCACTCTCGGTGATGAGTTCTTACGACTAGACGCGTTCTTGCAAACGGAGCAAAAAGTCGAGTTCGCAGCTGGTCCCTGACAGAATGAGTGTTCACAACGTCAAATGCGCCAGAGCGAAGCAACGCTCCGATTTTCAACGGTGCTGAAACTGAATTAAGCACCCCGCCCGTCTCAATATCATGCGTAGTGAAGCCCCTAATTTTCGCTTGATGCCCTAACTCGGATCTTGTGGGGCAAACGATTTGCAGTTGGTGTCCACGCTCACGCATAGCCAGCATTTCATTCAAAATTCGCAGCTCCCTGCCACCAAAGCCGGGATTCAAACTTACGTGCAGGATCTTCAGGCGCGGAATCATTGGTCGAGGTGCTTACGTGAAATAATATTGACGCCGGTTAACAGAGTTGACAGCAGTTGGGATCCCCTACGCACAGCACGGACTCAGTGCTCTACCTTGTAGAGCGAGTACCGACGACTTTTATAGATTGCCGCGAGCCTGGACCGCAAGCCCCCGTTGATGGACGCTTCCATCCCCTTTGGAATTGCCACAAATGCAGACTCGCATTGCTCGAAAACAAGCTTATTCAACCCGACCAAATCAATGAGTTCTGCCTTTCCGCCTGAATAGAAGCGCGCCGAGAATGGACGACTATGCACAAAGTAGAGTTTCTGGCCGGCAGTCATCTGCGCAGTTGCTGCAGCTACAAGTTGCTTCTCAGTCTTAAACCTGGTCGGAGCGGTCAAGGAAACAAGACCGAGAATGATCGCTGCGGCCGGCACTAGAGCCCCGACACCTATCAATGCACGCTTCAGAGTCGGTGTTTGGCCCACAAGAAAAATTTCTTTCGCATAAATTGAGAACAGCAAAGCGAACGCGGGCAAGCCTGGCAGCACATACGTCCATAGTATGTTTCCGGAGAAAGTGAAGAAGACAGGGGAGGCCAGAGTCCACATAGCCAGATAGCCGACGAGCGGCAATCTCCAAACCTGAAGAGCTCTTTCTCGGCGTGATGGCCGAGCAATCAGCCAGCCCGCGAGGAGAACTCCAACCCATCCCCACGGGAAAGACGCCAATAACCACTCGGCCCAGATGCTGCCAAGCGGTCTTTCATGAGCGGTGCCATACAAATCGCCCTTCCAGCCGGCGTCTAAAAACCTTAGAAAGTGCTCACCCACCAAAAAGTACTGCAGGAAGCCAGGGGTCTTCGCCTCTGCGTAGACGTACCATGGCACGGTCAGAGCAAGAGTTACCAGCATTCCCTTGAACCAAGGGAGGGCCGTCACATAGAGCAAACGCTGTCGATGGACCGCGATCCATGGAACAATAGCGATACCAATAAGGACGAATGTGAGAGGCCCTTTGGAAAGCAGCCCAATAGCCAAGCCTACAAAGAAGCCGTAGCGCCAGAACAGCGTCGACCTTGTCGGCGCAACCAGGAACGCCAACATTGAATAGGAGACCCCTAGCGCAAAGAACGAATCCGTCAAAACCGCGCCAGCTGCGGCAAGCGGAAGAAGCATAGAAGCCAGAACTAGCGTCGCCAAGCGCGCGGAAGCACGACCGGCCAGGATGTCAGCCGCGCGATACAGCAATGCCGCCAGTGCAGCCATAGCGACAAAGGAGGGGAATCGAACTGCAAATTCCGATCCCCCGAGCATTAGTATTCCGAGCGCTTGACTCCAGAACGACAGGGGAGGCTTCCCCCAGAATGGAACCCCGGGTTCAAACCAGGGAGTTATCCAGTCGCCAGACTCGGCCATTAGACGTGCTATCTCTGCATATCTCGGTTCCGACGTGTCAACCAACGGCATAACCGCCATTGAATAGAGGCGCGCAAGCACAATCCCCGCCAGGCCCCCGAAGAACCACTTATCCTTCAACTGCATTTTTCGGTCTTAACCTTCGCTGGGCTAAAAGGAGTTCCGGCATTCTGATCCAGCACGTCCCGTACTATGTATATCGGGCGTTGTTTCGTCTCCATATAACCCTTGCCTACATACTCGCCCAGCAGACCGATTGTTAAAAGCTGAATTCCGCTTAGGAGCGTAATCATCGCTGTTAGAGACGGGTAGCCCGGCACGTCATGACCGAAAACAATAGTCTTGAAAATTATCCAAAGGCCGAACGAGCCGCCCGCTAACGCTACGATTGCGCCAACACCGGTTGCCCATCGCAATGGGGCCGTGGAGAAGGAGGTGATGCCCTCAAGCGCGAGCCCAAACAAAGCGAAGTAGTTCCACTTGGTTTTTCCCGCAGCCCGATTAGCGCGGTCATAATCTATAACCTTGGTCGGGAAACCAATCCAGGCGTACATGCCCTTCATATAGCGGCATCGCTCTGGCAATTGAAGTAGCGCATTCACCGTTCGACGGCTCATTAGCCGAAAGTCCCCAGTGTCTGCGGGGATGCGGGACCGACTTAGGCGGCTGAGAATCCGATAGAAGGCGAATGCGGAAAGCCGCTTTGCTATCCCTTCTCCCTCACGCTTTCGCCTGCGCATCGAAACCACATCGACCCCTTCTTGCCACGCCTGGACCATCTCTGGGATCAACTCTGGGGGGTCCTGCAAGTCAGCGTCCAACATGATCACCGCCGCGCCCCGAGTGTGCGCGAGACCGGCGCTCATGGCCGCCTCTTTCCCGAAGTTCCGGCTTAGCCGCACCACGCGAACCCTGGGGTTTCGACGCATTAACGCCGTAAGTAGGGGTACGCTTTCATCGGTGCTTCCGTCGTCAACAAATACAATCTCATAAGGCAGCGCAAGCTTTCTCAGGATTGGCTCGAGCCTTGCATGACAGATCGGCAAGACTTCCTGCTCGTTCAAGAACGGGACGACAACGGAGATCTGGACGTCGTCCTCCGTTCCAACAACTGCCGTAGCAGGATTCGACGGGATCGTGGCCATGGAATAGGACCAAAAATGTAGACGGCTGCCAATTTACGTAAAACCGCACGACAATCTTCATACGGAAGAATTACATTTCAGCAAGCTTGGAGAGGCCGAAATCCCTCCAAGCTTGCGACGGCTCAAGCCTTCGCTTCAGAAAGCTCAATTTCCTCAGGATCTCGCCTATGAACTAGGCGATACAGCGCGGGGAGCACCAGAAGGGTCAGAAATGTCGAGGAGACAATGCCGCCAATAACCACTGTGGCCAGCGGTCGCTGCACCTCCGCACCCGTGCCTGTAGCGATAGCCATTGGGACGAATCCGAGGGAAGCGACCAATGCGGTCATCAAGACTGGCCGCAAACGCGTTAGAGCTCCTTCTCTAACCGCAACGTCCAGTGGCCTGCCCTCTTCCCGGAGAGATCGGATAAACGACAACAGCACCAAGCCATTGAGCACGGCGACGCCACAAAGGGCAATGAATCCAACGGCCGCCGTAATGGACAAAGGAATCCCTCGCAACCACAAAGCAAGAATGCCGCCCGTCAACGCGAAGGGGATGCCGGTAAAAACAAGTAGCCCGTCTTTGACATTTCCGAACATCGCAAACAGCAGCACAAAGACCAGAAGCAGCGCGACGGGCACTACGATTTGTAGACGCTTAGTGGCCGACGCAAGTTGTTCGAAAGTCCCCCCCCAGGCCGTCCAGTATCCAGTCGGAACCTTGATCCGCTCGTCGATAGCCGTCTGTGCTTCACCGACAAAAGACCCCAAATCTCTGCCGCGAACGTTGGCGCTGACGACGATCCTACGTTTTCCATCTTCGCGAGAGACCTGATTAGGGCCGGGCGCCAAATCAAACGTCGCAATCTCGGACAGGGGTATATAAGCCGTCTGAAGTTGGCCGTCTGCCCTCGGGAGCGCGATTGGTAGATTCTTCAGTGAAGTGATGTTCTCCCGCACCTTTTCTGGCAGTCGCACGACGATCTCGAATCTGCGGTCGCCTTGGAAAAACGTGCCCGCCTCGCGACCGCCCGCAGCGATCGTCAGGGTATCCTGGACGTCCGACAGGCTTAGACCGTAGCGTGCAGCTTTCGCACGATCAATCGACACGGTCAACATGGGAAGGCCGGTGGTTTGTTCCACTTTGACTTCGGAGGCTCCCGGGATCTTTTGAAGAACTTCCGCCACCTCGGTCGCCGTACTGTTCAACACATCGTTATCATCGCCAAAAATCTTCACCGCGACATCACT
Organism: Achromobacter spanius; assembly: GCF_002812705.1. NCBI lineage: Bacteria > Pseudomonadati > Pseudomonadota > Betaproteobacteria > Burkholderiales > Alcaligenaceae > Achromobacter > Achromobacter spanius. The sequence continues at coordinate 1,811,277 of NZ_CP025030.1, read as the reverse complement.
CCGAACTCCGGATATCAGCTCGTTAAAGCGAAGCTGAATCGGCTGCGAGAATTCATAGTTGTTCCCCGGGATGTTCTGCGCCTCGCGTTGAATAGCTTCTCGCAACTCCGCATGGGATTTTTTCGGACTAGGCCAATCCTCCTCCGGCTTGAGCATGATGTATCCGTCCGAGATATTGGGAGGCATCGCATCTGAAGCGATTTCCGCTGTCCCAGTCCGAGCGAATACCCGTTCGATTTCCGGGAATTTCTCTTTAAGCCTCTTCTCAAGCTGAATCTGCATGGCGACCGATTGCGTCAAACTAGTTCCTGGAATGCGCAGCGCCTGAATTGCCATATCTCCTTCGTTGAGGTTCGGTATAAATTCACTGCCCAGCCGCGAAGCGATGAAGCCGCACACAAGCACGAATCCCAGTGCGCCTGCGAGCATCATAGGAGTGCGGCGAAGAGCCAGATCGAGTAGTGGCTCGTAGCGCTTACGAGCCCACGACATCACCCGAATCTCCTTTTCCGACACTTTGTTTCCGATGAACATCGCTACTGCCGCCGGCACAAATGTCACCGACAGGATCATCGCACCGAGCAGAGCCATGACGACGGTAAGCGCCATCGGGTGGAACATGCGGCCTTCGACGCCACTGAGTGCAAATATCGGAAGGTAGACCACCATGATGATGAGTTGCCCGTATAGGAGCGGGCGTCGAGCTTCGCGCGCTGCGGCAAACACCTCGTGGAATCGTTCAGAGCGTGTCAGTGGGCGTCCGTGATGTTGCTGCGCATGGCTCAATCGCCTTACGCAGTTTTCCACAATCACCACTGCCCCATCGACGATAATCCCGAAGTCCAATGCGCCGAGGCTCATAAGGTTGGCGCTCACTTTGTAAGTCACCATGCCCGTGAACGTGAACAACATCGACAGAGGAATCACCATAGCCGTAATGATGGCCGCGCGGATATTTCCAAGGAAAACGAAAAGGATCACGATCACCAAGATCGCACCTTCCAGCAGGTTCTTCTTTACCGTCGCGATCGCTTTGTCCACAAGGTTGGTGCGGTCATAGACTGTGATCGCCTCCACGCCCTTTGGCAGAGTCTTGTTAATTTCGACAAGCTTTTGTGAGACCGCTTGAGACACAGCACGGCTGTTTTCCCCGATCAGCATGAAAACTGTGCCGAGCACTACCTCCTTACCGTTGTCCGTAGCTGCGCCTGTACGCAGCTCTTTGCCTATCGCCACTTCGGCGACGTCTCGAATCTTGATGGCTTGCCCATTCACCGCCGTTAAAACGATATCTTTGATATCGTTCATGGATTTAACCTGACCGGGCGCTCGAATCAGGTATTGCTCCCCTTTTCTTTCAATGTATCCTGCTCCAACATTGGCGTTGTTTCGTTCTAGAGCAGTGATGATGTCAGTCAGCGAAAGTCCATAGGACGCCAAGCGCTCCGTGTCAGGAGCGACTTGGTATTCCTTCGCGTAGCCACCGATTGAGTTGACCTCTGTCACCCCCCGCACATTTCGCAATTGGGGTTTGATTACCCAATCTTGAATCTCTCGAAGGTCCGTTGAGGTGTAAGGTGAGCCGTCTTCTTTCCGCGCTTCGGGCGTGGCCTCAACAGTCCAAAGAAAAATCTCTCCGAGACCCGTTGATATAGGGCCCATGACAGGAGTGATGCCCTCCGGCAGGCTCTCTTTTGCCTCTTGCAGGCGCTGATTTACGAGTTGGCGGGCAAAATAGATGTCCGTTCCATCGTCGAAGATCACCGTTGTTTGCGAAAGCCCGTAGCGAGACAGCGAACGCGTCTGCTGCAAGCCGGGCAGGCCCGCCATGACAGTCTCGATCGGATAGGTGACGCGCTGCTCGGTCTCCAAGGGCGAATATCCTGGAGCGCTGGCGTTGATTTGGACTTGGACGTTCGTGATATCCGGAACAGCGTCAATAGCCAAGCGCGAGTAGTTGTAGACCCCAACGGCGGCCACCCCGAGAGAAATTAATAGAACTAGCCAACGTTGCTCGATGGCAAAGCGAATTAAGCGTTCAAACATATGCGGCTCCGACTCAATGCGCGTGGTCAGCCGTTGCCTTGCCCAGTTCGGACTTCAGCACGAAAGCATTGGAACTGACATACCGCGTCCCTGCCCTTAGACCGGAGATAACCTCGGAGCTCTTTTCCGTCGTTGCTCCTATCTTGACAGGCTGCGGCAGGAATCCACCAGGCACTTCGACGAAGACCGTTGGCTGTCCGTTCACATCCTGAATCGCATCGCTCTCCACGGCGACCCCAACCTCATTGCGCTCGACCACCACGTTTACGGAAACAAAGAGTCCCGGTCGCCAGGCCATGTCCGGATTCTTCAGCGTCACCCGCGCGGTGGCGGTGCGCGTTTGCTGGCCGAGTAAAGCACCGATGTAAGACACAGTCCCAGAAGCTTCTTCGGCAAAGGAAGTGGATGTGACCTTTGCGTCCTCACCCACTCGTACAGTCTGCAGGTCTTTAGGTGCTATGACGAATTCTGCCCAGACGGTACTCAGGTCGGATATCGTGAAGATGCTAGATGCATCAGTTAAAGCCTCACCTAATGCGATGTGCTTTTCCACAATGACGCCGTCAAAAGGCGCTCGTATTTCAAGCAGACTCAAATCTTTCGCCGATGGCTCCGCGCCAACTGCTCGGAGCTTTTGAACGGCATTTTGGACTGCAATGTCTGCCTCTTGAAGTACTGTCTGCGCCTGCTGATAGTCTTGTTGCGCAGATACTTGCTCACGCCACAGCTTCAGCTCTCTAGCATGAGTCGCCGCCGCCAAGTTTCGGCGTTTCGTGGCGGCCAGCCACTCGCTCCTGAGTTCGGAAAGCGAGGCGCTGGATATTACGGCCAACAGTTGGCCCTTCTTCACTTCTTGACCAAGATCCGCAGAAACTTGCTGGACGGTCCCTGCGGCTTTCGGCACGACGTGGGCGGTGCGGTCGGCGTTAAATCGAATCTCGCCGGGAAATCGTGTGCTCGACTCAAGGCGCTCGGACTTAGCTTCGCTTGTGATGATCCCAGCCGCAGAAACTTGTTCGGGGGTGAGCGCCAACAGGCCCTCCGCTTTGTGAAACTCTGCATGCACTGGGCCGTCTCGCCCCGGTAATGACACGTTGATGGTTACTTCGAAGAAATGCGGCTCGGGAATAACCTGATCGCTGATCAGCGCGGCCGACGAGGGCTTCAGCGTGAGCGTTACCTCCTCGCCGTTCGGCCTTTTCAGAGTTGCCGTCGCCTTCAAGTCAGCAGGCCTTACAGGCTTGCCTCCTGTGGCCGCCCAGACCTTTAGCCGAGCGGACTCTCCCTCTTCGACCAGACTCACCTCAATCGCATCGCTTCCGTCCTCTGTAATTTCGCCTCCGTTTGGCCCCGTGCTGGCCTCGGTATGACTGTCATTGCCATGATCTGAAGGACCCGCGAAAACCGGGGCGGGGATCAGAAATTGTAGCGACAACGCGATGGCGATCACAGCGCGACGTCCAAGTAGCGTGAAGTACTGACTCATTTTCATCTCTATTTATTGGCCAAGAATTCGATCAATTTCGGCTCGGGCCGACGCAGCTCGCAACAACGTCGTCAAGTAGGAAATATTCCCTTGCGACAAGGTGCGCTGGGCGTCAAGCACTTCCAAATAGCCTACCTTCCCGGCCTCAAAACCCTTTCGGGCCCCCTCATAAGCCTTCTGCGACGTCGGGATGACAGACTCGCGATAATCCTTCGCAGATGCGAGTGCGAGGTCATAAGTTGAGGCAGCTATCAGCAAGTCAGCGCTCAAACGCGCCTCCATCTCCCGATAAATATCCTGCGCCTTGTACGTCTGCATGGTAGCGGCGTAAACGTTGCCCTGATTTCGATCAAAAATTGGCAACGGCAAGGACACACCGAACTGAGCTTTGTTGCGCCCAACCTCATTGTCGCGAGCGACACCTCCGCTCAATGTGATGTCGGGATATCGTTTGCTCTTTTCGACATTCAATTCAGCCTTGCTCACTTCCATGGCAAGGCGCCCCGCGGCCAACCTAGGGGAATTCAACAATGCAGCGCGTAAATCGTCGAGTGTCCGACGTGCTGGCAGATCATCAATTTTCGCTTGCACGAGTTCGAATTTCGGGACTGGGTCTCCCCATAGCAGAGATAGCTCCCTGCGCGCAACCCGGAGGTCGTTCTCGGCCTGCCTCACGTCGATCTGTGCCTTTGTCAACTCGATTTCAGCCCTATTTCGCTCTAACGGCGGGGCCTTTCCAGCGTCGACTCGCTTCTGCGCCACACGAAGTGCCCCCTCCGCGATGTCGGCCATATCACGGTTTACGCGTAGCGTCTCTTGGGCAATTGCAACTGAAAAAAAACGAGACACCACGAGCGTCTTAATCTCTGCCGTCACGACCTCATACTCCCTACCGGCCAGTTCACTACTCAACTGGGCGGCCTGCGTGCGCGCACTTCTTTTTCCGCCCAACTCGATGGGCATGCTGAGCATTGTGGTCGTGGTCCGTGTCGCACGCTGATGATCGTCGACGCTGACGTCCAAGGATGGGTTCGGCAGGCGGCCCGCCTGGTCTACCAGGCCTTTCGACGCCGCAAAATTATTCTTCGCTGCCGAGACCTGTGGGTTCAATTTGAACGCAGCGTCCATTGCCTCAGACAACGTGAGAATTGCCCCCGACGAATAGGGTGCTGCTTCCGTGATGGCCTCTTCTGGCGTAGTCTGTGCCCATACTGGTTGGCCGCACAGCGTAGCGGCCATCACTAACAATGGAATTGGCTTGAAGCGCATCATTCAACCTTGGTGAATTCTTGGAAAGATGTCGGCCCTTGGCTCGATCCATACCACTTAGGCTCTCTGCAAGATCGACCCGGACGCATGACCGTCCGTACTGTATCCAAGCGCCTTCGTCAGAATCCGAACCCGAAGATGACAAATTTGTAATGTTTCGGTGGATTACGGTTTTGTAATCCTTGGGAGGGTAGATTGACGGCGAGGCCTCCCTAAAATGCCCTGTGGCACAGACAGGTCTAACGCTGGGAGCCCTATCCCCGCAACAGAAGTGCCTTTACGGGCATGGCGTGCCGAATTCGCTCCTTTATCTAGTGGCACCCGATTCCGCGTAGGTCGTGCCGATTACACTTCGAACGGTTGAAAACATGAAGATCCTGGTCGTTGAAGATGAGCGCAAACTGGCTGAATATTTAAAGCGCGCGCTCTCGGAACACAATTACGTAGTGGACGTCGCATCGGATGGCGTAAGCGGACTGCATCTGGCCCGCGAGACACAATACGACCTGATACTTCTGGACGTTATGCTCCCCGGCATGGACGGCTTTTCAGTCCTGCACGAGCTTCGCAAGAGGGACCGTGTGCCGGTGCTTATGCTCACAGCGCGGGACAAAATTGAGGACCGAGTCCGCGGGTTGCAGGACGGCGCCGACGATTACCTGGTCAAGCCGTTTGCGCTGTCCGAACTACTGGCTCGTGTCCTCGCCCTGGGCCGTCGACGCGGCCATGTGGTCACAGAGGCCAGCAGGCAGAACGTGATGAGAGTGGGCGATCTCGAATTAGACCTTCTTCGACGCAAGGCCCACCGCGGCGGAACACGTCTCGACTTGACAGCAAAAGAATTTACGCTTCTGGCGCTGCTGATGCGCAAGCACGGCGAAGTCCTATCTCGCCTGGCTCTCGCGGAACAAGTCTGGGACATCAATTTCAATAGCAACACAAATGTGGTGGAGGTCGCGGTACGTCGCCTACGTGGAAAGGTGGACGATCCCTTTGAGGTTAAGCTGCTCCACACTGTCCGTGGAATGGGATACGTGCTTGAAGTGAGGAACGAGTAATGCGCTTTCGCGCGATCAACTCACTGCGCCAATGGCTATCGCGCTGGCTCGCAATACAAACATTTGTGGCCCTCGGGCTTGTTTGTGTTGTTGTTTATGTGGCGACAAACCTCAACCTTTCTCACCGCCAACAGGCGCTTCTAGAGCAAAAGCGAGAGGTGATCGAACATTTGGCTGAAGAGTTTGCAATCAAAGGTGACCTGCCTGCTCTTGAACATAAACTAAACGATTTCTTCTATGGGAGATCGGAGTTTTCGCTGAGGCTCGTCATCAACGGAAAAATAAGCGTATACGGCGAACCCAAGGTCACGGGGACCGACGCATCTCGAATACATGTCATTTTTTCTCTACCTGCGCCTAGTGAGCCGGACAGAAGAATGACCGCAGAGCTATTTCTTGATACAACCCCCGATGTGCGCCTACGGGTAATGCTGGCATGGACGCTCTTTGCGTGCGCAGTAGTTGGCGCGATTGTTGTTTCCGTTATCGCCAACGTGCTGGTGCGACGAGCCCTTCATCCTCTGCACGAAGTTGCGAGACAAGCCGCATTGATTTCGCCTGACCGCATCGGAGAACGGCTGGGTGAAGAAGGACTAGCACGGGAAATCAAGCCATTGGTGCTGCAATTCAACGCCGTCCTTCAGCGCTTGGAGCGGGCATATGTACAAATGGAAGGTTTCAACGCAGACGTTGCGCATGAACTGCGTACCCCTCTCGCCACACTGATAGGGGAGACTGAATTTGCGTTGGCGGGGAAACGATCGACGTTCGAACTGCGAGACATACTTGGATCAAACCTTGAGGAATTACAGCGTATGTCGGCAATTGTTAACGATATGCTATTTCTCTCACAAGCAGACCGCGGTGCCAAGGCAAGGGCAGCCCACGTATTGAGCCTCCGCGCGATTACTGCAGAGGTTCTTGAGTATCATGAGGCCGAGGCACTTGATGCGGGGGTCAGTCTGACCCTAATTGGGGACCAAGCAGGTAAGGTCGACAAATCACTGTATCAACGGGCGGTTTCCAACCTAGTTACTAACGCGATCCGATACACTCACCCTAGTTCGGCCGTCACCGTAATGCTCGATAAAGATATGAGCGGTCTAGTCCGTGTCAGTGTTCACAATTTTGGCGAGCAAATTGAGGAACAGCATATCCCGCGCCTTTTCTACCGCTTTTACCGGTCAGACTCTGCTCGTGTAAGCGACGCAAATCACCATGGTCTAGGTTTAGCCATTGTTGCGGCGATTGCACGAATGCACGGTGGGATGCCCTTTGTAAAATCAGATAGATCGGGCACAACTATTGGATTCACAATGTACGCAGACTCTTAAGTTGAAACCAACTCCTTAGTAAATGGCGCGCGCTGTAAAAGCGGGCGCTTTTTATTGACCAGAGAGTGCAGAACGCGTCCCCAACCCTCGCGCTACGAGCGCCTTGCTCTATTAATATCGCCCATCGGGAGCGCGACCAAAATTCGACGACAGTCCTTCATTTTGATTGCAGATTCGTAATCGACAAGTTCGGATTCTGACGAAGCTCTACCGCTAAAGTATCCCATCACATAAAGCGACGCGAAGAGCCGAAACACAGCGTAACAAGTTATGTTTCCCTGCACTATCCAATAACGATTCATGCCCTTCGCTTTTTTCACAACGTCATTTTTCTCCATGACGTGCCCGAACGACAAATGAAAATATTGGTTATCGAAGACGAGCGGAAACTTGCTGAAACGCTACGCCGTAGTCTCACAGAGAATAGCTATATCGTTGATATCGCATTGGACGGTGTTAGCGGACTTCAACTCGCCTATGTGACTCAATATGACCTAGTTATCTTGGACATCGGCTTACCGGGGTTAGATGGGTTTGAAGTACTGCAGCGCATTCGCCAGCACGACAACGTACCGGTCATGATGCTCAGTTCGCGAACTAGCCTTGAGGACAGAGTTCGCGGCTTGGAGCGGGGAGCCGATGATTATTTGGTGAAACCATTTGCAATGCCCGAGCTCCTGGCGAGAGTCTTTGCGCTCAAGAGGCGAGGACTCGGATCGGGCGATGGCACGGCGGGGCGAAATGTCCTCCGCGTAGCGGACCTGGAGCTTGACCTCCTCCGGCGACGCGTGGTTCGCGGCGCGTCCCGTATTGACCTCACGGCCAAAGAGTTCGGCTTACTGACATACCTAATGCGGAGACCGGGAGAGGTGCTGTCTCGTCTCGTGCTCGCCGAGCAAGTGTGGGATATGAACTTTAACAGCAACACAAATGTCGTGGAAGTCGCAATTCGACGGCTTCGCGCAAAGGTTGACGATCCGTTCGATACCAAGCTACTCCACACCGTTAGAGGGATGGGCTACACCATCGAGCATCGCGAAGGCGACCAGTCCGACAAGGGACAGGACTCTGCTTAGTGCATCACGCGCTCATGGCTTCAGAAACAGCGGAAGCGCGACATAGATAAGCTCGTTTTTTCCTCTATGTCGCTACCCTGTTAAGTATTAGAAGGAATGGCGCAACCCAACCATAGCTTCCGTCGCTTTGGCATCATTCTGGAACGCAAAGTTTTGGGTGTACGACGCAAGCGTATACATCGTCGTACGCTTCGACAGCGTGTAGGAATAGCCTAACGCAAACGTGTTGCTAGTCGAATCGCCGCCAGTCAGATCTTTGTTGTTCGGATCTACGCGCTGCCACGAGCCGAACATGCTGCTGGCTCCGCCCAAAGGCACGGACGCAGCCAGCAGATAGGAGTTCGTGCTGAAGCCGTCAACGAATGCGTTGGAAGGAGTGCCGCGCAATGATCCGATAGTGGCGCTCGACGGCAGACTTTTACCCGCAAACCAACCGTCCGTCGCGCGCTCATAGGCCAATGCCAGCTTGAACACCTCGAAGTCATAGGACCCGCCGACAGTAAAAGAGCGCGGCGTCGCAGCAGTCTGCCCCGACGAGAGCTTGTTTGACGCGTTCAATTGCTCATACGCAAAAAAGGCCATCACCGGCCCGTTGACATAGCTGATGCCGCTGGTGATCGCTCGAGTGTTATCGGCCGTCTTAAAGCCCGTTTGGGCAGCACTGCGATCATCTGCGTTAAACGCATAGCCGGCAGACAAACGGAAACCGCCGATCGAAGGGGTTTCATACAGCGCTAGGTTGTCGTATCGCACGAAATTCGAACCACTGAACCCAAGGCCGCCACCGGTGTTCAACTGGGTAAAACCGCCGCCGAAGCCGGTGCCGTACATTGACGCCATCAGGCGCGATGCAATGTTGTACTGCCGCCCAATGCGGAATTCGCCCCACTGATCGCTGCCGAGCCCAACCGTGGCTTCACGCCCAAACAGGCGTCCGTTTTGGCTCGACGTCCCGCCTGTGGAGTCATATCCCGATTCAAGCCGGAACGTCGCGTACAGTCCGTCACCGAGGTCCTCCTTCCCGCGCAAGCCCCACCGCGACCCGGCCGTCTGGCCAGAAGTCATCCCAATACGGCTTGCCTTGAAGTCTGATCGCGCGCCCGTCTGAGGATCAACGTAAGAACCATCGACCTTGGCGTAGCCAATCCCGGTATCGATGATGCCATAAAGCGTGACCGACGTTTCAGCATAAGCGGCGGTAGACAGAGTCGCTGCACAAACCGTCAGCAGTAAAGTTTTCTTCACAAATTTCTCCTATTCACAAAGGCGGACTAAACGGCCTCGCAGATAGGAAAAGACGATGTTTATTTCGCATCGCGCATTGCTATGCGCTAGCTCCTATCTGCGAGCACGAAGACAAGTCTGGATAGGACCCACCGACAGAAAGCGAACCGCATGATTACAAATGTGAGAGCTACGAGTAATCAGCTAAATATCGTCACCCAATGCTGACGCAACCTCATGTTTTACATAGACTAATGTAAAAATGCCGGACGCCGAATTTCAAACAGGAATAATACAAGTCGGCTTGCAGCGCGACCAGATGTTGTGCAGTGCCAACAGATTCATTAAACGCGTTATTCCGCACCGAAAAACAGATTGCAGAATAGCGACGAAAAAGTAATTTTATCGTCGGAGTTTGGATCGACTGAGCTCGCTATAATTTCTACACGTCGTTAAATGACGATTCTTTATTAATACCGGCCTCAATGCGCGAGACCGGTAAACAAATGGAGTTGGCGATGAAAATATCTCTCAAAATGCTGTCTGCCGCTGTCTTGGTTGCAGCGCCCCTCTCTTACTTGAGTGCCCAGCCAACCACGCCGGTGGGTGCTATAGGAACGGCAGACTCGACTAGCGCCGAGCGCGGACTTACACGCGCCGAAGTCCGCGCAGATCTGGCAATGTGGAAGCGGGCGGGAATGGACGAGTTCTGGAACAAGAGCGAGACTCCTGACTTTTACAGCCGCGAATACAAGAGGGCATACGCAGAGTATGTCCGCCTGCGAAAAGGCGGCGAATACCAACAAGAGTTGGACCGTTTGAAGCGCTAGAAGGCTCCTCAGCCGGCCTGATGAGCGGCCTCCCCCACCGCGAAGGGAAGAGGTCGTTGTGGGTGCGCACCGCTGTCACGGTGCGCACCTTTTTTTCGGAGCGGGTCTGCAATGCCGGCGCACCGAGGTAAGCGCTTTGGTTCAGCGCTGGGCGTTCTTTGGATTGAAGTCAAAGTTCGCAAACCTCGCCGTCGGTTGCTAGAAATATTGGCATCTCCGCGCTTAGCCAAGGCTTCCGCCCGTTGCGCACTGCCTCACCCAACCGAACGAAGCTCAATAGCATCACGGCAGGCCCACTACGATATACCCCAGAGAATGCCGACGTGATTAACTAGCCCAAGTTGCTAGTCTCGGGTCCGAACCCCTTGCCAGCCTGCTTTTTCGCATAGTTCCTTGCCCGCGTCCCCCAATAAGGTTGGCTATACCGGTAAACCACCTATGGAGAAGTGAAGAGCGTAGCTGGGTACGCCGACGCATGTGGAATCCGGAACCCGTTGGTCAACTGTAGGTCGGCACGACCGCCTCGCCCAGGTCGCAGGAAGCACCGCGAACGCGGCTCATGCCACCTTTTGCCGGTTCATAACGGAGCATCCGGTCGCTGGGGACGACGCAAGTGATGACCGTCCCGGCCGAACAACTTATCGAGAGCTGCCGAAATGAGGAAAAAATCCGTATCCCATTGGGAAGTCCCGACAGCGTGTAGGACTATTTTTCGCCGGTATTAAGCCGAGTCACTTCGCTTTTATATTCTGGCCCATTGCGGAGTTTTACATAAGTCGCGTACCGCTCTCGGTAATCTGCGCTATAGATATCTGGCGACTTCCTACCTCGATAAAACTTGTCCAATCCGGCACGTTTCCACATTGCCAGATCTGCACGCACCTCTGCGCGTGATAATGCGCCGTTTGACGTTGGTGCTGGGTCACCGGCTATCGCGCAGCCGGAAAGCAAAGCCACCGAGACGATTACGGCAGGTAGAATTTTCATGTGTAGCACCTCTTTGCGGTCAATCGACCACGTATGCTTAGAAGAGCACCCGACGCCGGCCTTATTACGCGTTTAGGCGTCAGCGTGCTCACACTAATTGCCGCATTTATGCACCTGTGTTGTAGATCTCATCGATGCGTGCTTGCTCTTCAGGCGTGACGGAATCTCGCTCTTGCGCCACTTGTTCACGCGTTTTTTCAGTTTTCACCATCCACCCCGGCTTGGCAGCATTGAGGTTGGTGAAAACCCATTCTTTCTTATTAGCCTTTGCCGCGAGTAACTCCTCCCGCACTTGCTCCGAGGTTTTGCCAACAGGGTTGTCGCCAACATGGACTTCGTAACCGATTTCCGTGTTGGTGCCATGGAATGTGTCAGCCTGGGCGGAGGTACCAGTGGTGGCCAGTGCGAGTGCGACGGCAGCGCCAGAGATAATTGCTTTCATATCGATGATCCTTAATCAGATAAAACGTCGCATGAGAGTGCGACTGACTTAATAATGTAAAGATCTCGACTCGACAATTTGCAGTCACTACAATTACAAATCGGTAATCAGACGAGGCCGATATTTGTCATTGTAATTTTAATTGTGACAACTCTTTTCGCACGTCGTGTCATTTGCAGGGGAAAATCTGAGGCCGCCTAGTGGATCCAGGCCTAGGCTGGTGGCAACTAAAAATTTTTTCGACCTGCCTCGCGTCGATCACGATTAATATCCCTTACAGGAATTTGGTGCAGCGGCTCATTAAAAGTGCTGCGCGTCACCACGACAACGGTCCCGACATGAATATCCGAACTACTCTGCGAATTCCATCTCCTTCGACAGAGCTGTACTTTGCATTAACATGCGGTGCGTTACTGGGAATCGGTGTTGTGGTCGAACGCTGGTGGACTTCCGCTCCGGGTGGCGTTCCTCTTGCCATGTACGTCTTAGCGTATGCCTTTGGCGGGACGTTTACCATGGGAGACGCCATCAAGAATTTGCGCGAAAGGCGTCTCGAGATTGATAGTTTAATGCTCGTAGCTGCCGCGGGAGCGGCCGCATTGGGCGCATGGGCCGAAGGCGCTCTCCTGCTCTTTCTGTTCAGTATCGGTCATGCGCTCGAACATTTCGCAATGGGCCGCGCAAAGCGCGCAATTGAGGCTTTAGCTGACCTGGCGCCTAAGACAGCGTGGGTTCGACGCAAGGGTGAAGTGATTGAAATTGCGGTGTTAGAACTCGCCGTAGGCGACGAGGTACTCGTTAAGCCAAACGCGCGGCTTCCTGCCGACGGTTTTGTCATCAAGGGAACCTCAACCGTCGACCAAGCGCCCGTGACGGGTGAGAGCATTCCGGTAGACAAATCTCCGGTGGCAGACGCAAACCTCGCGCGCAGCCGTCCCACGCTCATCGAATCCAGGTCCCTGGTATTCGCGGGCACGATAAATGGGTCGGGTTTGCTCGAGATAGAGGTCACGCGCAAGTCTAGCGACTCCACGCTCGCGCGAGTCGTCGCTATGGTTGCGCAGGCTGAAGTGAGCAAATCGCCCACACAGAGATTTACTGTCAGGTTCGAACACATTTTTGTACCGACGGTGCTGGGCATCGCGATCCTCTTGCTATTCGCGTGGGTCGTCATTGACGAACCGTTTCGCGACAGTTTCTATCGAGCAATGGCCGTACTCGTCGCTGCCAGCCCGTGCGCCCTCGCTATTGCAACGCCTAGTGCGGTTTTGTCCGGAATAGCTCGTGCAGCGCGCGGCGGTGTCCTGATCAAAGGGGGGGCGCCCCTGGAAGAACTTGGACGTCTAAATGCACTTGCTTTTGACAAGACTGGTACGCTAACCGAAGGGCGGCCGCGCGTCACCGACGTCTTGGCCGCCCCTAACGCCTCCGACCAAGAATTGATGTCGATTGCTGTTGCGGTTGAGTCGCTGAGCGATCATCCTCTCGCTATAGCAATTGCACGCGACGGCCAAAAGATGCTCGGAGCGTATCCAATTCCAGAGGTTAACGAGGTAGAGACTCTGGTCGGTCAGGGAATCACGGCAAAGTTAGGGGACCAGCGAGTTTGGATCGGCAAGGTCGAGATGTTTGGCACGCCAGGCATCCCCGAGCTTAGTCAATACTCGTTGGCTTCGGCGACCGGTCTACGTGAAGACGGCCGAACCACAATGGTCGTGAGACTCGGAGATCGCGATCTAGGTGCCATAGGACTGATGGACACTCCACGGCAGGGGGCTCGTGAAACTGTGCAGGAGCTAAGGCGGCTCGGCATTTCAAACATGGTGATGATATCCGGCGATCATGTGAAAGTGGCCAAAACCATCGCTTCCGACGTCGGCATCGAGGACGCTCGCGGAGATTTGATGCCGGACGACAAAGTAAAGGTCATTCTCGAACTCAGGGAAAAATCTCGAATCGCGATGGTCGGTGATGGAGTGAACGATGCCCCTGCTATGGCGAACGCGACTGTGGGTATCGCCATGGGCGCCGCGGGCTCCGATGTCGCGCTCGAGACCGCGGATGTCGCTCTTATGGCTGACGATCTACGCCACTTGCCTTTTGTGGTCGGCCTAAGTCGGCAAACACGACGAGTCATTCGCCAGAATCTTTACGTGAGTCTCGGGATCGTCGCGGTTCTGGTACCAGCCACGATTATGGGGCTAAGCATGGGGGCAGCGGTGGCCCTCCATGAAGGATCGACCTTACTTGTGGTGATCAACGCCTTGCGCTTGCTGACGTACCGAATCGACCGGGTGTCTTAAATCGTCTGTAGCGCCAATACAAAAGCGGAGCTAAGCCGCTGATCGAGCCGGCTGTGTAAACGTACCTAAGTCCGGCGATGCAACCGGCGCGCAAAGGGCACATGCTGGCATTTCCGCTGAGAACTTTGATTTACTGCAGGACAAGCTTTGATTGCTGACGGCCACAGTCGGCGACAGGTGAAATCTGTTTGGACGGAACATCGACACTACCCAATAAGTCCAAGCGACCTGGCGGCATCAAGAAGGACAAATCTATGAGAGAAAATTGCGCCAAAGACAGGATACAAAGTTCCGACTCCAACGATTCAGAGGACCGCCGTACCCTGACGTTGGTACTACTAATTAATCTCGGACAGAGTGTGGCCGGCTTAGGCGTGGGCCTATGGGCGTCCTCGACTGCGCTGATAGGCGCCGCACTGGACAACTTGGCAGACGCATCGGTTTACGGAGTTAGCCTCTATGCAGTAGGACGGGCGCGGGAAATCAAGGTCCGGGCGGCCCGTCTTTCAGGTTGGTTGTTGATCGGCCTCGCGGTGATGTTGCTTGTGGAGGTGCTACGCCGTTTTTTTGGCGGGGAACCGCCGGTGGGCCCCGCCATGATGGTAATGGCGGCAGTCAACGCCGCTTTAAACGTCATATGTCTACGCCTGTTGAAACGTCATCGGGGGGGCGACGTGAATTTCAAGGCTTCGGCCATCTTCACCAACAACGACTCAATCGTGAATTTGGCAATCGTCTTGTCCGGAGCGCTCGTGATGTGGTCGGAATCAAATGTGCCTGACTTGATCCTCGGGTTGGTGGTGTCGGCAGTTGCTGCTCAAGGCGGGCGGGAAATTCTCCGCGACGCAGCAGAAGCGACAGAAAAAGCCCGCTCGAATACGCCTTGATCCGAGAACTGCCTGTGCTTTGCGAGCGCTTGTTCAACGGAGACCACTTGCGAATCTAGGACTTTGAATCTGCTATCGGATCCATTGCCTGTTTGCAGTTTGCGGTTTGCGGTTTGCGGTTTGCGGTTTGCGGTTTGCGGTTTGCGGTTTGCGGTTTGCGGTTTGCGGTTTGCGGTTTGCGGTTTGCAAGAAGCATACCGCTCATAGGCCATTTTCCTGGTGACGACGGCGGTTGGTATCTCGCCTTTGGATTACCATTAATGCGAGTATGAGCCCTCATGTCACAAGTACGACGGCTGACGCACGTTGAAGAACCCGGGCAACGGCCCTCTCTGTGTATAGATAGGAGCTTTCGGTGAAAAGCGTTTCAACACGAACCGAGCGTCATGTTGAGGTCGCCACCATCTGGCTGGCCACAGGGTGGATAACAGCCCTGGTTGCGACGCTGTCGGCAATATTCATCGGCGAGGTAATGGGCAGGACGCCGTGCGTGTTGTGCTGGTACCAGCGGATATTCATGTTCCCCCTAGCACTAGTGCTAGGGGTCGCTAGCTATAGAGGTGACCATGACGGTTGGCGCTACGCCATGCCGCTGGCCGTAGTCGGCGCGGGATTCGCCGGCTATCACACCTTGTTGTACTGGAGAGTGATTGAACCCGAGATCGTCTCCTGCTCGGCAGAGACTTCTTGCTCGGGGGCAGAGATGGCAATCCTCGGTTCCATACCCCTACCCTTTGTGTCGCTGCTCGCTTTCGCTTTGATTGTCATTTCCCTCTTCCTTGTCCGTCATCACACCAACAAATGAATCGACGCCTTCTTGTCATATCCATCAGTGTTGTCTCGATCGCTATCTTTGCCTTCGCCGCTTTTTACACGCGGCCGGCGGACGTGCCCGCGCGCGAGGCCGCCCAGTCCGGAACGGATTCGCCGAGAGCTGAGACGCTGGTGCGATTTCATTCCCCGGTAATTGGAAAATTCGATGCTCCGGTCACTGTCGTGGAGTTCTTCGATCCCTCTTGCGAGGGATGCCGTGCTTTCTACCCTTACGTCAAACAGATCTTGAGCAAGTATCCGAACGAGGTCCGGGTCGTCATGCGTTATGTGCTGTTTCACAAGGGATCTGAGGAAACCGTCCGGATGCTCGAAGCTGCACGTCGGCAGGGCCTATTCGAACCCGTATTGGAAGCGATACTTGAAGCTCAGCCCGAGTGGCACGATGATCCCGAGGTCGCCGCCGCTTGGCGCGCCGCGGCGCAGGCGGGCCTCGATCAGAAAAAGGCGCGGGGAGACATGCATGATCCTGCCATCAGCGCGCTCATCAGGGCAGACGAGGCAGACGCCAATGCGGCGGGCATCAAAGGTACGCCGACGTTCTTTGTGAATGGAACTCGCTTGGGCAAGCTAACGCCGCAAGACCTTTCAGCCGCGATTGAGCATGCGCGACAAGGAAGCAAGAAATAGTCATTGTGAAGCTGGGTGCCCATCCGGGGCATTCATAACGACTTCAATATCTCAGGCTATATCGAGATAAACGGACACTGCGTGCAGTGTCGTGAAGTCTTTCACACGGCCGCAAATTTCACTCTCACTGCATTCTGCCATGCTTAAGCTTCGAGATCGCCCAGTCATCGTCCTGGGGCTGGACCCGCAGCAGCCAGGCTTGGCCGCCTTCCTCGTTTGTTTCGGCGGCCAGATCGGCCAATTGGGAGACCTGCTCGGCCTGCGCCGGCAGCAGATAGGCGCCATCGCGCAACGCGGCGCAGCCCAGGGCCTTGAGCTTGCGCCAGATGCGCATGCGCGGCGCGCCGTGGCACCGCCGGTGGGCAGGCTGACGATAAGCAGAAACCAGGAGGAGGCGAGCGGGGTGTCCATAGGGAGCAGAATAAGAAGGTGTTTCGATCTCTGCAATCATGTAGAGATCGCTACATCAGCTTTTTTTCGTTCCCCGAATGGCGACGTGGTTTCTCGCGTGGCATCCCCCCGGGGAGGATATGATTTCGGCATGAACACACCCGATCCTCATCATCATCACGACGCCGTGGCCAAACGTCTCAAGCGGGCGGAAGGGCATTTGCGCAGCATTCTGTCGATGATAGAAGAACACCGTCCCTGCCTTGAGCTGGCCCAACAGTTGCATGCCGTCGAGCGTGCCATTTCCCAGGCCAAGAAGATCCTCATTCAAGACCATATCGACCACTGCCTGCAGGATGCGGTGGGCGAGCTGGACGAGGACAAGCAGCGCGCGATCGACGAGTTCAAAGAAATCACCAAGTACCTCTAAGAACGCTATCCATGTTGCCATTCTCCGATCTGATCGCCCAGGGTGCGTCGCACGCCTGGCTGTTTATTCCCAGCGCCATTCTGTTGGGTGCTCTGCACGGACTGGAGCCCGGCCATTCCAAGACGATGATGGCGGCGTTCATCGTCGCGATCCGCGGATCGGTGTGGCAGGCTGTGCTGCTGGGCATCACCGCGACCATTTCGCACACCCTGATAGTGTGGGGGATCGGCCTGGGCGGCATGTATCTGTGGCGCGGAGTCGCGGCGGAGGAGCTGGAGCCGTATTTCCAGCTGGCGTCCGGGATGATCATCGTGCTGATCGCGGCATGGATGTTCTGGCGCACCTGGCGAGACCAGCATGGCGCGAGTCATGTCCACCATCACCACGACCATGAGCACGGACACAGCCATGGGCATGAGGGCCATTCCCATGGATTGGAGCGGCACGAAATCGATACCGGGCACGGTCTGGTCGCGCTGGAGGTATTCGAGGACGGCGTTCCGCCGCGCTGGAGGCTGACCAGCCTTCGGGGCGGAAACTGGCAGCCGCAAGATGTTTCCGTGACGACCGAGAGGGTCGACGGGGCGCGCCATGAATTCCGTTTCGCCCAGAAGGACGGCTATCTGGAATCGCTCGAGGAAATTCCCGAACCGCACGAGTTCATGGCGCGCCTGGCCATGGGCCACGGCGGGCACGTCCACAGCTATGACATCGCGTTCATGGAGCCGGATGTGCACCAGCATGACCACCTCCATGAGGAGCTGCGAGGGCTGGATGTGGCGGGCGAGGGATACCAGGATGCGCACCAGTTGGCGCATGCCAATGACATCCGCCGGCGTTTCACGAACCGGAACGTGACCAACTGGCAGATCGCTTTGTTCGGCCTGACCGGCGGGCTTATTCCTTGCCCGGCGGCGATTACCGTGCTCTTGTTGTGCCTTCAGTTGAAGGAGTTCACGCTGGGCGCCGTGCTGGTGCTGTGCTTCTCGATCGGGCTGGCCATTACGTTGGTGACGGTTGGAACGGTTGCGGCGCTCAGCGTGCGCCAGGTCAACAAGCGCGCGCCATGGTTCAGCGCGGTGGCCCAGCGGGCACCTTACCTCTCCAGCCTGCTGATCATCGCCGTGGGCATTTACGTGGGGATGAACGGATGGCTTGGCATCCGCGGCTAGTGTCAGAGCCAGGCCTCTAGGCTCAATGACTGCTACCGGCCGATTCTGTTGAAAAACTCGATGATCATCAACCTGGGGCCGTTTGGGAGGTGCTTCAACCATTGCCGAGGTCGCGATCGTCGATCCTGAGCCGATCTGAGAGGCCGAATTTTTCGGTTGTGCGAGCGTGGCCGGAATAATCGAGTTTTTCAACAGAATCGGCCAGGAACGGACGAGCATCGGACCGCGCTCTTGTATTGGAGGCTGTACCGGGCCACGCCAACTTCCGTGAACCAAATCTCAAGTTGGATGAATTTCAACACCAACAGCCCGCCCTATCGTCAAAGACTTTCGAGCTCTCTCACGACGTCCAGAAAGTCCAGCTCCGTGTAGGCCATGGACGTTCGAACGTCGCCATGCCGCATGGCCTTAGCGATAACTCGGACGTCCACTCCGCGCAATGTGAGCTGGCGGCCGAACGTGTGTCGAAGCCAATGCGTCGACGCACGTTCCAGCAACGCGGCCTCGGATTCGCGCCCCGCTTCACGCAGCGATTTTGCACAGCGAAAAAACGCGCCACACACAATGTCCCAGAGTGTCGCGCGCCGGCGCACCTCAGCCCACAGCCGTTGACTTCGTCGCCCCACCACAGATTGCGGCGCTCGGTCCGTCCGGTGCAACTTTCGAGTCCGCGTGGATAAGACCAGCGCGGTGGAGTCGCCGCACACGGGCTCTGGCGGAAAGCCAAACGCATATCTGTACGCGCGGAGATCGTCCATTACCCGAGCTGGGACCGCAACACGTCCGACTTTTCCGCCCTTGCCATGTTTCACTAACAAAGACCAATGCGCACGACCGGTCTTCGGGTCCGCGTACAACTCCACGTCGCCCATGTTGGCTAACACGACTTCACTTGCGCGCATCCCGGTAAATTGCAGCAAGCGAATGACGAATCGATCCCGCAGAAACATCAGCTTCTTCTCTACTGACGTGCATGGAATCTGTTCCATAAAATCCACCACTTCGTCGATCAAATCGGGAGGCACCGCATGCCGCCGCGGCGCTTCACGCCCTACTCCTCCGCCACTTCCGATCGATGCCATTGGGTTAGCCCGCCGGTACCCCGCCTCAAACCAAAATTTTAGGAGTGCATGCAAGACCTTCTGCGCGTTCGCCAGCGCGGAGGCCCCAAGCCTGGCTCGAAACGGTGTCCAGTCGATATCCCCGGCGCGCGCGGCGCGTCTGCCGCAGAGATAGTCACCCGACCTGTCTCGCAGAAAATCGAGATAACCCGTCACGTCGGGAATGGACCAGCGCCCAGGACCATCCGAACCCACCAACTCGCAGTACCACCGGATGCGGGCAATTTCGCGTCGATAGTTCGCCAAAGTATGGTGACTTACGGGCGGCCTTCGCGCCGCAAGCACCTGGATCCAACGCTCGGCTGCGTCCCAGTCGTCGCGAACGACCCCCAGAACTCCTAGAGAGCCCCCAGGATCGCGCGCAATGGGAAGGGAAGGGCTCTCCACTAGCACAGTCATCGCGCGGCCCCTGCGGCCCCTAAAGCGGCCCGGCGATACGAGTCGAGCAGCGCTTGCTCTTCCCTCCTGAGCGCCTGCAGACCTTCATAGCGCTCTCGCCATAGGCGGCTTTCTGCTCGTGCGGCCTCGATCGCGCGCAGGGCGAACGCACGCCCACCCTTCTCCGCTTCTGTGACGTGCGTCACTGTGTTCACCAGCTCCGCCAACTTATCAGCCATAGCGTTTAGCGCACGCTCGGCACTACCCACTTCGCCCTGGGCGCGCGACAGCTCACAACTCTGTTCCAGTATCGCAGCTTCGAGCCGAGCGATATCAGCTTCCAACCGCCGACGCTGGCGGTGATGCTCCTCCAGCTCCACTGCAAGCAGCCGAACCGCGGTCGGCTCCTCCTGCCGGGGAGTTGCCGCCGCAGCGCGAGGCACAGTAGCAGTGCTGGGCATCGGTTCACCGCCGGGCGCCGGCAAGCTGGCGAAAGATCCTTGCACCCCGACCAGTACGGACAAAATGGTCGTGGTGGATGGTCTTCGCGACGGAGCGTAGGCGCGCAAGATCCGCTGGTATGTCGGCACGCCATACAAGCGACCCGTGACGTCCAAAATGACTCGTATCAGCCTATCAAGAAATGCCCGGTTATCCGAAGCGGCCGGAAAGGAAACCTGCAAATCGCCTATCGCCTTCATGATTCGCCTGGCATGGTCATCCGTTAGCTGAAATGACGGCCTACCCATTTTCCTCTGTCCCAAGAATATCAATCATGAAAATCGTCATATTTATTACGGACCGATTTCGCTACCGTACACACCGCGCAGTGTGTACGGTAGTGCGAGCAATATCGCTTGCCCCAAAACTGACCGTAAAGGGAGCAAGGCCGATAGCCATGAAGGTCACGGAAATCCCCCGGTCAAAGCGCCCAGCTCATAAGCGCTCGGTGCCTGGAGATCTGGCATTTGGCCTTCGAGTCGCTCTGTCCGTTCAATCGCATACATAGCCTCCATCATTCCGTCGACGAGCTGCCGCATTGACGCGACATCAAGCTTCGCTGTGACAGGTCCTTCCGCTTTCGCTAGACCCATATCGATCGCAAGTCTGCCAAACGCCCGATTGCGCCCATCGCCCTCGTCAAACGTCAGGGAAACCTGACCCATCAATCCAATTGCCGATCTGAATCGGATATGCACATCAAGGTTTGCCATTGCCCTTCTCCCATTCGAAGTGGCGGCACTGCGGGAACTTACTGCAGCCTAGGAACCGCTTATCGGAAGTCGCAGATGCGCGGCTAACAAGCCGGCCGGAGCCGCAGGTCGGACACCCGGAGCCCACCGCGCCGGCCGGCACCGTCCTCCTGGCTGATGCCTGAGCCACCTCCCCGGGAGGCATTGACGCTGCGACGGCCGAGGTGCGGACTCCAGGCTTGCCGTCGTCGTCCGGCTGTGTGTGTTTGCACTCTGGATAAGCCGCACACCCCCAGAAGGCCCCCTTCGCACCCTGCCGAAGCCTTAGTGGCTTGCGGCACAGCGGGCACGGATAGATCTTCTGGGTGCCGCCTGCAGTGACGCCCGCACCAGTGACAGGCTCCGCACGGGGCTCAAACTCGAACTCCAGCCGTCGTTCTGCAGTCAGCTTAAGCTTGGCGTTGAACAGACGCTTGGCCTTGCTAACGAAGCCTTCAAGGAGGCCTGTTTTGCCATCGATGTAAAGCGCAGTCAGTTCAGCATCGGATAGCTCGCGTCCAGCAATCGACCTGGGCTGTCGGTATCCGCAGTCCTTGCTGCACTGCACCTGGCGCGCGCTGGCCTCTAGACCAGCCCCGCATTGCGGGCAGGGAGCGGCAAGGGCCTTCTTTGGCGCCGGCGGAACCGCAGCGGCGCGCGCCTTTAGCGTATCCACGAGACGCCGTGCGAACAACGCAGATTCGGCCATAAAGTTGGAGCGGTCATACTCTGCGCGCTCCATAAGTCGAAGCTTGCACTCCCAATCGCCGGTCATCCTGGGCGACGTCAATTCTTCGAGGCCGTTTGCCTCCAAGAACTGAACGAGCTGGATGCCCTTCTCAGTAGGCACGAGATGCTGCTCCTTGCCTTCCCGTCTTAGATACGGCTCGATCGGGCGCTTGGCGCGGTCTTGATCTGCAAGAAGCGCCTCTAGAATGGAAGCCCTCGTTGCGGGGGTGCCGAGACCACGATCGCGCATCGCGTCCCGCATCTCTTCGTCCTCCAGCAGTTTTCCCGCTGTCTCCATTGCTCCAAGCAATGTCGCCTCGTTGAAACGAGTGGGCGGCTTCGTCTTTTGCGCTACCAGCTTCATGCCCGCGTTTGAAGCCTTCTCGCCGACCACAAGGGGACAAAGAGATGTGCCATCATCTTCCGAATCGTGTTCCTTGCCGTACACAGCCATCCAACCCGCCTCCTGAAGCACGCGGCCTGATGCAATGAATGCCTCGCCGGCCACGACAGTTGTTCGCTCAGTGTTGGCGAAGACTGCTGAGGGATGGAAAGCCGCAAGAAACCTGCGCACGACCAGGTCGAAAACTTTCGCTTCGCCATCGCTCAGCCCTTCCGGAATTTTCCCTGTGGGGATGATCGCGAAGTGATCCGAGATCTTCGCGTTATTGAAGATTCTCTTATCCGGCCGCACCCAACTGTTGTCGACGATGCGCTTCGCGTGCTCAGCGTACGCGCTCGCGCCCAGCGCTTGCACTACAGCTTGTGCTTTGCCAAGGTAGTCTTCCGGCAGCGCGTTGGAATCCGTGCGCGGATAGGTAAGGACCTTATGCTTCTCGTACAGGGCCTGAGTCAGGTCCAACGTCTTTTTGGCGGAGAACTTGAAGCGCTTATTCGCCTCCCGTTGGAGCGTCGTCAAGTCGAACAGCTTGGGCGGTGCGCTCGACACCTCCTTGAACTCGTCGCGCACCGATGTGGGCACCACGCCCCGGCATCGGGTAGGGAGGGCATCAGCCTTAGATTTATCCCATATGCGGTGCGATATATCCGCTCCGTCCGCCCCTTCTACGGAGGCTCCCCGCCAGCGCGCAACATACTCGCCGCCTTGCACGGCGAACGTGCCATGCACTTCCCAGTATGGCCGCGCCACGAAGGCCCGGATGGCGAGCTCTTGGTGAACAACAATCGCGAGTGTAGGCGTCTGGACCCGTCCGACAGAACTACGTTCCCGCCGCTCTGTGAGCGCCTCGGACAATGCAGAAACAGCCCTCGTCCCATTGATGCCAACAAGCCAGTCAGCCTCCGACCGGCTACGTGCTGCATCGCTCAGCCTGGCGTAGGCGGAGGCCGGCCGCAGGCCTTTGTAGGCCTCGCGAATCGCGGTCGCAGTCATGGATTGGATCCACATCCGAAAGACTGGCTTTTGCCCGTTGTGAAACTCGTAAATCAAGTTGAATATCAGCTCGCCTTCCCGGCCAGCGTCGCAAGCGTTGACCACCCGCGCTACGTCCGGGCGAGCGATCAACTTCCCCAGGAGCTTGAGTTGGTCGATAGTTCCAGGGATTGGGCTGAGGGCAAACCGTTCCGGGATCCGTGGGAGCCCAGCGAATCCCGCCACCATTGGGCCAGCTTCTGGATCGCCGAGCTGCACCAAGTGACCGATCCCAGAGCTCACGACGAACTGCTCCCCCTCCAACCAACTCCCCGCCTGCCGGCATCCACCAATCGCCGCAGCAATGTCGCGCGCGACTGAGGGCTTCTCAGCAATTATCAGCGTCTTCATTTTTACCCTCCTGAAGAATTTGACGCGGCCAGCCGGGGCGCGTTCCGACGTTGCCCTGAAAGTGGGCTCTGGTCATCTCCTCGCGGCCGAGCCGCCGGACCGACGCAAGCGCGCGCCCGGCGAGCAACAAGGCCGCACATCCGATGAGGTATTTGGCCAGTCGTTCATACACGGTCCCTCCTGCCGTCGAGGGATGGGCGGCCAAGGCACCCAGGACACCGCAAGACCATACGAGGGCACAAACCATCCACATGATGTGCGGAGGTCTCATCGTCGCATTGCGCGCCCTCCTTAACACGACCGCAATCCCCACGACGAGCTCAACAGCGGGCCTCCGCACCCAGCCCAAGCCTCCGAAAACGCGTTTAGTCATGATGCCCCCTATGCTGCGCGAGCCACAGGGCCTGCCCCCACGCCCTTGAGTACGACCACACCACCGCTGAGCCTAAGAAAATCCTCGACCCGTCGCTTCGCGTCCTGGAGCGTGTAGGCCACATCCGTTTTATCGGCCGTCTGCCACCAGTACCCGACAGACCCGACAAGGTCCACTCTGCCCAGAACCCGTTGCTCTTTGCCAACGCGCAGGACGTGCGATTCCCGGAACTGCTCCCACTTCGGCCTTCTCGTGCTGATACGCATCTCTTCTTTCTCCACGCCAGAGGTGGCCTCGCCACCCCTGGGAATATGAAATATGGTTAGACCGCGGCCGGCGCTGTATCGGGGGCCTTTTGTGCATCAACCTGTGCCTTGGAGCGATACAACACAGACTCCACCCGTTGAAGCCCCAACGTCACGCGTTCGGCGTCCATGCACATACCGGCTTCAGCTTGATTAGTTTGCTCATTGACCCAGGGCCGCACGTAAGTAGCCCCGACAACCGTGACTGCGGCGCCGACCCGCACGACTTCATAAACGCGCTTGGCCGTTCCCTCGTGCCAAATCGTCGCCTGAACAGGAAACGTCCGCGCATCATCCTGCACGTACCCGCCTTGTCCGTCGGATTTGTATTCGGAGCACATCACGCGAAGTTCGCAAACCTGACGGTCTTCGCCCTTCACTTTGACGGTCTTCAAAACGGGGTTCATCAGAACGTTGCCGCTCATTTCGCTTCTCATTGCCATATCACTGCTCCAAAAAAAGTTGGTCCTCGTTGGGTTTGTGAGACGCTGGGACAGGGTCAGTCGCCCCGTTTAAGCGGCATCAAGGTTGCTGGTTTCGTTCATAGGGTTTCGCGTTTTGCCGCAAAACAGTCGCGTGCGCGATCCGATCATCGAAAGCGGTGTGGGCCCATGCCGCGAGAACAAGGCAGAGGCACAATCCGACAAAAGGTATGCCCCATATTTCCGCGTCCACCAGGAAAAGGAAGATTCCCCATACGAGCGAGCCGATCGCAGCTAGACCGTTCGCGAACATTGCCGCTGCGAGCAGAGGCCGGACCAGCCGATCCATTGCCGCCCCGCCACCGAGCGTCCGATTAAGCATCGCCTTCACCATTGCCCGAGCTGTTTTGCAGCAAAACGGCAGAGGGCTCTCCAAAGCCGGTTCTTTG
Source organism: Achromobacter spanius (assembly GCF_002812705.1). Lineage (NCBI taxonomy): Bacteria > Pseudomonadati > Pseudomonadota > Betaproteobacteria > Burkholderiales > Alcaligenaceae > Achromobacter > Achromobacter spanius. The sequence continues at coordinate 1,786,090 of NZ_CP025030.1, read as the reverse complement.
GCGCAGCGCTCCATTTCGTAAGTACGACTCCACCTGGTCGACCGCATGGCGCAATATGTTTTCCAACACATTTAGCTCCGCCGCCCGGACTTCGCAGTTCCGAAAGTGCTCTACGACCGACGGGGGTAGGCCGGTCAGAACGTCGCGCAGTGCTTCGAAGCGCACGTACCGAGCTTGCCCTCGGATGCACCAGCGCAGTCGGGTGCGACCCAGCGCTCCACGTCCGCGCTCCTCGACCAAACGTAGGTAACACCCTGCCTCGAAACGGGTCGTGTCCAGCGCGAGAGCGTCCATGGCATCCCTTGTCTGCGCCACCGAGTTCGCAAACTGCCGCGACAGGGAGCGGAACGCTCCCTTACCCTTAAAGGCTTTTATGTCCACAGATACGGATGAGCACGAATAAGACGGCAGGCCGGCACCCGTTCTCGACACCAGCAACTCGTGACGTGCCGAATAGCCGGCTTTGGGGTCCCGCGCAGCATTTACAGAGGGTGATGACATGATCGCCTCCACCTAGGCCAGCAAGTTCTTATCCACGCCTGCCGTGACCTCGTCCGTCAACGGCACAGCATCCAATAGGCGCAGCTCTGCCGGCGAGAGGTTCAGCCGACGCTTCGTGTGTCGAGGCGCGTCTTCGCCCATGAACACCGCCTTGGGCACGTCTCCGAAGATTTTCTTGACTGCCTGCACTCGCTGCTGAGCCACGACATCGGCCCCGGCTACAAAATCGACGCGGCTAAGCGCTACGAGCTCATCCTTCATCAGGTACTTCTGCCAGTACAGAACACGCTCGAATACGCTCCGGCACTTGTGCTTTACGGATTGCAGCAACGCATGTCCTTGGCGGCCTGATACTAGATCGCGGCGCTGGGCGCTCTTGAGTACGCGGGTGAAATAGTCGACCTCCACGATGAGCAGCGCCACCATGTAGCCGTAAGGAGACGCAAACCCAAGCTGCATCTGCGCTGGCTCGCGCGACTGGAGGACCGAATAGGTCAGGCCCTTGCTCTTCATCTCTTCCAGCCTCTGAAGAAGCTGCGCTTGCTCCGCCTTGATGTAAGCACGCACGTCTTCGATGCGAGCCTTCGTTTCAACCAATGCCCAATCAGCATAGGGATTATCGTTAGACGACAGAGACCAAAGAGAGCGCAACGCAGCCGCGACCCGCTTTCCGCCCGCGATGGGAGCCCCTTGCTTGCCCGGCTCAACTGCTTTGCCCATAAACAGCCGGAGCGCCTCCAACGTATGAAGGGACATCACGTCTTGGCTTTCCGCGACAAGGGATGGCAGCGTTCGGATCTGTCGCGCCTCGGAGTTCCCTACCAGGGGATCGGCTCCTGCGCGAGCTTCATGAGATTGCCTCATCCGCTTGAACTCCGCTTCTCGCTCGTAGAAGAGCTGCAAGCGCCCGAAGAACGGGTTAGAAGGGTCGGGGTCATCCTCGTCCAGCAAGGGGCCCAGGATGCGACGTTCGCCATCCAGGTCATAGCGGTCAGGAAAAGGGGAGGTGTCGGCCGTCGCGAACGCAGACAGGGACGAATCAACCGCCATTTTTTTGGGTGCCATCAGGCGCTTCTCCGTTGTTGAATATGTTTATTTGGGTGATGCTGGCCCACTCCAAAAGAACTCTGCTCCACCTGACCGCGGTCAACTGGGGAGCGGATTCCTTGGATCGGCTTGTTTTGTTGCAAAACACTCATGCTCGTGCCCTCCGCTCTGCCATCGCCGCTCGCAGCTCTGCCAGGCGGGCGCGGCCTTCTTCTTTCGACGATGGCTGCAAAGCCGGCGCGACGTCACCCGTCACAGCGGCCTCCGCTTCCCTTACCGAGGCGGAGACGGCTGCAAGGTTGCGCCGGCGTTGAGCTTCAAGGTGCGCAAGTTCGGGTACGAAACGCCCTTGTTGGGCCAGGAGCACAAGTCGCCGTAGGTACCCGAGAGGGTTAGCGACAGCCTGTCTCCGCGCCCTGGCACCGTACTCGTCCAACAACGTCTGCCGGACAGCGGCCGGGGCATAGCCAAGGATCGACGTCGCACCCTCTCGGCTTCCAGCGGGGAGAACGTCGGGCCACAGTAGGATGTCCACATCAACCACCACGGACGCGTTTTGCAGCAAAACAGCTTCTGGCGCGCGTGCGTGGGTTGTGGTCGTATCTGTTTTCGAAGATGTATTCGTACCCCTTATAGAAGTGGACGAATCCCGCAAACTGCTACGTACTTTTCCGTCTATCTGCAATGGATCTTTCGCGCAGTCTGGCTTTCCCGAATGGGAATTTCCAGCTTGCTCGATTCGTACATTGGCCTGCGGAGATCTTTGATTTTGTTGGAGTTGCGCCCCAACACCCGTGGACATTTGAAATGCTTGGTGGCGACGGGTTGTCGCGATACCTGCCACCTCAGCCCTTTTAGCGGCCGTCGCTTGGGAAGCGAACTGCTCCTGCAGCAGCTCACATAACAACGCCGGATCCACCTGCGTGTAGACGCGTTTAGCGCCTCTATTAAGGTGGAATTCCTGGACCAGCCCAAGCTCTTTCAACCGAGCTTTCGCGTTTTCCAGGGAACGTCGATTCAAGGCCAAGTCTTCCTGCCAGTTGAGCGCGGTCAGACTGAACCAGGGATATCCCGATTCGATCGATCGACGTTGCAGCTGCAGCAATCGAGACAGCAACAGGCCCGCGTTCACTCCACCAGTCAAATCGGCAAGGATCCGATGGTATGCAGTGGTGGGGCCAAGCAAATCGCGTACGGCACGTTCCGGTGCGCGCATGAATTCGAATGTCAGCTCGACTGGTAGAGCCTCCTTTCTGCAGACTTCTAGAGCCCGTGCGATGTTCGGCAGGTTCATTCGGTACCAGAGTGTCGCCGGCCGGCCGGCAAGCGTTTCCTCAACAAAACCTAAGGTGCGAAGACGGCGCCGCGCCGTGTCCAGCTCAGCGCGGGATAGCCCCGTCTCCATCCACCACTGCTGCTGAGTTTTGAAGATCCAGCCGTTGGTCTGGGCAACGTCGCGCCCCGTTCGCGTCCAGTGCGCGAGTTGGGACAGTACGATCGCCGCCTTTGGATTCCCGGTCATGCGTGCTAGAAACAGACCAAAGGCGATCGGCCGGCTTTGCTTCAATGCCAGCCACAGGCGGTCGTAGGCAATATTTGTCGACATACGACTGTCAGCTGCTCAAGACGGGCAAGGGCTGAGCCGAGGCGGCATTATTCGCCTGGATGCGCAATTCCTTGTCTACGGCGAGCCAATTGACGCGCACGGCGGTACGTGGAGGCATTCCTGTCCGAAGGGTCTCAAGGAGTCCCTTTCGCTCCAGCAACTTTCTGGCAGTGAGCTGCTCTTTGTAGGACAGCCCAAGGCGTGTATGCCAGTCGAGCGGGTCGAGATAGACCCAGTCTCCCGCTAATTCCGAGAGGTCACCGCGCGCGGCAAGGTCGCTGAGGATCGCTGCGGCGTTTAGACTGCCGGCGAGCTCCACAAACGCCCGATGAATGGTAATTGGTGCGTCCAAGACCTTGAGAAGGTAGTGCTCATTGGCCTGGTCCCGATGAGGCGAGGGGGCAGCCTCCGCTCTAGCGACGAACTGTCTGCCGAATGGGTCAAGCGCGAAGTCCCAGCTAGTCATTGCGGGCTCCCTGTGGGCGATTCACTCCACTCGCCTGCACCGTACTGCGGGTCGTTCGCCGAACTAGTGCGCAGTCCATAGTGACCGAGAGGAAACCAATCGAGCGTCGTGCCGACATACTGGTCGGCAGCGCCTTTCGCCGGCATCACATAGCAGGCAGGTAGCAAGAAGTGCTTATCCACGACCGCTCCTACCCAAGCCCACTCGGCCCGCCATGGCTTTCATGGGCGGTTGATCCGCTGCCCGCTCCACGACCCGCCGCATTGCGAGCGTGTACGTAAGAGGACGCAGCGCCGGCGTGCCTTTGAGCACAGTGACAGGCGCGGCGCCTTCATAGCCAGAGGCTTGAGAGACCGTGGAAACCGCAGTTTTTTCCGAACTCATCGACCACCTCCGGTTAGCGTTGGTTAAGTGCGGCAAACAGCGTCAGCAGCGTGTGCTGAGGGAACGCATCGTGAAGCGCGAGATATCGTTCACGGACGTCTACAGTGGTGCTGTGCAGTTCTTTCCAGATGCTATGGACGCGCAGATACTCGCCAGGATCTAGCTCCACGGCTGGTCCGGGCTGACTCAAACGCATTTGCGTGCGGATCTGCTCCACCTCCGCAGCTGGTATCGAGGGAAATAGCGCTCGGATCAGCGACCCGCTTGCTTGGGCGCGGACGAACTTCCGAAGCTGCTCCATATGCTGCTGGCGTTGCTGGTGTTCGCTTTGCTGCGCCACCAGCGCCTCCTGGTCGACGTAGATCCGCACAGTCACTGCCGGCAGCATGGCGTCGAGCCCGCGGTCGCGAAGGCCGGCCATGAGAAGCTCGGCCGTTTGCTCGGGTATTGCGCCGTCGGCATACGCACGCCGACGAATTTGCTGATTCAGCTCGCGCAACGCTTTGCGCTTTAGCGTCGGATGGGTCAGCTCCAAGAAATTCAAGACACACCTCCAATCAGCTCCAGAGGCACGCCAACCGAATGCCAAAATGCATCGCTGGATCGCTCGGGAAAGGCTTCGTTGAACATGCGCACGGCCTGGATCACCCGGAGGTACAACGGGCCCGTGGCGTCGCTTGGATCGGTCATACGCCTCACGACGTGATAGGACCCATCCGCGTAGACGGGATCGCCGAGCAGCGCCTCGCAGGCTTCCTGCCAGGCGTCGGTACTATCGGCATGCCGTTTGAAGTCCGTTTCCGGAATGACCAGCAGTCCTGCTGGCGTGTTCTGTTGCGACAAGAGCACAAGCCACCACCACGCGTAGTAGCGTTCTGCCTTCTCCCCCCCCTGCAGAGCCTGCTCTTGCAGGGAGCCACGGCCATGCCCTACGTCTGCGGGGACTTCCACCATGAAACGCAAGGGAAGTTCCTCGATGGCCATGAGGCACCCTTGAAGATGGCTGGCTGCGACAAGGTCCTCCAGGGAGTGCCAGAGCTCGCGCTCGGCCGCTTCGCGGCTATCTGCGCGTCGTTCTGTCGGCTGCGTGGGGGATTCGGAGGACGCACTACGACGGTCGCGTGGTCGGTCGGCGGACGGTGTCTTTACCTCAACGCGCGGTATCGGCGGGGCGGTATCCACATCGGTGCTGAGCGACGCCCCTAGCGATGAAACGCTTTCGCCTTGCGTAGTGCCATCCCCGATGGCTGAGCCAGGAATGGTCGAACTTGGCCGCTTCGCTTCGCGCATGAGGGTGATCGCGTCGATGTCCGAGTCAGCCTGGATGAGTAAAACCGCGCGTTGGATCTCGTCCGTCGCGAGTTGGGTACGCTGCCCGAAGTTCTCTTCGAGGCGTGCATTGAATGCCGCAAAGTCCAGAGCTCTTGTGGCGACGTAGCGATCGCGCATGTGGTCGACTGCTAGCGTCCATGCCTGTTCCAGATTAGCGTCGGCGCCGAGCTTGGCCGCAACGGTCGCCAGACGGCTGCGCGCCGGGATGAAGCGGTCCTGTACATCACGCCTAGAGAGATGCGTTGCGGCGCACGCCAGCTCCGAAAGGTGCTTCATGGTGAAGCCGTAGTGGCTAAGAAGCGCCGGCGACGCCTGTATACCCTCCTCGGCTTTAAGCAGCTCAGAGAAATCCCGCAGGGAAAGTGGCGATCCTCGCTCGCGTTCCCATTCCTGCTTGAGGTCAAAAGTCGAGCGAGCAGCGTCCCAAAACAGAAGGCCAGAACGTTGGTCGTTTTCAACCATGTGCGCGGCGAGCAAGGCGGCTTCGCTACGGTAAGGAACCATAACGAAGTCCATGTGCAGGAATTGGCTTTCGCCCTCGGCGACCAGTTCCTGCAAGATCTCCAGGCGGGTATTTCCGCCCTTCGCCGGGATGTAGTGCTTCTCTCCTGGCCTCTGCGTCACGGAGATCAGCTGATCGAGGCCACGCTTGCGCACGGACTCCTTAATTTCGTCGTATTTCTCATTGCGGACCGTACGCGGGTTGCGCTCGTACAGCCGACAATCGTCCCGAACGTTCAGGGTTATGACGTTCGTCAGGGCCGAGTCGATGGCTGCGGGTTCGGGCGACCTCTCGCTCAACCGCGAAGCGATCATCTGGGTGAGGTCGATTCTCTTTGAGGCCGGCTTCATCAGTGGCCCCTCAGGATCGGAAGCTTGTCGTCTTCGCCGGCAAGCGCAGTGGCCATGAAGACCAGATCATCTTCGCCAAGCACGCCCAGGTTCCTATACGCACTTACCGCGCCCAGAACGATCCCAAGGTGCAGGGCGCGCTCGGATGATTCGGGCGTTGCACGGTGCAGCAGACCTAGTTCGGTATCCAAGTGCTGGAGCGCTAATTCCTTGTTTGTAGTCACGGCTCGATCCTCCCGGAGCTGATGGCCGACCACGCGTTCAGATACGGCACAGGGTCGGGCACGATGAATATGGGATGGGGGACGCAGCGGTGGAGGACGGGGTCCTCGAATATGCGAGCTGCTTCACTCTTCGACACGCCCATGCGGCGCATTTCGCTGAAGCTGACGACTTCGGCCGGGGCCGTTGCTGCGGGTTCTAGGCCGATGGGTCGCATAGCGAGGAGGGCAGTTTGAACCACCGCAGCGGCGCGCGCGCGGCGCATTTCCAGCGGTGCGTGATCTGGTGACACCGCTACGTAAAAAGTGAGCGGCGGCTGCTCCCCTGCGGCGGGAGCGGTTGCCCGAAACAGCTCACCGATATCGGGCAGGTCGAGCATTCGAGTGGCGGTTTTCATAGCTCAGGCCTCCACTTCTTCAGCCTGGCCTTGACCGTCCACATAAATGCCGCTCAATGCCGGGAATAGTTCCCAGGCAAGGCGGTGCATCACGTCCCACGGCGCCTTATCGACTTTTCGGCGGTCGTACTGGTGAACAGGGACCCGTGCGGTCGCCGCTGCGGTATAGGCAGCGGCATGCGGCACCACAGTGTTCAGAATTCCTTTGACCTGCTTATGGCCTGCGAAGCTACGACGGATCTGATCCGCGACCTGACGTGCATTGTTATTGCGCTCCAAGGCGCTAATCACCACGTACAAGTCTCCGCTGCGGAAGTCGGTACCGAAGTCGGACAGGCTGTTTAACGAGTCCATCATCCTTAGCGTGCCGTCGGCGAATTCAGCCGCCGACAGCACGTCGGGTTTGATGGGCGACAGGATCACGTCCGCCGCCATAGCAGCAGTCTTCTGCAGCTCACCCGCCGCGCCCTGCGTGTCGATGATGATCACGTGGTACTTGTCGACGGCTGCGGAGCGCCGGACCGCTCGGCGCAAAATTAAAAGCCGGTCTTCGCGGTCCTTCAACCATGTCTGCAGATTGCCTGATACCGCGTCCGAGCAAACGATGTCGATACCTTGGATTGACGTTTTGCTGATGCAATCTTCAGTGACGAGGCCGCCACGCGTGACGACGCGCGTCAGGCCATGCTCGGCCCTGTGCTCGATGGGGTAGTACTTGGTCAAGCTGTTCTGTTCATCAGCATCGAACAGCAAGACCTGCATTCCAAAATCGGCGAATATTCCCGCGAGATTGGCGCAGGTTGTCGTTTTCGTGACTCCACCTTTGGTGGACGCGACAGCGATCACGTGTGGCATGGCGTTCCTCTATTTCGGCGTGGGGCCCTTCGGCCCAGTTGCATACCCGTTCAAGGGCGGTTATCGTTAGCTAAAACACAGTTCTGTGTTACACGATTTTGTGTAATTCAGAGCGACGTTACCCGAATCCGTGTAATTCGGCAAGATAGGACTGCGATGGAATATCAGGAATTTGTGGAAGCCGCGCTCAAGGGGCGCAGCGTGAACAGCATGGCGAAGGCGTGGGGTCTGAAACAACAGACCCTGGATCGCTATGTGAAAGGCACGCACTTGCCGGATTACCGGACTGCTATGCTGATGGCTCAGGAAGCCGGTGTCGCGATCGACACGACGTTCATCCTGCTGGCGCAGGAAGAGAGCAAACGCAAAAAAGCCGGCGTCGCTTTCGCGATTCCGGCTATTGCTGCTGGTGTCGAGAACACCACCAAAAATTCGACCACAAATGAGTGGTCGGGGCGAGAGGATTCGAACCTCCGACTCCTGCGTCCCGAACGCAGTACTCTACCAGGCTGAGCTACGCCCCGAGTGTGTGAGTTGGACAACTTACCAAACTCGTACTACCAACTTAGCGGCGCTCAGTGCTACCAAGTTTCTACTGCTTTTTTTCTACTACTGCTTTTTTTCTACTACTTTTTCCGCTGTGACTTAAACAGCGACCGCTATTAGAACCTATATTCCGTTTTTTTGAAAATCAGGTTTGGGGCTTAGCTACTTCAAGTGCTCTGCTACCGACTTTCAATCCGGAATATGCAGTTCGCCGCTCAGCGATCTCTATTCACCGCGAAAGCGCAGAATTCTAGCAGAGAATCCAGAAAAGGCGAAACGGGGTAGATCGACAGCGCGTCGCGAGCCCGATCCGCCTCGGCCACGGCGGCCAGGCGGGCGTGTTCCAGCGCGTCAGTCGCTTGAATCGCGGCGGCCACCGCGGCGAAATCCGCGTCGCCGGTTTTGATGGCGTCGCGGATCAACTGTTGCTGTTCCGGCGTGCCTACTTCCATTACGCGGATCAGCGGCAGCGTCGGCTTGCCTTCGCGCAAGTCGTCGCCCACGTTCTTGCCCAAGGCCGCCGCATCGCCGCTGTAGTCCAGCACGTCGTCAACCAGTTGGAACGCGGTGCCGACGTGGCGGCCGTAGGCAGCGGCGGCGGCTTCTTGTTCGGGCGTGGCGCCCGCCAGCACAGCGCCAACCTGCGCGGCGGCTTCAAACAGCTTGGCGGTCTTGTAGCGCACCACTTGCAGGTAGCGTTCCTGCGAGACATCGGGGTCGTGCACGTTCAGAAGCTGCAACACCTCGCCTTCGGCGATCACGGTCGTAGCTTCGGACAGGATGCTCATGATGCGCATCGAGTCGGCCTCGACCATCATTTCGAACGAACGGGAATACAGGTAATCGCCCACCAACACGCTGGCGGCGTTGCCGAATACGGCGTTGGCGGTTTCGCGGCCACGGCGCAGGTCGGACTCGTCCACCACGTCATCGTGCAGCAGCGTCGCGGTGTGAATGAATTCCACGACGGCGGCCAGCAGTTGATGATGCGTGCCTTCGTAGCCCAGGGCGCGCGCCACCATCAGCACCATGGCCGGGCGCATGCGCTTGCCGCCCGCGCCAATGATGTAGTCGCCAATCGTGCGGATCAGAACGACGTCCGAATTCAGCCGATCGCGAATGACTGCATCGACAGCCTTCATATCGTCAGCAATGGGGGCAATAAGCGCGGGGAGATTCAAGACGTATCCGACAAGTGAAACGAGCCGCAAGGGGGCTCTTACCGCTGGGCCCACCAGGGATGGCGGGGGATTCGACCAGCGATTATACGGGGTGTGACAGGCGGGGCGGCCCGCTGCCGCCCCTCTTGTCAGCGCAAACGGCGCAGGCCGCCGCCCTAGCTGACCAGGCCGCGCTTGGCCAGGTTGGCGTACAAGGCACGCACGCCGAACGTCCACGGCGTGATCTCGGTGGACAAGCGCACCTCGTTGACCAACGCCCCGATGCGCTCGGAGGCGATCTGCACGCGGTCACCCAGTTTGTGCGTGAAGCCCGTGCCCGGACCCTTGCGGTCCTGGCTGGGCGAGAACATCGTGCCCAAAAACAGCATGAAGCCGTCGGGATACTGGTGATGCGCGCCAAACGCCTGGCGCACCAGGTCTTGCGGGTCGCGGCTGATTTCGCGCATGTAGCTCACGCCATCCAATTGGAAGCCGTCGGTGCCGTCGATGCGCAGCGAGACGTCGGCCTGGCGCACGCTGTCCAGATCGAAGTCGCCGTCGAACAGGCGTATGAAGGGGCCGATGGCGCAAGAGCCGTTGTTGTCCTTGGCCTTGGTCAACAGCAAGGCGCTGCGGCCTTCGATGTCGCGCAGGTTGACGTCGTTGCCCAGCGTGGCGCCCACGATTTCGCCACGGCTGTCCACGGCCAGCACGATCTCGGGCTCCGGGTTGTTCCATTGCGATTCGGGCAGCACGCCGATCTGCGCGCCGAATCCCACGGAAGCCATCGGCGGCGTCTTGGAGAAGATCTCGGCGTCGGGCCCGATGCCCACTTCCAGGTATTGCGACCACTGGCCGCGTTCGACCAATTCCGCTTTCAGCTTGGCCGCCTGGTCCGAACCCGGCCGCAAGCGCGACAGATCCGAGCCGATCAAGGCCTGCATCCGCACGCGGATCTCGTCGGCGCGGCTGGCGTCACCACCCGCCTCTTCTTCGATCATCCGCTCCAGCAGGCTGATGGCGAAGGTGACGCCGGCGGCCTTGATGGGTTGCAGGTCGCAAGGGGCCAAGAGGCGTACCCCACCCTGGTTTTGCAAGGTGGCGTCCATCAAGGCGCGCACGTCGCCCAACGATTCCCCCTTGGCGCTTTTCGCCAGCGCCACGCGGTCAGGGCGGTCAAGCAGGTCTGAAACGGTGGGGGCCACGGCCGTGATGTCGATGACCTCGCCGTTGCGCACCACCACCACGCTGGGACCATCGATGGGCGCCGGGCGCCACACCCGGCCAACCAGCAGCGCACCCGCCAGATCGACGGGCAATGAGTTTTCTTGGTTCATGAGTCTCCACGCCTTATGCCTTGTCGGCGGCATTCCAATTGGGAGTCATGAGTCTAGAAGAAGGCCGTTATGATGTCCAACATAGTGAATAATCGTCCAATATATTGGAAACAAGCGCATTGGAAACAAACTCGGTGACCAAGGAATACGATGTGCCCGCCATCCGGCGCACCCACGACATCCTGCGCGTGCTGGCCAGCCGCCGCACGCCGGTCAAGGCGGCCGAATTGGCGCAGTCGTGTCAGCTTGCCAAGAGCACGCTGTACCTGCTGCTGGACTGCCTGGAGCACCGCCGCTGGATCGAACGCAAGGACGGCGGCTACATCATCGGCATTGAATTGATGTCGCTGGGCTTCGCCTACCTGCGCCACGACGGTTTGCAAGCGGCCTTCCACGAGGCGGCCAGCGCCTTCGTGTCCCGCTGCAACGAGGTCGTGCAACTGGCGGCGCTGGACGGGTTCGACGTGGTCTACATTGCGCGCGAAGACGCCCGGCGCCCGGTGCGGCTGGTCTCGGAACTGGGCATGCGGCTGCCGGCCCACGCCTGCGCCTTGGGCAAGGCCCTGCTGGCCAGCCTTGACCCAGACGCCTTGGCCGCGTGCGTGCCCGATACGCTGTCGCGCGTGACCGAGCGCACCTTGGCCACGCGCCAGGCGCTGTACGAAGAACTGGAACGGGTCCGCCAAACGGGCCTGGGCCAGGACCAGGAAGAAGTGGCCACGGGCCTGATCTGCTACGCCGCCTATGTGGGCGTGACGCCGCTGGGCAAGCGGGTGGCGGTCAGCACGTCTATCCCTACCGACCGGCTGGACGACGCCCACCGGCGCGACGTGATGGAAGGCATTCGCCAGGTGGCTCGCCACGTCGCGCTGCGGGTGCTTCCGCCGGCCTGAAGCGCGCGCGCCACACCTAAGCCCTTAGCCCACAACGGCTTTTTGACTTTTGAAAAGCCCCACGCTAATATTGCAGATTCGGTCAGCAATGCCCGAATTACGTCGGTTGTTCGCGTAAACCCTTTGGACATTTGGCTAAAGCATCAGCCAGATACTTGGGCCCACTTCCTTCTTGCCAGATTCTGGCGCCTAGACAGGAATCCAGCCTTTCCGAAGTGGCACCCCGCCCAGCAGGGCGGCCCGCGCGAATGAACCCATTTACCTATTTAAGGAACACCCCATGTACGCGGTCGTAAAAACCGGTGGCAAGCAGTATCGCGTTGCCGCTGGCGAAAAACTCAAGATAGAACAGATACCGGCAGACATTGGGCAAGAAATCACCCTGGACCAAGTGCTGTCCGTGGGCGAAGGCGACCAACTCAAAGTTGGCACGCCCCTCGTCTCCGGCGCTGTGGTCAAGGCAACGGTTCTTGCGCAAGGCCGCCACGACAAGGTCAAGATCTTCAAGATGCGCCGTCGCAAGCACTATCAGAAGCGTCAGGGCCACCGTCAGAACTACACCGAAATCCGCATCGAAGCCATCACGGCTTAAGACGCGACTCGGTACCACTTAGCAGGAGCTAAACATGGCACAGAAAAAGGGCGGCGGCTCTACGCGAAACGGACGCGACTCAGAATCAAAGCGTCTGGGCGTCAAGACTTTCGGCGGTGAACTGATTCCCGCTGGTTCGATCATCGTGCGTCAGCGCGGTACGCGCTTCCACGCTGGCGTGAACGTCGGCATGGGCAAGGACCACACCCTGTACGCGCTGATCGACGGCAAGGTTCAATTCGGCTTCAAGGGCGCATTGAACAAGCAAACCGTTTCGATCGTCGCTGCCGAGTAATCGGACAAGCACGTCAGTAACGCGGTTCGCCGCGTTCTCGAACGGCAAAAGCCCTGTCGCATGCGGCAGGGCTTTTTTGTTTTAAGCTTTTTTGTTCTCAGGCAATTGGCGAGTAAAGTTTCCAATGCCACCTGGCAGCACCCCATGGCGGGCGGCTGTCCTTATTACCCACTACACGCGCAAACACCATGAAATTCGTAGACGAAGCCACCATTGAAGTGGTCGCCGGCAAAGGCGGCAATGGCGTGGCGAGCTTTCGCCGCGAAAAGTTCATCCCCAAAGGGGGCCCGGACGGCGGCGACGGCGGCCGCGGCGGCACCATCTATGCCGTTGCCGATCGCAACATCAACACGCTGATCGACTTCCGCTACGCGCGCCTGCATCGCGCCAAGGGCGGCGAAAACGGCCGCGGCTCGGACCAGTACGGCGCAGCCGCCCCGGACATCACCTTGCGCGTGCCCGTGGGCACGGTCATCCATGACGCCGAAACCGGCGAAGTCCTGTTCGACATGGACACGCATGAGCAGAAAGTCGTGCTGGCCGCCGGCGGCCAGGGCGGCATGGGCAACATCCACTTCAAGTCCAGCTTGAACCGCGCGCCGCGCCAGTGGACGCCCGGCAAGGAAGGCGAACACCGCTACCTGCGCATGGAACTGAAGGTGCTGGCGGACGTGGGCCTGCTGGGCCTGCCCAACGCCGGCAAGTCGACGCTGATCACCCGCATCTCGAATGCGAAGCCGAAGATCGCCGACTACCCGTTCACCACGCTGCACCCCAACCTGGGCGTCGTGCGTACGTCGCCGTCGCGCAGCTTCGTCGTGGCCGACATTCCCGGCCTGATCGAAGGCGCGTCCGAAGGCGCCGGCCTGGGCCACCTGTTCCTGCGCCACCTGGCGCGTACCCGCGTGCTGCTGCATCTGGTGGACGTGTCCACGCCCGATCCCGACGCGGATCCGGTCGAGCAAGCCGTGATCGACGCGCGCGCCATTGTTGAAGAACTGCGCCGCTACGACCAGGAACTGGCCGACAAGCCGCGCTGGCTGGTCCTGAACAAGCTGGACATGGTGCCCGACCCCGAAGACACCAAGCGCCGCTTCCTGGAACTGTATGACTGGAAGGGCCCTGTGTTCGCCATTTCCGGCCTGACGGGCGAAGGCACGCAAGACTTGCTGTACGCGCTGCAAGACTACCTGGACGCCGAGCGCGAAAAGGAACACCTGTCGAGCGACCAGGCGGACGGCACCTATGTGGCGCCGGACCCCCGCTTTGACGACACGCGATCCGACGCCGACAAGCCGGCCGCGCCGCGCGGCGGTGACGAATAAGCCATAATCGCAGTCCTTTCGATTACGTCTTTTTTCGCCGCAGCCGGCGCCTACCATGTCTGCTGAAACACCCGCCGTTTCCGTCGTCACCCACGCCCAGCGCCTGGTCGCCAAAGTCGGCTCGTCGCTGGTCACCAACGAAGGCCGAGGCCTGGACCGCGCCGCCGTGGCGCATTGGGCCTCGCAGATCGCCGCCCTGCACAAGCAGGGCAAGCAGATCGTGCTGGTCTCCAGCGGCGCCATTGCCGAAGGCATGGCGCGGCTGGGCTGGCGCAAGCGCCCTTCCGTCATGCACGAACTGCAAGCCGCGGCCGCCGTGGGCCAGATGGGCCTGTGCCAAGCCTACGAAGCGGCCTTCGCCGAATACGGCCTGCGCACCGCGCAGATTCTGCTGACCCACGAAGACCTGGCCGACCGCCACCGCTACCTGAACGCCCGCAGCACGCTGTTTGCGCTGCTGCGGCTGGGCGTGGTGCCGATCGTGAACGAGAACGACACGGTCGTCACCGACGAAATCCGCCTGGGCGACAACGACACGCTGGGCGCGCTCGTCACCAACCTGATCGAAGCCGACACGCTGATCATCCTGACCGATCAGCGCGGCCTGTACGACTCCGACCCTCGCAAGAACCCCGGCGCCACCTTCATGTCGCATGCGCAAGCGGGCGACCCTGCCCTGGAAGCCATGGCGGGCGGCGCGGGCAGCGGCATCGGCACGGGCGGCATGCTGACCAAGGTGCTGGCGGCCAAGCGCGCGGCGCACAGCGGCGCGCACACCATCATCGCCTCGGGCCACGAGCGCAACGTGCTGACGCGGCTGGCGCATGGCGAATGCATCGGCAGCGAGCTGCGCGCGGTGCTGCCCGTGTGGTCCGCCCGCAAGCAATGGCTGGCCGACCACCTGCGGCTGCGTGGGCGCGTGGTGCTGGACGACGGCGCCGTGCAAGCACTGATGCGCGAAGGCAAGAGCCTCTTGCCCATCGGCGTGACCGACGTGGAAGGCGAGTTCGGCCGTGGCGATGTGGTGGCCTGCGTAGACAGCCAGGGCCGCGAATGCGCCCGTGGCCTGATCAACTATTCGTCGGTGGATACCCGGCGCATCCTGCGCCAGCCCTCGTCGCAAATCGCCCGCATCCTGGGCAGCATGACCGAACCCGAGCTCATGCATCGGGACAACCTGGTGGTGCTCTAGTCGCGCGGTTCCTGGGGCGGGCTGTGCTGCAGCAGGATGTAGCCCCAGCCGCGCACGGCCAGCACCGGCAGGTCAATGTCAAAGCGGCGCGCCTTGGTGCGCAGCCGCGATACCAGCACATCCACGCTGCGAGCCCCCTCCCTGGGGTTGCAAGGGAAAAAGCGGTCGCGCCGCAGGCATTGCCCGGGCGCTCTCAACAAACGGATAAAAAAGTCCCGTTCGGTCAGCGTCAATGGCAGCCGTTCGCCTGCGGGTCCTGACAGCACCCGTTTGTCCAGGCGCCAGGCTGGCCCATCGGTGGACGGCGGCAACAGCCGGCGCCGCACGTTGCGCAGCAGCGCATCCCATTCCTCGGGTTCCATGCGGGCCGAACTATAGAAATGCACACCGGCCTCAAGGGCCTCGACCCGTTCGCGCGCCGATGCCGCCGCCGACTGCCACACCACCGCCGCATCCGGCGCCGCTCGGCGCAACGCCGCAATCAGCTTCGGGACCTCGGCGCCCTGCCCACGCAACACCATTGCGTCGACATGATCCGTGCGCAGCCGTTCCAGAAGCTCATCGACTGACTCACACGCGCTGACTTGCCATTGAAAATCCTGCAATGCAGCGACAAAATGATTGCTCGCCATTTCATCAAGTTGCACGACGAACACGTTGCCTCGTTCATGCATGTGCGCTCGCCTCCTAAAACTATCACCCAGGTAATGCTTATAACCACCAAAGTAAATCATGAGCAAGCTTCAATCGACGCGTGAAGACATTTTCAGACCGATTGAAGCAAGCCCGTCTTCTGCGTGGTCACACGCAGAAGACGCTCGCTCGTCTTGCGCGAATCTCGCAAAGTGCAATCGCCAGTTACGAAAGCGGGCTGCGGCATTCCAGCCGCTCCGTCCGTAAGCTTGCGCAGATTCTGAAGATTGAGCTGGAATGGCTGGAGACCGGCAAGGGTCCCATGGAAATGCCCATGGAAGGCTACGACCTGTCCGACACCTTGCCGCCCGTGGGCGTGGCCGAAACCATGCCCCGCGTGGCGCGACGGCCGCGTCCACAAGCGCCCTGGCCATTTCCCAACATTGCCCCGTCGCAGTTCGACGGCCTGACCATCGACGACCGCGCCATGCTCGAAGCGCTGACGCTGACCTTCATTGAAACAGCGCAGGCGCGCCGCACCGTCAAACCGCGCGGCCGCAAGATAGGCTGACCGCTTTAGCGCAACACTAGTCGCTCAACCCATTACCGGCAGGCAAAAAAATATCCGCACCCTAGGGTGCGGATTTTTTTTGCTTATGCGCTGAAAGATCAGGGCTTGGGCGCGGGCGCCGTACCACCCGTGGCCGGGGCCGACGCCGGTGCAGGCGGAGCATCGCCACGAATCTTGGCGGCAATGGCGGAAGCCGCTTGGGCCGATGCCACACCGAAGGCCAGCACGCCACGGTTGAGCGGTTCGGCGATGCTCGGGGCGGCAACGAGTTCCTGGTCAATCACCAAAGCCAAACGATTGCCGACGTTCTTCGTGCTGATTTCGGTCAGCTTGCGAGCGCCGGCTTCCGAGAAGCGCAGGCCCACGAAATTCTGGCCCTGGCGGTCGACCAAGGCAGCGGCGTCGGTGAGATCGGCGCGCGTCAGCACGGGGACTTCCTGCAGATAGAGTTTGCCGTCGGGCAGCGCGATTTCACGCAGGCCCGGGCCAGGTTGCTGGTGAGCCAGATAGAAGTCCACCGACGAGGCGGCGGCGGGTTGGGTCGTTTGTTGGCCGGCATCGGGCGTGGTTGCCGCGCCAGGCGATTTGGTCGGAGCGGTTTTGCAACCCGCCAGCGCCAACGTCACGACAACCAGGGCGGGCGCCAATTTGCGTAGGGTCAGTTGCATGCTCGATTCCTTCTTCTAAGTTAGCTATGCCCAGCGAACAATAAGGCCCGCCGGGCGTTTGGTTGGAAAAAGTGTACAGAACCTGAATGACGGTGTCGCCGCAGACTGAATCCAAATGTAAAGCAGTAATACCAGCTCTCTAAGACGAGCGTTGTACGAATGATCTTATGCAGACCAAGCATTAGTTGCACCGCGTCGCGACGTGCACGGGCTGGGCGCGCTCTATACTTCGCTTTCGCGCAGGGGTACTCGTTCCGCCTTTTGGGGTGGAACGTGTTGAGAGAGTCCCTTCGTACCAGTACGGATAATGCCGATGCTGGGAGCCGTATTTCCGCCTTGCGTCGCTGCACGCCTGGGGGAAGTCCATTCCCGATCGGCTCCAACCACTCGCTTGGAGCTTTCCATGAACGCCAATCCCAAATTCCTGGCCGCTACCGCCGAAGTCGACGCGGCGGCCGTCGCACCGTTGCCCAAATCGCGCCGCGTGTATGAGACGGGCTCGCGCCCCGACATCCGCGTACCGTTTCGCGAGATCGAGCAGGACGACACGCCGACCATGTTCGGCGGGGAAAAGAACCCCCCGTTGACGGTCTACGACTGCAGCGGTCCCTACACCGACCCCGACGTCAAGATCGATATCCGCCGCGGCTTGCCCGCGCTGCGCCGCGCCTGGATTGAAGAACGCGGCGACACGGAAGTGTTGGCCGGACCCACCAGTGAATACGGCAAAGAACGCCTGACCGACCCCAAGCTGACGGCGATGCGCTTTGACCTGCAACGCCCGCCGCGCCGCGCCAAGGCGGGCGCCAACGTGTCGCAGATGCACTATGCGCGCCGCGGCATCATCACGCCCGAAATGGAATACGTGGCCATCCGCGAAAGCCTGCGTCGCGAGCACTATCTGCAAACGCTGCGCGACAGCGGTCCCGATGGCGAAAAGATGGTCAAGCGCCTGCTGCGCCAGCACCCGGGCCAGTCGTTCGGCGCGTCCATTCCGGCGGCGATCACGCCGGAATTCGTGCGTGATGAAATCGCGCGCGGCCGCGCCATCATCCCGGCCAACATCAATCACCCCGAAGTCGAGCCCATGGCGATCGGGCGCAACTTCCTGGTGAAGATCAACGCCAACATCGGCAACTCGGCCGTGAGTTCGGGCATTGGCGAAGAAGTGGAAAAGATGACCTGGGCGATCCGCTGGGGTGGCGACACGGTGATGGATCTGTCCACCGGCAAGCACATCCACGAAACGCGCGAGTGGATCATCCGCAATTCGCCCGTGCCGATTGGCACGGTGCCGATATACCAGGCGCTGGAAAAAGTGGATGGCAAGGCCGAAGACCTGACGTGGGAAATTTTCCGCGACACGCTGATCGAGCAGGCCGAGCAAGGCGTGGACTATTTCACGATCCATGCGGGCGTGCGCCTGCCGTTCATTCCGATGACTGCCGACCGCATGACGGGCATCGTGTCGCGCGGCGGTTCGATCATGGCCAAATGGTGTCTGGCGCATCACAAGGAGAGCTTCCTGTACGAGCGCTTCGAAGACATCTGCGACATCATGAAGGCCTATGACGTGAGCTTCTCGCTGGGCGACGGGCTGCGTCCGGGTTCGGGCTACGACGCCAACGATGAAGCGCAGTTCGCGGAATTGAAGACGCTGGGCGAGCTGACACAGGTGGCATGGAAGCACGATGTGCAGGTCATGATCGAAGGCCCGGGCCATGTGCCGATGCAGATGATCAAGGAAAACATGGAGCTGCAGCTTGAACACTGCCACGAGGCGCCGTTCTACACGCTGGGGCCGCTGACCACCGACATCGCGCCCGGCTATGACCACATCACATCCGGCATCGGCGCGGCGCTGATCGGCTGGTACGGCACCGCGATGCTTTGCTACGTGACGCCCAAAGAGCACTTGGGCTTGCCGAACAAGAAGGACGTGAAGGACGGCATCATCACGTACAAGATCGCGGCACATGCGGCGGATTTGGCCAAGGGACACCCGGGCGCGGCGATTCGCGACAACGCCTTGTCAAAGGCGCGGTTCGAGTTCCGCTGGGACGATCAGTTCAACCTGGGCCTGGACCCGGACACCGCGAAGGAATTCCACGACGAAACGCTGCCGAAGGATTCGATGAAGGTCGCGCATTTTTGTTCGATGTGCGGCCCGCATTTCTGCAGCATGAAGATCACGCAGGATGTGCGCGATTACGCGGCGGCACAAGGCGTCAGCGAGAAAGACGCCTTGCAGAAGGGCATGCAGGAGAAGTCGGTGGAATTCGTCAAGAAGGGCGCCGAGGTTTATCACCGGCAGTAGATGGGTTGCGCGCGTAGGGCACCATCGTTCCAGCCAGCGCCCTGCCGCGCTCCACCCATCCTACGTAGGATGGGTGCAGCGCGTCACAATCCGCATAAAAACACCACCCCACGCCGCGCGAAACCCATCACATTCATCACCCGTAGGATGGGTGCAGCGCGCCACAATCCGCATAAAAACACCACCCCACGCCGCGCGAAACCCATCAAGCAGAACGCGCAGGCCCATCACCCACTACAGCAACTTCCCCGGATTCATGATCCCCGCCGGGTCCATCACCTTCTTGATCTCTCGCATCAACCGCAGCTCCACCGCGTCCTTGCTGTGTAAAAAATGGTCGCGCTTGAGCTGCCCGATGCCGTGTTCAGCAGAAATACTTCCGCCATAGCGGTTCACCTCGTCCAGCACCGCATCGGTGATGGCCGCCCCGTTCACCGCCACCCAGTCGCGCGCAGCGCCTGCCGGGCGGGACAGGTTGTAGTGCAAATTGCCATCTCCGAAATGCCCGAAGATGAACGGCCGGATATCGGGGTATAGCGCCCGCACGCGCGCCTCGGCGGACACCATGAATTCCGGGATGCGCTCAATAGGCAGCGACACGTCGTGCTTCAAATGCGGACCGTCGGCGCGCTGCGCCTCGGAGATTTCCTCGCGCAGCTTCCACAAGGTCTGCAACTGCGCCATCGACGTAGACACCGCGGCGTCCAGGCACAGACCGCGTTCCAGCGCCGTGCCGATCACATTTTCCAGCAGCGTCGTCAGGCCGGCCTCGTCCGCCGTGTCGGCAAGCTCCACTAGCACATACGCGGGATAGCGTTGGTCGAACGGCTCTTGCACGCCTTCGGCATGCGTCAGCACCAAGTCCAGACAATCACCCGAGAAGTACTCAAACGCCTGCAGGCGCGCGCCGCACTGCTCGAACAGAATCTCAAACAACTGCAAGGCCTGCGCGGGCGATTCAACAGCCGTCAGCACCACCGAACGCACGTCCGTGCGCGGAAAGAGGCGCAAGGCCACCGCCGTGATCACGCCCAAAGTGCCTTCCGAACCGATCAGCAACTGCTTCAGGTCGTAGCCCGTGTTGTCTTTGCGCAGCGTGCGCAAGCCGTTGAAGATTTCGCCGGTGGGCAGCACGGCTTCCAGGCCCAGCACCAGCTCGCGCGCCATGCCGTAACGCACCACGTTCACGCCGCCGGCATTGGTGGCGACGTTGCCGCCGATCTGGCTGGAGTCTTCCGCTGCCAGGCTCAGCGGCAGCAAGCGCCCCGCATCCTGCGCGGCGCGGCGCAGGTTGCCCAGGATGGCGCCCGCCTCGGCGACCATGGTGTTGGCCACCGTATCAATCGAGCGCACGGCGTTCATGCGGTCCAGGCTCAACACCACGTTTCGGGACCCGGCGTCGGGCGTTGCGCCGCCGCACAGCCCGGTATTGCCGCCGCGCGGCACCACGGGCACGCCCTCTTGCTGGCACAACGCCAGGCAGGCGGCGACGTCCGCCGTGGTGCGCGGACGCACGACCGCCTGCGCGTGGCCGTTGTACAAGCCGCGCCAGTCAGACAACCAGGGCGCGATGTCCGCCTCGGCGGTGTAGACGGTGTCGGGACCCAGGGCTTGAACCAGGCGTTGCGTGAAGTCGGATGCGGTCATGATGTGGGCGTGCCTGCGGGAAAAAGGTGATCGAGTTGCAGGCGGTTGGCCGCCTGCTGCAGATGGCGCACCGCCGCCTGGCGGGCGCGGTCGGGATTACGGGCGCGGATGGCTTCAAACACCGCCACATGTTCCTGATGCACGGCGGCGCTCAGGCCGTCGTGCAGGCGGCTGTTCGCGCGAGCGGTGCTGACGGCCAGGCGCAGCTGCCGGTTCAGGTACTGCAGCAGGTCCTGATAGCTGCGGTTGTGCGTGGCGGCGGCAATCGCGACGTGAAACGAGACGTCGTGCTCTACGCCTTGCTCGGGATGTTCAAGATGGGTTTCCAGCAACGCCAGGGCTTGCGCCATGGCATTCAGGTCGGCGGCATTGCGCCGCAAGGCCGCCAGCGCCGCCGCGCCCCCTTCCAGTTCCATCCGCAATTCATAGAGGTTGGCCAGCAGTTCGCGGTTGACCGCGACCCCGCTCGACACCTGGAAACCTTGGCCCCCCGTGCGTGACACGACGGTGCTGCCCGAGCCCTGGCGGCTTTGGATCAGCCCTTGCGCGCGCAGGCGCTCGGTGACCTCGCGGATCACGGCGGCGCTCACGCCATATTGCTCGGCCAGCACACGGCCAGGGGGAAGCTTGGCGCCCACGGCGTGTACGCCGTCGGCAATATCCGCGGCGATCCGGTGCGCGACTTGTTCGGTCAGGGTCAGGCTTTTGGTCAACATGGGCGGATTATAGATAACTTTTCAGGTTATCTGATAAGTTTGAGAAAAAAATTCCCAGCTGATCAGGGTCCACGCGGGGCCGCAGCGCATAGCGTGCTCAAGCCATAGCGTTCTCAGGCCGTGGCGGGTTCGCTGCTGCTGCCCGCGACTGGCTCCGGCTGCCCCTCCGCCTCACCGTTATCCACTTCGCAGCAGCGCCCTCCTCTTGCCTTGGCGCGATACAGCGCGGCGTCGGCGGAATCGAGGGCCGCCTGGGGGCTGCGGTTGGTGGCCGAAATAATCGAAATGCCGATCGACAGCCCGACAATTACCCGCGTGCCATCCGCCAGCGCAATGGGCTGCAAGGCGTCCAGCAGCAGATGTTCGCCCAGGCGCCGGGCGGACGTGGCATCGATACCCGTCACCAGCACGATGAATTCATCGCCCCCGATCCGCGCCGCCACGTCGTCCACCCGCAACATGGCGCGCATGCGCTGGGCAATCGTCACCAATACCTGGTCGCCCGCAGCATGGCCGTAGGTGTCGTTGATGCGCTTGAAATCATCCATGTCCATGTAAAGCAGCGCGGCATCGCTATCCTGCCCGCGCGCGCTGGCGCAGACGCGCTCAAGCGCCACCTGCAAGCCGGTACGGTTGGCCAGCCCGGTCAGCGCGTCTTCGTTGGCGCGGCGCTTGCTGGCCCGCTCGGCCACCATGGTCGACACCAGGATGCGGTTCAACCGGTGCGAAGCGATGGTCATGCTGGCCAGGTAGAACGGGATCTGGATGAAGACGATGGCGGTGACGTATTCGCCCGTGAACAAGGCGCCCAGGCACATGGGGCCCAGGCTCAGGAAGATCATGACCGCAACCAGGCGCGGCGCGCCGTAGTTGCGAAAGCAGATACCGCCGGCCATGGCCCCGCAGGAGACCCCCGCCAGGGTTGCCGCCAGCCAATCGCCGTTGAGGAAGGTGATGAAAACGCCATACCCCACGCTGAAGGCCCAACCCAGCGCCAGCAAGATATACAGGTCAGTGTGGGTGTTGCCGCCCTTGGGCGCGGCGCGCAAGGCCGCGCGCAGGACCGTGACGCGGACAATGGCCAGCACCACCTCCAGCAGCAGCCACGACACGTACAAAGGCTCGGGGCGCCGCCAGGCGACCACGCCGGAAATCATGAGTGTGTTGATGACGCCGCCCGCAAAAATGGGCAGCGTGCCGAATAGGCTGGCAATCAGCGCCGCCCGGATGTCTGCGGGGGTATCCGGCCCCGAATGGGTCAGCCAGCGCGTCAGGCGCCACTTGGGCAAGCTGAACTTCAGTCCTGTATCCACGCGGTCACGTCCATTTCGCCACCTTTGATTTCAGTAGGCTGGCTGGCGTTATAGCAGGTATTTCAGGCCATTAATATTGTCCGCAAGGGCAATATGGCGCCTGTAGAGGTGGCGGTGCCGGGGCGGGCGGGCCGCCAATCCGGGGCTGTGACCTAGTGCCCGCGATGCCCGCAGACCGCGCATTCGGGATCGCGCTGCACGTTGACGCTACGCCATTGCATGGTGCGGACGTCCAGCCACAGCAGCCGGCCAGACAGGCTTTCGCCCACGCCGGACAGCAGTTTCAGGGCCTCGGCGGCCTGCATGCTGCCGATGATGCCGACCACGGGGGCAAACACGCCCATCGTGGCGCAGTTGGCTTCCTCGACGTCGTCGGCTTCGGGAAACAGGCAGTGGTAACAGGGCGCGCTGTCGTCGCGCAGGTCGTACACGCTGACCTGCCCGTCAAAGCGGATGGCCGCGCCGGACACCAAGGGCTTGCGGTGCTGCACGCAGGCGCGGTTGATGGCGTAGCGGGTGGTGAAGTTGTCGGTGCAGTCCAGCACCAGGTCCGCCGCCGCGACGGCATCAGAGAGCGCTTGCCCTTGCAGCCGCTCAACCCGGGCATGGACGCGCGCCTGCGGGTTGAAGGCCGCGAGCATGTCGCGCCCGGATTCGGCCTTGTGGCGGCCGACGCTGGCGGTGGTGTGGAGAATCTGGCGTTGCAGGTTGCTGAGCTCGACGACGTCGTCGTCGGCCAGGGTGATATCACCCACGCCGGCGGTGGCCAGGTACAGGGCGGCGGGGGAACCCAGCCCCCCTGCACCCACGATAAGCACACGCGCCGCCAGCAGTTTTTCCTGCCCTTCTATACCCAGCTCATCAAGCAGGATGTGGCGGGCGTAGCGCAGCAATTGCTGGTCGTTCATTTGTCCTTGCTGGGCTCGACTCCGGTCGGCGTGATCTTCATGCGCGTGGGCGTGCCGCCACCGGCCTTGGCGTCAGCCTTGGCCTGGGCGCGCGCCGAACCCTTCTGCACCGGCTTGCCGGCCAGCACGTTCAGCGCCTGTTGCAGCTGGAAGTCGTCCTTGCCACCGAACTCGAACACCTTGGTGGGCAGGTCGACGTTGTCTTGCGCCGAGTTGGACTTCACCTCGTTGGCGGTCTCGGGGTTGGACAGGTGGCGTTGCAGGTCGGCTTCGCGCGGCAGGCGGAACAGATCGCCGTCGGCCGTATCGGCAACGACGTAGTCCGGTTCAATGCCCGTGGCTTGAATGGAACGGCCGCTGGGCGTGAAGTAGCGCGAGGTCGTCAGCTTGACGGCGGTGGATTCGGACAGCGGCAGGATGACCTGCACCGAGCCCTTGCCGAACGTGCGGTTGCCCAGCACCTTGGCGCGCTTGTGGTCTTGCAGCGCGCCGGCCACGATTTCGGACGCCGAGGCCGAGCCCACGTTCACCAGCACCACCATCGGCACCGTCTTGGTCCAGGCCGGCAGGCCCGACAGGTAGTTGCTTTCGCCGCGGGCATATTCCGACGGCGTGGCCAGGTACTTGTGGCGGGCGTCGGGCGTGCGGCCGTCGGTGGACACCACCAGGGTGTCCGGCGGCAGGAATGCACCCGACACGCCGATGGCGCTGGTCAGCAGGCCGCCCGGGTCGTTACGCAGGTCCAGCACCAGGCCCTTAGGCGCTTCCTTCGCGCCCAGGTCCTTCAGTTGCTTGGCCAGATCAGCGCCGGTCTTTTCCTGGAACTGCGCAACGCGGACATAGCCGATGCCGTTGTCCAGCATCTTGCTGCGCACGCTGCGCACCTTGATGACATCACGCACGATCTTCAGCACGATGGGCTGGGGACGATCGGCACGCATGATGGTCAGGGTGATGGGCGACTTGGGCGCGCCACGCATGAGCTTGACCGCGTCGTTCAGGGTCATGCCCTTGGTGGGCGTGTCGTCGATCTTGATGATGAGGTCACCGGCCATGACGCCGGCGCGCGCGGCGGGCGTGTCTTCGATGGGTGAGATCACCTTCACGAAGCCGTCTTCCGCGCCAACTTCGATGCCCAGGCCGCCGAATTCGCCTTGGGTCGCCGTCTGCATTTCGCGGAAGGCGTCGGCGTCCAGATAGGCCGAGTGCGGGTCAAGGTTCGAGACCATGCCCGAGATCGCGTTGTCGATCAGGGTTTTGTCGTCGACCGCTTCGACGTAGTTGTTCTTGATGGCGGCGAAAACATTGCTCAGTTGCCTGAGCTCGTCCAAAGGCAATGGACTGCCGCGCTGGGCAACGGCTGTTACCCCTACGCTAAGCAATACGCCAGCCACCGCACCGATGGCAATCAGACCGAAACCGCGAAACTTGCGAGTGCCCATGCACACTTCCCGAATTTTGTTTTCGCCGATGGCGGTTTGGTAATTTACCAACGACTTGTACCTACCAACCTATTGGGCCAGCCACTGGGCCGGGTCCACAGGAGCGCCACGATGGCGAATTTCAAAGTATAGGCCGGATTCCACTTGGCCGCCGGTTGCGCCTACGGTAGCAATAGTATCGCCACCTGACACCGAATCCCCCACTCCTTTGAGCAGACTTTGGTTGTAAGCATAGACAGTCAGGTACTGCTGGCCATGATCCACAATGATGAGATTGCCAAAACCACGCAGCCAGGCGGCGTAGACCACGGTGCCAGGGGCCACCACCTTGACGGGCGTGCCTTCGGGCGCGCGCAGCACCACGCCGCGCCAGACGCCGCCATCCGGGCGGTCAACCCCGAAACGGCCTTGCACCTGGCCGCGCACCGGCATGGCCAAGCCGTGTTTCAAGCCGCTGCCACTTCCCAGCGGGGCGGCGCGGGCGCTTTGTTGCGCCGATGCACTGCGGGTTGGAGTGGTGTCGGCCGCTGCGGGTTCCGTATTTTTTGCGGGTTCCGGCGATTTGGCAGGCGTCTGCCGCGCCGATCCGGTCGGATCGGTCAGGCGAGTCTGCCCTTGTTCAGCCGGGCGTAATCCGGCGGCGTCGGGATCTGCCACGGCAACCGGGCCGCGGCTCTGGCGCGAGGCCGCCTCGACTTGTTCACGGGCCTGGGCCGCGTCGCGGGCATCGCGGCTATCGCGGTCGCGTCGGGCGGCGGATTCGGCGGCCTGCTTGCGGTCGGCCTCGGCCTTTTTGCGGGCTTCTTCAGCACGGCGCTCAGCCTCGGCGCGTTTGCGCGATTCTTCGGCGGCGCGGCGCGCTTCTTCCACACGGCGGGCCTCTTCGGCCTTTTTGCGCGCCTCTTCGGCCTTACGGGCTTCTTCGATCTGCTTGGCGATGGCCGCATCCAGATCGGTGATCAGGCGCGACAGGCGCTGGTCGTCGCGCCCCAGCTTGTTGGCTTCGGCGCGCTGGGCGGCGATCTGCCCTTCTAACTGCGCCAGCAGCGTGGCGCGCTCTTTCTGCTGCCCGACCAGCGCGGCCTTCTGCTCGGACGTTTCAGCCACGACTTTTTCGATTTCATCGCGCCGGGCATCGGCACGCGCCTGCAAGGCCGCCAGGCGATCGATGTCCGCCCGAAGCGCCTTGACGGCATTGGCCCGGGCTTGCGACACGTAGTCCAGGTAGCCCAGGTTGCGGCCCAGCACTTGGGGATCGTCGCCGGACAGCAGCGCCGTCCACGGCGACAGGCCGCTGGTGTACTGGGTGCGAAGCTGGTCGGCAAGTTCCACGCGGCGCTTGGCCAGCACGGCTTCCTGCTCGCCGATCTGCTTTTCCAGCCCGGTCAGTTCGGTCTGCGCCTGACGGCCGGCATCGGCCAGTTCGCGCAGGCGCAGGTTGATCTTGGAAATGGCCGATTCCGACTGCTTGAGCGCATCGGCGGCTTCCTTGCGGGCGGTTTCCCGCCCGTCGATTTCCTTTTGCAGATTCTCGATACGGTCGCGCAAGGCCGCCTGCTGACGCTCGGCGTCGGACTGGCGGCCTGCAAGGTCGTTGGGCGCGGCGCGAGCCGATAGCACCCCACCGGTCAACATGACCGCCAACAACAACCCTGCCGTGCGACGCATAGAGATATCAGTCCTTCTTAGCCTTGCCTTGGGCGGCAACCGCAGCCATGGCCGCCTCGATCTCGGCGGCATCGCCCAGATAATAGTGGCGGATCGGGCGCAGGTCATCATCCAATTCGTAGACCAGCGGCTGGCCGGTCGGGATGTTCAGGTTGACGATGTCGTCGTCCGAGACGTTGTCCAGGTGCTTGATCAGCGCGCGCAGGCTGTTGCCGTGGGCGGCGATCAGCACCTTGCGGCCGGCGCGGATGGCCGGGGCGATCGAATCATTCCAGAACGGCAGCACGCGGTCCACGGTGTCTTTCAGGCATTCGGTGGCGGGCAGCTGGTCGGCCGGGATCTTGGCGTAGCGGCTGTCGAAACGCGGGTGGCGTTCGTCGTCCAGCGACAGCGGTTCCGGGGCGATGGCGTAGGCACGGCGCCAGATCAGCACTTGCTCGTCGCCATACTTGGCGGCGGTTTCGGCTTTGTTCAAGCCCTGCAGCGCGCCGTAGTGGCGTTCGTTCAGGCGCCAGTTCACGCCCACGGGGGTGTACATGGCGTCCATGGCATCCAGCGCGATCCACAGCGTGCGGATGGCGCGCTTGAGCACCGACGAGTAGGCCAGGTCGAAGGTATAGCCTTCTTTCTTCAGCAGCTCACCGGCTTTACGGGCCTGTTCACGGCCGGTTTCGGTCAGGTCGACGTCGGTCCAGCCGGTGAAGCGGTTTTCCAGATTCCACTGGCTTTCGCCGTGGCGCATGAGAACAAGTTTATGCATGGTTTGGCACGCTTTCCGCGCGGGTTAAAGTTAAAGGATGGTTAAAGAATGCGCTCATTTTATAATTGAGTGATTTTGCCCTTGATTTTGCCCCGGCGCACTCGTCCAATTCCCTGGCGCGATGCCCACGGGTTGGCCAAGGGTTCGCCCATATCCGGCTCGCTGCCGCCCTTCAGGATGACCCGTGGATCTTTTGCAATTCTTGCTCGATAAAAACAACATCTTCATCGTCGCCGTCACCGTGATCTCTGGCGTGATGCTGGCCATTCCCGCCCTGCGCAAGGGCCGCAAGGGCTCTGCCGTCAGCACCGGCGAGGCCATCCAGATGGTGAACCAGCGCAACGCCGTGTGGATCGACGTGCGCCCCGCCGAACAATTCCAGGCCGGCCACATTGCCCAGGCACGAAATGTGCCGGCGGCCGACATCGAACAAAAGGCCGCGTCGCTGCCGAAGAACAAGCCGCTGGTTGTGGTTTGCGACAATGGCCGCGACTCGGCCCGCGCCGCCGCAAAGCTGCGTGCGCAAGGCTTCGCCGACGCGGTGCCGCTGGAAGGCGGCATGCGCGCCTGGTCGGCCGCCAGCCTGCCGGTCACCCAAAAGGGCTGACCCGGGCCGCCCCCGGGGCTGCCCCGATCTCTCCAATCTTGAACTCGCAAGGAGCGCCTATGAATAAAGTCGTCATGTACAGCAAGGACTACTGTCCCTATTGCTCGCGCGCGAAGGCCCTGCTTGAGCAGCGTGGCGTGACCGACCTGGAAATCATCCAGATCGACCGCGACCCGTCACAACGCGATGTCATGATCGAACGTACCGGCCGACGCACCGTGCCTCAAATCTTCATCGGCGATAAACATGTCGGCGGTTGCGACGACTTGATGGCCCTGGACCGCTCGGGTGGCCTTGCCCCCTTGCTCAACGGCTAATCGCCTCTACTTTTGCCCCCCCACCAACGGAAATACTCATGGCTGATCAAGACCAAAACACCCAGCAAGAAGGCGGCAACGACGCGCCCTCGTTCAATCTGCAACGCGTCTACCTGAAAGACCTTTCGCTGGAAATGCCGAACGCGCCCCACGTCTTCCTGGAGCAAGAAGCGCCCCAGGTTGAAGTGAGCATCACCGTGGGCGGCCAGCGTCTGGCCGAAACCGTGTTCGAAACCACGGTCACCGTCACCGTCACCACCCGCATCAACGACAAGGTTGTGTACCTGGTCGAAGGCACGCAAGCCGGCATCTTCGAAGCGGCCAACATCCCCGAAGAGCAGCTGGATCCGCTGCTGGGCATTGTTTGCCCGACGATGCTGTACCCGTACCTGCGCGCCAACGTGGCCGATGCGATCACCCGCACTTCGATGCCGCCGCTGCACCTGACCGAAGTCAACTTCCAAGCCCTGTACGAACAGCGCCTGGCCGAGTTGCAACAGCAGCAAGGCGCCGCCAACGGCAACGGCAATACCAACGGCAGCGATTCGGGCATCATCCTGCCCGCCAGCGCCACCCGTCAGTAAGCACGCCGCGCCCCGATGAACCATCCCGCTCAGCCGCGCTTGCGCGTTGCCGTCCTGGGTGCGGGAAGTTGGGGCACCGCGTTGGCGGCGGCCTCCAGCCGCCGCCACCCCACCCTGCTCTGGGCGCGCGACGCCGCGCAGGCCGCCAGCATGGCCGCCTCGCACGAAAACGCGCGCTACCTGCCGGGCATTTCCCTGCCCGCTTCCCTGAATTTTTCGTCCGACCTGGACGCCACGCTGCGCAGCCTGCGGGACGAGGCCGACGGTGCGAACGCGCGTCGTCTGATCGTGCTGGGCGTGCCCGTGGCCGGGCTGGCCGCGATCTGCGGCGAACTGGCCCGCCGCCTGCCCGTCCTGGGCCTGCAAGACACCCCCATCGTCTGGACGTGCAAGGGCTTTGAGGCCGACACGGCCAGGCTGCCCCACGAGATCGTGCAAGAGGCCCTGCCCGGCGCGGTCGGCGGCGCCTTGTCCGGCCCGTCCTTCGCGCGCGAAGTCGCCCAAGGCCTGCCCGTGGCGCTGACCGTGGCCAGCACCGACACCGGGCTGCGCGATGCCACCACCTCTGCTTTCCACGGGGCGGCGCTGCGCGTCTACGCCAGTTCCGACCTGGTTGGCGTGGAGGTCGGCGGCGCCTTGAAAAACGTCATCGCGGTCGCCTGCGGCATCGGTGACGGGCTGGCGCTGGGCACCAATGCCCGCGCGGCACTGATCACCCGCGGCCTGGCCGAAATGACCCGCTTCGGCGTGGCGCTGGGCGCGCGCGGCGAGACCTTCGCCGGGCTGACCGGCCTGGGCGATCTGGTCCTGACCGCCACGGGCGAGCTCTCGCGCAACCGTCGCGTGGGCCTGGAGATCGGCGCCGGCCGCAAGCTGGCCGACATCCTGGCCAGCGGCATTACCGCCGAAGGCGTGCGCTGCGCCCGTGCGGCGCGCGACCGCGCCCGCGCCATCAATGTCGAACTGCCCATTACCGAAGCCGTCTGCGCCGTGCTGTTCGACGGCGTTGCGCCCATGACCGCGGTGTCGGCGCTGCTGGCGCGCGACCCGCGCGATGAAAGTGCCGACGTC
Source organism: Achromobacter spanius (assembly GCF_002812705.1). Lineage (NCBI taxonomy): Bacteria > Pseudomonadati > Pseudomonadota > Betaproteobacteria > Burkholderiales > Alcaligenaceae > Achromobacter > Achromobacter spanius. Next base: position 1,755,866 of record NZ_CP025030.1, on the reverse strand, counting down.
AATGCCAACCTCAGTGCCACCAGCAGCGCCAACGGCGCGCTGGACGATACGCTGGGCGGCCATCTTTGACCCCTCTCTAACAACAACACACACGCCCCATCCCGAGGAGACATCCGTCATGACGCAAACCCGCAAATTCCGGGTCGGCCCGCTTCTGCGCGGCCTGTGCCTGAGCCTGGCCGCCGTGCTGCCGGCCGCCGCCCATGCCGATTGGCCCGACCGCCCCATCCATATGGTCGTGCCGTTTCCGCCCGGCTCGTCGCCGGACATCCTGGCGCGCACGATCTCCGAGCCGCTGTCGCAGGCGCTGGGCCAGCCCATCGTCATCGACAACAAGCCCGGCGCGGGCGGCAACATCGGCACGCGCGTGGTGTCGCAGGCCAAGCCGGACGGGTACACGTTGCTTTACACGATCAACGGCCCGCTGGTGACCGCGCCCACGCTGTACAAGAAAACGCTGGGCTACGACCCGCTGAAGGATCTGGCGCCGGTCACCCTGGTGGGCACCAGCCCGAACGTGCTGGTCGTGCCCGGCAGCCTGAAGGTCGATAACGTCCAGGACTTCGTCAAGCTGGTCAAGGAACGCGGCAATTCGTTGAACTACGGATCGGTGGGGCCGGGCAGCTCGGCGCATCTGGCGATGGAGATGTTCAAGGAAAGCGCGGGCGTGGACCTGGCGCACATCCCGTATTCAGGCTTCCCGCAGGTGATTACGGCCATCATCGGCGGCGACGTGCAGGCTGGGTTTATGGTGCCCGCCATTGCCGTGCCGCAGGCGCGCGACGGCAAGGTGAAGCTGTTGGCGGTGACCAGCCTGCAACCGAGCGAGGCCTTGCCCGGCGTGCCGACGATGGCGTCCCAGGGCTATCCCGACTTTGAGGCGATTTCGTGGAATGCGGTGCTGGTGCCGGCGGGGACGCCGACGCCGGTGATCGAGCGGTTGAATAGCGAGTTGGCGCGTGTGATCAATAGCGAGGCCGTGCGCAAGCAGTTGGCGTTGCAGTATTTCACCCCGGCGGCGTCGACGCCCGAGGCGTTGGTGGAGCGGATCAAGAATGAAAAAGCGCGGTGGGATCAGGTGATTGAGCGCTTGAAGCTGTCGCTGGATTGATGGGTTTGCGCGGTTAGGAGCGGCGGGGGCGATGGCTTTTATTCGCCGCTGCTTTGTGGAGAGAGCGGTTTGGTTTCGCCGCTGTTTGATGGGTTTGCGCGTTGGAAGGCTGCGTTCTTGGGCAGGCTGTGGCGCGCTACACCCATCCTACGATCAACGGAAGGTGGCGTTCTTGGGCGGGCCGTGGCGCGCGGCGCCCATTCACGATCCGCCTTCGAAGCCTTGTTGGCGCCAGGCTTCGAAGACGGTGACGGCGACGGCGTTGGACAGGTTCAGGCTGCGTTGGCCGGCGCGCATCGGCAGGCGCAGGCGCTGCTGGGGCGGGAACATCGCTTGATGCTCGTCGGATAAGCCGGCCGTTTCGCGGCCGAAAACGAAGACGTCGCCGGGCTTGAAGGCGATGTCGGCCACGCTGCGCTGCGCGTGCGTGGTCAGCGCGTAAATGCTTGAGGCGTCGGCCCCCGTGTCATCCAGCGCTTCCTGCAGGGTGTCATGCACCCGCACGGGCTGCCACTCGTGATAGTCCAGCCCGGCGCGCCGCATGCGGGCGTCATCCAATTCGAAACCCAACGGACGCACCAGATGCAACTGGGCGCCCGTGTTGGCGCACAGCCGGATGGCGTTGCCGGTGTTGGGGGGAATCTCGGGGCAGACGAGGATGACGTGGAACATGGCGAATTGGGAAGCAGGACGGGAGACAAGGACGGCTTGCGGCGCCAGCGTGGCGACGTGGCGGGATTGTCGCCGATTTGTGTGGGAGGCGGGCTGACGGCTCGGAGCTTCGCCCCGCTCGGTGACGAGGCCGGCGCCTGCGCCATCACGGCGTGCGGGCAACCACCAGCACCGTCACCCCGGCCGCCCCCGCCGCCAACAGCGCGACCGCGGCGGCTTGCACGGTGCTGCCGGTGGTCATGACGTCGTCCACCACCGCCACGTGGCGGCCTCGTACTACTGAAGAGGCGTTGAACAGGCCGGCCGCGACCTGGCGCCGTGCGTGGCGGCCCAACGTCGTCTGCCTGGGCGTTTCCCGGCGCCGCCGCAGCGCTTGCCGGACCAGCGGCAGGTTCAGTTCGGCCGCCAGGCTGCGGGCGATTTCTGCCGCCGGATTCATGCCGCGTGCGCGCAGCGACGCGCGGCTGGCGGGTATGGGTGCCAGCAAGACGCCGTCGGGAAGCAGATTTGGTTCGTGCCGGATGGCGTCGGCCAGCAGACAGGCCAGCACCGGCGCCATGCTCAGGCGCAGTTGCGTCTTCAGCATCCGGATCAGCGCGTCAGCGGGCGGCACGTAGTCAAAGGCCGCGATCGTCCGCCCATAGGCCCTCGGCGCGCCGAGGCAGGCGGGGCAAATTGGCGCCGGAAGTGGGGCTGGGGCCGGTGCGAGTACCAGCGCCGGGGCTGAGGCTGAAGTTGGATCTGAATCTGGGACCGATGCTGCGGCTGGGGCTGAGTCCCGGGCTGAGTCCCGGGCTGAGTCCCGGGCTGAGTCCCGGGCTGGATCTGGGGCTGGATCTGGATCTGGGGCTGGATCTGGATCTGGGGCTGGATCTGGATCTGGGGCTGAGGCTGTGCCCGAAGCCACGTCCGTGATCAACGCCGAGGCCACCGCCGAAGCAATAACCGGCAACCTCAACGCGCAGCGCGGGCATCTCGGGCGCCCGCCCAGAGGCGCGGCGGTGATGTCCTCCGCGCAGCCGCCGCACAGGCGCGCGCCCGCCACTCGCGCCCCGCACAGTGGACAATCGCAGCCCACGCGGGACCAAAGCCGCCGCCCCATGGCCTGTAGGGGCAATCGAATTCGTCGGCCGGGATGCGCAATAATGGATGCCATTCCTCATGAAACCATGTTCCGCCCCGCGGCCAAGACGCGGGCGCGACCGAAATGTCCCTGCCAGAATCCGCACCGCTACCCACCCTTCCCATCGTCAGCGCCGACGTTCCCCGGCAGTTCGCCCGCCGTGGCGACTTGTCCGACGCCCAGTTCCTTTATGGCGAAGTGGCGCGCCGCATGCTGGGCCGCTTGCAATACATCCGCGTGCAGCCGCAAGCCATGCTGGACGCGGGCTGCGGCGCGGGAGACAACCTGCCCCTGCTGCGCGAGCGCTATCCCGACGCGGGCTACACCGGCCTGGACAACTGCGAGCCGCTGCTGGAACTGGCTAGAAAGCGTCATGCCCCCGCGGGCTTGGGCGCCTGGATCGGCAAGCTGGCCCGGCGCGGGCCCGCCGCACCCAGCTTCGTCAACGCCGACCTGGCGGAAACCGGGCTGGCCCCCGAATCATTGGAGCTGGTGTGGTCCAACCTGGCGATGCATTGGCACCGCGCCCCGCATGCTGTGCTGGCGGAATGGCGCCGCATCCTGAAGGTGGGCGGGCTGGCGATGTTTTCCTGTCTGGGGCCGGCCACCCTGCGCGAATTGCGGCAAGCGCTGACCGATGCGGGCCTGGCCACCGCCACGCCGTCCTTCGTGGACATGCATGACTTTGGCGACTTGCTGGTGGAAAACGGCTTCGCTGACCCTGTCATGGACCAGGAAATTCTGACGCTGACCTACCGCAGCCCGGAAAAGCTGCTGGCCGACGTGCGCGCACTGGGCGGCAACCCCGCCGAAGGCCGGCGCGGCGGGCTGGTCGGACGAGACTGGCGCAACCGTCTGTGCGCCGCGCTGGAAGCACAGCGCCGGCCCGACGGCCTGATCGCGTTAAGCATTGAAGTGGCGTACGGCCATGCCTGGCGCGCCGCGGCGCATCGCACGGTGGCGGGCGAGACCCGCCTGTCCGTCAGCGCCATCGGCGGCCGGCATCGCGGTAACCCCTGAAACAGGGGCCACCACTACTGCTAACTACGACTGCTACTTAGTGCAAGCGTTCCGGCAACGGCACGCTGACACCGGGTTCCGACGCCGACAAGGGCTGCATCGGTTCGGAATTTGCCCGGATGCGCCGGCGCAGCACGGCGGTGGGCTCAGCTGGCGGGGCGGCCACCGTTTCGCCACGCCAGGCGTGCGTCATGGCGTCAACCATCAACGGCAGGTCGCGCAGGCGATGGAACTGGCTGCGCAGCCAGCGCGAATCGTTGCCGCTGCGCATGGCCTCGTCGCGCAGCGTGGCGATCATGTCGCCCGTGCCCAGCTCTTCGGCCACCGGCATCAGGCGCTGGAACAGCGTGCGCAGGTGGTCCATCAGGCGCAGCCGCTGGCCGTCCGGCGTCACGTAACTGCCCTGCAAGCCAAAACGGCAGGCCTGGAAGTGGTTGCTGCGGTAGGACAGCCAGGCGTTGTCGCTGGGGTCGTCCTCGCGCATCAGCAGCACGGCCAGAGCCTGGGCGAACGCGGCGATCTGGCAGGCGCGTTCCACGGTCAAGGGCGTGTCGCAGACCCGGATCTCGACCGTGCCGAATTCCGGCTTGGGGCGGATATCCCAATACAGGTCCTTGATGCTTTCGGCCAGGCCGTAGGCGCGCAGTTGCGACAGATGGGCCTCGAACTGATACCAGTCCTTCACGTCGGGCGGCATATGACCGGCCAGGGGGAAGCTATTGACGGCGTTCAGGCGCGAGCACGAGAACAGGGTGTCCACGCCCTCGCAGTACGGCGACGAGGCAGACAGCGCGATGAAGTGGGGCACGTAGGGCGACAGGCGGCGCAACAGCTTGATGGAGTCATCGCCACTTTTCACGCCCAGATGGATGTGCTGACCGAAGACCGTAAATTGACGCGCCAGGTAACCATACATTTCGGCCAGGTACTGGAAGCGCGGAGTGTCCGAAATGGACCGTTCCTGCCAACGCATGAAGGGGTGGGCGCCGCCGCCGGCCACCGACACGCCAACCGCGTCGGCCGCTTCGACCAAGGCATCGCGCATCTCGCGCATTTCGGCCAACAGGCCCATGGGGTGCTCGTGCACCGAGGAATTCAGTTCGATCATGGACCGCGTGATCTCGGGTTTGACGCGGTCGGCAATGGGGTGGTTGGCCATTTGGGCCAGCAATTCGTCAGAGGCGGCGGTAAGGTCAAAACTGCGGGGGTCGATCAGTTGCAACTCTAGTTCGATGCCCAGGGTGTTGGGGGCCGACGAAATGAACGGGATCGGTTCCATTCCGGACTCCTTTGAATGTTTGATATGAGGGGACGCGCCGTTCGACCTTGAAGCCCGGTAACTTCCCGGGGGGCACTAGACGGCGGCTTGTGGAATGCATGATAGCCGCAGGTTTGTGGCAATACGATTGAAAATCGTGACATTTGTGTGCAACATCGCGTAGCACACGGTTTTGCCCTCTGAAGATAAGTGAGCAAGCGCTTACAAGTCAGGAACGACGCGGGTTGCCAAGCGATGGCGCCCGGAATCGCAGCAGACAAGCGGTTTTCGGAGAGGGGTGGGATAACCCTTTATCGGGTTATTCCGGAGAGGCTTTGGGGGTCAGCGCCCCCTTATTTGCGCCAGAACATGGGGGTGAACAGCACCAGCACGGTCAGCAATTCCAGGCGGCCGATCAGCATGGCGAAGGTGCAGACCCAGATCTGGAAATCGGACAGCACCGCGAAGCTGCCCATGGGCCCAACGGGCCCCAGCCCGGGGCCGGTGTTGTTGATGGTGGCAAATATGGCCGAGAACGCCGTGATGGGGTCCAGCCCGGACAACAGCAGCAGGCTGGTGAACACGGCGATGGACAGCCCGTAGATCAGCATGAAGGCCAGCACGGACGACATGGTGCGCCCTTCCACCGCCCGGTCGTTGATGCGCACCGGGCTGATGGCATGCGGGTGCAGCATCGTCACCAGTTCATTGCGGGCCTGCTTGACCAGCAAGATCGCCCGAATCATCTTGATACCGCCCCCCGTGGACCCGGCCGACGTGGCGAAGCCCGACAGCAGCAGCATGGTCAGCGGCGCAAACAGGGGCCACTGGGCGAAGTCGGTATTCGCGTAGCCGGTGGTGGTAGCCATGGAAATGGTGTTGAACATGCCAAAGCGCAGCGCTTCCAAAGGCTCGTCGTAGACGCCCTTGATGTACAGGAACACCGAAATGACGACGCCTGCACCCAGCATGACAACCAGGTAGGGAATGGCTTGCGGGCACTGCGCATAGGCGCGCAAGCTGCGCTGGCGGAACGCGATGAAATGGGTGGCGAAGTTGATGCCCGCGATCACCATGAACACCATGGCGACCATTTCCACGGCCACCGAATCAAAGTGGGCAAAACCGTCGTCCCAGGTCGAAAAGCCGCCCAGCCCCATGGTGGTGGCCATGTGGCACCAGGCTTCAAACCAGGACAGGCCCACCGCGCGGTAGGCCAGGAAGCACAGGATCGAAAACACGAAGTACACCGCATACAGCGCCTTGGCGGTACTGGCGATGCGGGGCGTCAGGCGTTCATCCTTCATGGGGCCGGGCGTTTCGGCCCGCACCACCTGGTGGCCGCCCACCCCCAGCAGCGGCAAGATCGCCACCGCCAGCACCAGGATGCCCATGCCGCCAATCCAGACCAGCGTGGCGCGCCACAGGTTGATGGATGCCGGCAAGGCGTCCAGGTTGGTCAGCACCGTGGCGCCCGTCGTGGTCAACCCAGACATGGCCTCGAAATAGGCGCTGGTGAAAGACAGCGGCAAGCCGGCCCGGTGAAAGTAGAGCAGCAGCGGGATCGACGCTAGCAACGGCAGGCCGGCCCACACCGCGGACACCAGCACGAAGCCGTCACGCGCGCGAAGCTCGCAGCGGCTGCGCCGCGTCAGGGCGGCCAGACCGCCCCCGATGCCCAACGAAAGCAGGAAGCCGTGCAGGAAAGCGTCGCGCGCCGCATCGCCGCCCAGGTAGGCGATCACCAGCGGGATCAGCATGGTGAGCGCAAACATCACCATGGTCAGCCCAAGGATATAGAGGGTTCCGAGAATGCGCTTCATGGAACTTATCCGGCGGCGCTCGGCCCGCGGCGGAGCATGGGCAAGGTGCGCATCAGAAGAAGGACGCCGAAACTTGGAACAGCTTTTCCACGCGCGGCATCTGCCGGCGCGAGGGCACGAAGACGATCACGTGATCGTTCGTTTCAATAATGGTGTCGGCATCCGGCAGGATGATTTCGTCGCCGCGCACCAGTGCGCCAATGCTGGCCCCCTTGGGCAGGCTGATCTGGCCCACTGGCCGGCCGACCACCTTGGACGTGGAGCGGTCGCCGTGGGCGATGGCTTCCAGCGCCTCGGCCACGCCTTGGCGCAAGCGGTGCACGGCGGCCACGTCACCGCGCCGCACGTGGCGGAGCAATTCGCTCATCGTTGCCTGCGAAGGCGACACGGCGATGTCGATATGGCTGCCCTGCATCAGTTCGCCATAGGCCTGGCGGTTGATCAGCGCGATCACCTTGCGGGCGCCCAGCCGCTTGGCCAGCAGCGAAGACATGATGTTGTCCTCGTCGTCGCTGGTCAGGGCAAGCCAGGTATCCATGTCTTCGATGTTCTCGCGTTCCAGCAAGGCTTCGTCCGTGCCGCTGCCGTGTAGCACCAGCACGCTGTCGGGCAGTTGCGTCGCCAGGTATTCGCAGCGCTTCAGGTCGCGTTCGATGATGCGGACGCTGTATTTTTCTTCGGCCAACTGGCGCGCCAGGCGCAGGCCGATATTGCCGCCGCCCGCGATCATCACGCGGCGCACGGCGCGCTCGGCATCGCGCAATTGGCGCACGGCGCGGCGCGCGTCGCGCGAATCCACCACCAGGACGACCTCGTCGCCCGGGGCAATGACCGTGCCGCTGCCGGCCCGTAGCGGGCGCCCGCCGCGCAGCACGTCAATGACGCGCGCCTTCACGTCCGGCCAGACGTCACGCAGCTTGTCGACGGATGAATGCGCCATCGGGCTGCCGTGTCCCACGCGCACGGTCACGACACAGACCCGCCCTTCGGCGAATTCCACGACCTGTAGCGCTTCGGGAAATTCAATCAGGCTATGCAGATAGGTGGTGACGCTGCGTTCGGGGCTGATCAGCGCGTCGATGCAAAAGCCCTCTTCGCTCATGAGTTCCGGGTGTTCCGGGAATTCGGCCGAGCGGATTCGGGCAATGCGACGGGGGATGTTGAACAGTTGGCGGGCGATCTTGCACGCCACCATGTTGGCGGCGTCAGAGGCCGCACAGGCGATGAACAGGTCGGTATCGGCCGCGCCGGCGGCTTCCAGCACCGACACCTGCGAGCCGTCTCCATGGACGACACGCAGGTCGAAGTGTTCTTGCAGGTATCGGAGCTGCGTGGGGTCCGTATCCACCACGGTGATGTCGTTTTCTTCGGACACCAGGTTTTCGGCCACGCTGGTGCCTACGCGACCAGCGCCCATGATCAGGATTTTCATGTGCTGCGCTTGCGCGCCGACTCAATGCCCAATTGCTTGAGCTTGCGATACAGGTGGGTGCGTTCCAGGCCGGTGCGCTCGGACACGCGCGTCATGCTGTGGCTTTCGCGTACCAGGTGGTATTCGAAATAGATGCGTTCGAACTCGTCGCGCGCTTCGCGCAAGGGCTGGTCCAGCGAAATGGTGCCCAGTTGGCCGTTGGACGCCAGCGGCACTTCATTGGCGGGCGCCGCCGTCAAAATGGGAGGATCCAGCTCGTCTTCAAGCGCCACGGCCGTGTTGGCGGCCGCCGAATGCGCCGCGACAGGCGCTGGTTGCGGTGCACGCCCGCGCGCCAGGCCCGCCGCCACGGTCTTGAGCAACCGTTGCAGCGTGATGGGCTTTTCCAGGAAATCCATGGCGCCGATGCGCGTGGCTTCGACCGCGGTGTCGATGGTGGCGTGGCCGCTCATCATGATCACCGGCATGTCGAGCAGGCCTTGCGAGCCCCACTCTTTCAGCAAACTTACGCCGTCCGTGTCGGGCATCCAGATATCCAGCAACACCAGATCAGGACGCATGCGAAGGCGTGCCGCGCGCGCTTGCGCCGCGTTCTCGGCCAGTTCGACCGTGTGCCCTTCGTCGTAAAGGATCTCTGACAAAAGCTCGCGTATACCGACTTCGTCGTCAACCACCAGAATTCTGGCCATAAAGCATCCACCTATTGCGTAGCCGCATTATCCTTTTCTTGCGCGGTCGCGTCCATAGTATCTGCCCCGGTCGCCAACCGGGTCAGCAAGATGGAAATCCGCGCCCCCCCTTCCTTGCGGTTCGCAAGGTCGATACGTCCACCGTGCTCTTCCACAATCTTGCGTACGATTGCCAATCCTAACCCAGTCCCGTGGGACTTTGTGGTTACGTAGGGCTCGAACGCGCGCTGCATCACCTGCGCCGGAAAGCCCGGCCCGGTGTCTGCCACGGTAAATCTCAAGGCTTGCTGGTCGGCCCGGTCGGGCTGCTCGCTGCGCATCAACTGCGTCGTCACGCTGACCCGCCCCTCACCGCCCAGTTCGCCGATCGCGTCGCGCGCGTTCGACAGCAGGTTGTGGATGACCTGCCGCAGCTGGGTCGGGTCGCCCTCGATGTCGGGCAGGCCCGGCGCCAGCGTCACATCCAGGTTCATGGCCTTGCCGGTGATGCGGGATGCCCCGCCATCGGGCTCCCAGCCATACAGCGACAGCACGTCGGCCACCAGCGCGTTGAAGTCGATGCGCTGCATCACAGCCGGCGGCGTGCGGGCGTATTCACGGAAATCGTCCACCATCTGCTTCAGCGAAGCCACCTGGTTGACGATGGTATTGGTGGACCGCTGGACGATCTGCGCTTCCGCCGGTTGCAGCTTGCCTTCCAGCTTCATGGCCAGCCGTTCGGCCGACAACTGGATGGGCGTGAGCGGGTTCTTGATTTCATGCGCCAGGCGCCGCGCCACTTCGCCCCAGGCCACGGTGCGGTTGGCGGAAATCACTTCGGTAATGTCGTCGAACACCACCAGATAGCCGTTGCCGCGCCCGTCCACGCGCAGATGGGTGCCGCGCGCCAGCAAAGTCAGCGGTTGCGGCGCGGTGGCCGCTTCGCCCTGGCCCGGCTTGATCTCGAACTGCTGCTGCCAATGCTGGCGTTCCGATCCCACCGCCGCATGCGTGGAAAACGCCTGTCGAACAATGTTCGCAAATTCAAGCATGCCGTCCACCGTTTCCAGCGGGCGGCCGATCACCGAACGCAGGTCCGCCCCCAGAATGGTCTGGGCGCCCTGGTTGACGGTGGTGACTCGGAACGACTCGTCAAACACCAGCACCCCGGAGGACAGGTTCGACAGCACGCTTTCCAGATAGACGTTGGACCGCTCCAACTGCTGGCGATTGCTCTCGACCATGCGGCGCGCTTCATCAAGTTGGCGCGTCATGGCATTGAACGAGCGCGTCAACTGGCCCACTTCGTCGCGCTCCGGGGGCTCGGGCAGCGGCCGGTAATCGCCCACGCCCACCGCCTGCGTGCCGCCCGCCAGGCTGAGCAAGGGTCGCACCAGGCGCTTGGACAGCGACAACGCCACGGCGATGGCGCCGAACGCGGCCAAGAGCAGGGCCAAGGTCAGGGTGATGCCGTAAAGCTTGCGCAGCCCCAGCCGCGACAGCGCCAATTCTTGATAATCCCGAAACCCCTGCTGCACCAGATTGGCGTTGTGCGCGATCTGCTCCGGCACCGGCTGCAGCAATTGAAGCCAGCGCGGCTCGGACGCGGAGCCCAGCAGGTTGTCGTAACGTTCTGGCCCGGTCAGCGGAATCACCACACGCAAGTGCAGTCCGCCTTCGGCGCCCGCCGTGACGGGGTCGTCCGCTTCGGCGGCGGAATAGCCGCGCGCCAGCCGAAGCTGGTTCATGACGGTGGACGGGGGCATGGCGGGCAGCAACTGGCCGTACTGGCTGGTGGAAAACGCCACCATGCGGCCGCTGCCCGTGAACACCATGGCCTCTTGCACACCGTTGGCCTCGCGCAGCCGGGTCAGCGCCAGCGTCACGCCGCTGTCCGTATTGCGGTTCAGTTCGACGGCCATGGAGCGCGCACGCGCATCCAGGTCAGCCAGCAGCGAGTCCAGCGCCGCGCGGCCCAGGTTGAGGCCGGCTTCCAGCGCCGTATCCACCCGCACGTTGAACCACGATTCAATGGACCGCGACATGAACTGCACCGACACGGTGTAGATCAGGGCGCCAGGCACCACGCCGATCAGCGCGAACGCCAGGGAAAAGCGCGCGGTCAGCCGCGCGCCGAACTGCCGGCGCCGGATCTGGCGCGCCAGCCGCACCGTCAGCGCCACCACCCAGACAAACAGCGCCAGGGCAAAGATGCCGTTCAACACCAGCAGCGTGTCGTAATAGCGCGCAAAGCGCGAGGCGTTGCCCGTGGACCATGCCAGCAAACCCAGCAACGCCAGGCCGCTTACGGCACCTACCATCAGGGCCAGCCGGAGCAACAGCCTCATGAGGGATCTTTCTCCTTGTCGCTCAGCGTGAACGAGAAGTCCATCCAGGGCGTGCTCTGCGCCCACGAACTGCTATTCAAAGCGTTGACCTGAAACGGACGGGGCAGCAGCGAGGTATCCAGCCGCAGCCGAAGCTGTCCGCCGTAGAGCACGTCGGCATCAAAGTCGTCGGCGTCCGCCACCGACCAATTGCGTATATGCCGGATGACGCTCATTGCATCGTCCAGCGACGCCACCGGAAAGGACAGTTCGCCCACGCCCGCGCGCCATTGCCGCGTCAGCGCGTTATAGATGACGCGCCAGGTGCGCGAGGTGTCCACCAGCGACTCGTCGAACCACCACCAGCGTTCACGCGTCACGGTAAGGTCGGCCGTGAAATACAAGGGGATGCCGCGTTGGGCCGCATCCCGCAACTGCTGATTCAGTTCAAATTCGATATCCGCATCGAATTCAAGCTTGCCATTGCGCACCGCCGGCTCAACCCGCGTCACCTGCGGTTCGGCGGCATGCACCTCGCCGCCCGGCACCGTGGAAAGCAAGGTAGATACCAGCAACAACCCTAGAAATAAACGCGAAATAATGGACATACGACACCGCAACACCGTTATGCCCCTATTCTTGGTGATTCAGGACTGCTTGGCAAACAAGGCATAGAAAAAGCCGTCATGTTGCTCGACGGGTGTTGCATTGAGCGCAACTGGCAGCAACTGCCCGGGCGCGTCCAACCGTTGGGCCTCGGGATGGCGCTGCAAAAACTCAAGCGCCTGGCGCGCCCCTTCAATCGGGAAGACCGAGCACGTCACATACAGCAGACGGCCACCGGGCGCGACGGTTTTCCACAGGGAGTCCAGAATCCGGGCCTGCAACGTGGCCGTGCGGCGCACATCGTTTTCCCGCCGCAGCCAACGGATGTCAGGGTGGCGGCGCACGATGCCCGAGGCCGTGCAGGGCACGTCCGCCAGCACCGCGTCAAAGGGCTTGCCGTCCCACCAGGCGTCCGGGTCGGCGGCATCGGCCGCTTCCAGGTGCACGCGCTTGCTTGCCAGGCCCAGGCGGTCCAGGTTTTGCTCTACCCGTTCCAGCCGTTCGCCGTCGGCGTCCAGCGCCACCAGGTCGATATCGGCCAGTTCCAGCAGATGCGCCGTCTTGCCGCCAGGCGCCGAGCAGGCGTCCAGCACCCGCATGCCGTCGGTGGGCGCCAGCAGCTCAGCCGCCAACTGCGCGCCCGCGTCCTGCACCGACCACCAACCTTCGGCAAAGCCGGGCAACTGCGTCACGGGCTTGGGGCTACCGAGCACCACGCCGGCCTGGCCAACCGGCTGCGCTTCCAGGCCTGCGGCTTCGAAGGCGGCCAATACCTGTTCGCGGCTGGCGCGGCGGCGGTTGACGCGCAAAGTCAGGGGTGCCGGCACATTGGCCGATTCCAGAATCCGCTGCCAGTCTTGCGGGTAGGCGATACCCAATTGCTTGACCCACCAGCCGGGGTGGTTCCATTGCGCCTCGGGGCTGTCGGCCACCGCGGCTTCCAGCGCCGCGCGTTCGCGCAGAAAACGGCGCAGGCAGGCATTCAGCATGCCCTTGAACGACGCCAGGCTGCGGGTGTTGGAGGCGGCCGTCACAGCCTGATCCACCACCGTGTGGGCCGCGTAGACCGGCATGCCCGGCAACTGCGCGGCGGCTTCGCCCTCTTCTTTCAGCAGCGTCAAAGACACCAGCAGCAGCGATTCGAACAACACGCTGGGATAGCGCTGCACCAATTCCCGGCCCACGGCATCGGCCCAACCCAGGTAGCGCATCGCATGAAACGACACCGCCTGGGTGGCCGGACGCAGGGCAACACTGACGTCGGTCAACGCGTCCGTCAGGGAACGGCCGTCCAGCACGCCCTCGACCACCCCCGCGCTGGAAAGAAGAACGGAGGAAAGCGGGGGAGCAAGATGGGGGGAGTCGGAACGCGTGGACATGGTGGGAATTCTGAGGATAAGACCGATATGGTAGCCGGACCTGGACGATTGGCGCTGGCAGCGTCAAACTGGCCGCTGCCTAGGAGCGCTTTATGTCCACCACCACGCTGCTGCTGTTCATCCTGGCCTCGGCCGTCGCCATCATGACGCCCGGCCCCACCACCCTGCTTGCCATGAGCAACGGCTCGCGCCACGGCGTGCGCGCCGCCGGCTGGGGCATGGCGGGCGCGGTGCTGGCGGATTTGATCCTGGTCGGATCGGTCGCGTCCGGCCTGGGCGTGGTGCTGGCCGCCTCTGAAGTCGCCTTTCAGATCATTAAATGGGTCGGCGCGGCGTATCTGGCGTATCTGGGCTGGAAGATGCTGCGGTCGGATTCGGCGCTGGTCTTGCCAAGCGCCACTGCGGTTGACGACCGCCCGGTTGGCCTGGCGCTGGGCGTGCGCAGCTTTCTGGTGGCGCTGACGAATCCCAAGGCGCTGTTATTCATGTCGGCGTTCTTGCCGCAGTTTATCGATCCGCAAGCGCCGCTGTTGATGCAGTACGCCATCGTGGCGGGAGTGCTAGGGACGATTAATGTGCTGACGATGCTGGTTTATGCGGCATTGGGCGCGCAGCTGGTGCGGGTGTTTAGGGGGTCGGGGTTGAGGTGGCTGAATCGGGTTTGTGGGGGAGTGATGATGGGGCTGGCGGGGATGTTGGCGTTGTATCGGCGAGGGGTGGGGTAAATAGATCGGAGAAATGGGAACGGAACGCCGGCGCAGCCCGTTTGCCCCTAAAATAACGGCCCCCGCTCTGCCGCGCTAAAATTGCGCAGATTTTGATCATTGGCGCCGGCTCGCGCCCACCGAGGTATTCCATGTCTTCCCCCAAAGTCGGCTTCGTCAGCCTGGGCTGCCCTAAAGCCCTGGTCGACTCCGAACGCATCCTGACCCAACTGCGCACCGAAGGGTACGAAGTCACGCCCGAGTACAACGATGCGGACGTCGTCGTCGTCAACACCTGTGGATTCATCGACAGCGCCAAGGCCGAATCGCTTGAAGCCATTGGCGAGGCGTTGGCCGAGAACGGCAAGGTCATCGTCACCGGCTGTATGGGCGTTGAGGAATCGGTGATTCGCAAGGTGCACCCCAGCGTGCTCGCGGTGACCGGTCCCCAGCAGTATGAAGAGGTGGTGCGCGCTGTGCATGACGCCGCGCCGCCCAAGAAGGACCACAACCCCTATCTGGATCTGGTGCCGCCGCAAGGCATCAAGCTGACGCCGCGCCACTACGCCTATCTGAAGATCTCGGAAGGCTGTAATCACCGTTGCAGCTTCTGCATCATTCCGTCGATGCGCGGCGACCTGGTCAGCCGCCCGGTCGGCGATGTGCTGAGTGAAGCCGAACGCCTCGTCAAGGCCGGCGTGAAAGAACTGCTGGTGATCTCGCAGGACACCAGTGCGTATGGCGTGGATGTGAAGTACCGCAGCGGCTTCTGGAACGGTCGCCCGGTCAAGACGCGCATGACGGAGCTCTGTCTGGCCTTGTCCGAAATGGGCGTCTGGACGCGCCTGCACTATGTGTACCCGTACCCGCACGTGGACGAAGTGATTCCGCTGATGGCCGAGGGCAAGATCCTGCCGTACCTGGACATTCCGTTCCAGCACGCCAGCCCGCGCATCCTGAAAGCCATGAAGCGCCCGGCGTTCGAAGACAAGACGCTGGCGCGCATCAAGCGTTGGCGCGAGATCTGCCCCGACCTGACCATCCGCTCCACCTTCATCGTGGGCTTTCCCGGCGAGACCGAGGAAGACTTCCAGTACCTGTTGGACTGGATGCAGGAAGCGCAGTTGGATCGCGTGGGCTGTTTCCAGTATTCGCCGGTGGAAGGCGCGCCCGCGAACCTGCTGGACAACCCCGTGCCCGACGAGGTCAAGCAAGACCGTTGGGAACGCTTCATGGAATTGCAGCAGGGCATTTCGACCGCGCGCCTGGCCCGCAAGGTGGGCCGCGAGATCGACGTGCTGATCGATGAAGTGGACGAAGACGGCGCCATTGGCCGCAGCAGCGCCGACGCGCCTGAGATCGACGGCTGTGTGTACGTCAGTTCGGAAAAAACGCTGAAAGCGGGCGACCTGGTGCGCGTGCGCGTCACCGAATCAGACGAATACGACCTCTGGGGCGAGGCGATCTGAATCTGATAAGGCAGGGGCGCGCCGCCAGCCTTGGCGGCGCGCCCCTCTTGTTTTGACCGCGCCCGTCAGGCGGGCGCCATCGCCGCGCAATGCGGCTGTTGCTTTACAGGAAATCCGCCAGATCGTCGGCGTGTTCCTCTTCCACCGCCAGGATCTCTTCCAGCATCCGGCGCGTGGTGGAATCCTGATCACCGATGTATTCAATCATCTGACGATAGCTGTCGATGGCGATACGTTCGGCGATCAGGTTTTCCTTGATCATGTCTTGCAGGCTTTTGCCTTCGACATATTCCGAATGGCTGCGCTCCAGGATGCCCTTGGGCGACAGGTTCGGCTCGCCACCCAGCTGCACGATGCGCTCGGCCAGACGGTCGGCGTGGTCCTGTTCCTGCGTGGCGTGTTCGGCGAATTCCGCGGCCACCGGTTCGGCGTTCAAGCCACGGGCCATGAAGTAGTGGCGCTTGTAGCGCAGCACACAGACGATTTCCGTGGCCAACGCTTCGTTCAGCAGTTTCAGCACGGTTTCGCGGTCGGCGCGATAGGTGTCCGTGACGGCGCCGGACTCGATGTCTTGGCGTGCCTTGGCGCGGATCGCCTTCACGTCCATGTCGAATGGGCGGCTGGCCTTCTGGGGGGTTCGGGTTGCTTGTTCCATATCGTTCGCTCCTCTAGTTAGTGAAAGCCCTACGACGCTGGATTTCCAGTCGTACCGAACAACTCAGTCTACCGATCACAGCGGAACTTGCTGTGTCCAAACATTGCTCCTGCCACCAATTTGCACTGGCTGGAGCCCCCCAAACGCGCCCGCTGACCTTCTCGTAAACTATCGACTTCCCGGAACGCCCGTGACGCAATCTGTAACGGGCCCGGCCATCTCGAACCTGTTATGAACCTGAAGAACATCTGCGTATATTGCGGCTCGAATCCCGGCACCCGCCCGGACTACATCGAGCAGGCCCGCGTGCTGGCCCGCGAATTGGTCAAGCGCGACCTGGGGCTGGTGTACGGCGGGTCTGTCGTCGGCATCATGGGCGTGGTGGCCAACGAGGTGCTCGCCGCCGGTGGCCGCGTCATTGGCGTAATCCCCGAACTGCTGCAGAAAAAGGAACAGGCGCATCGCGGCCTGACCGAACTGCACCTGGTGCAGAACATGCACGAGCGCAAGGCGATGATGATCGAGAAGTCAGACGGCTTCATCGCCCTGCCTGGCGGCGCCGGCACGCTTGAAGAGTTTTTTGAAGTCTGGACCTGGGCGCAATTGAACATGCACCAGAAGCCCTGCGGCCTGTTGAATATCGCGGGGTATTACGATGCGCTGGTGCAGTTCGTGGACCACGCCGTCGAAGAAGCCTTCATCCGCCCCCAGCATCGCGACATGCTGGTCGTGGAAGAAGACCCCGCCCTGCTGCTGGATCGCTACGCCATCTACGAGCCGCCCAACGTCTCGAAGTGGTTCGATCCCATCACGGCCTGATGTCCCACACCCACACACTTGAGACCATGACGGAAGCCCTAGCAATGTCCTCCGATTCGTTGTCCCCCTCCAGCACCGAGTCCGTGTTGCGCGCGTATTTCCACGCCAAGGACGAAAACCGCCCCCACCACATGGCGCGCGCATTCGCCGCCGACGCCGTGCTGAAAATGGCCCTGCGCACGCAGGCCATTGCGTTTCCGCCCGAATCCCACGGCTTGGCGGCAATTGCCGACACGCTGGTCCGCAAGTTCGGGCAAACCTACGAAAACGTCTACACGTTCTACCTGTCGCGCCCCGCGGCCGACGCGCGACTGCCCGACTACCAGTGCGACTGGATCGTCGGCATGACCGAAAAGGCCACGGGCAATGTGCGCGTGGGCTGTGGCCGGTACGACTGGAAGTTCCAGCCGGAACCCTATCGCGCGACCGACCTCACCATCACCATCGAAACCATGGTCACGCTGCCGGCGGCCGACATGCCCGCCGTGTTCGGCTGGCTGCTGGGCCTGGATTACCCCTGGACCAACGCCGCCCGTGTCGTGGCCAGCGCGCCGCCGCTTGAAGCCCTGGCGCCGGTGGTGCACTATTTGCTTCACCCCAACGGCTTGTAGCGCCGCCGCAAGCCGGCAAACGGATTGATTACTTGAAATACGACATCGCTGCATTCGACTTCGACGGAACCTTGGCGGACACCATGCCTTGGTTCAATTCCATTCTGAACACGGTGGCCGACAAATACGGCTTTCGCAAGATCGACTTGTCCGAACGCGAAAACCTGCGTCATCGCGAAGCCTCTGAAATCCTGAAGTACCTGGGAATTCCGCTGTGGAAGCTGCCGGCAATCATGACGCACGTGCGCACGCTGATGCAGGACATCGACCCCAGCGTGCACCTGTTCGACGGCATCCCTGACATGCTCGCGCAGTTGAAAGCGAGCGGGATGCGCCTGGCGGTAATCAGTTCGAACTCCATTGAAAACGTGCAGCGCGTGCTGGGCGCCGACACCGCCGCGCTGTTTGACGACTATGAATGCGGCACCGACCTGTTCGGCAAGGCCGCCAAGATCGACCGCTTGATGCGGCGCCATGAAGTGGCCCCCGAGCGCTTCCTGCTGGTGGGCGACGAAATGCGCGACATCGACGCCGCCCGCAAGGCAGGCGTGCGTGTCGGCTCGGTCGCCTGGGGCTATAACCACATGGACGCCCTGCGCGAACGCAAGCCCGACGAACTCTTTACAGCCGTTACCGACCTGCCCGCCATCCTGGCCTGACCCCGCCCACCGGAACCCGCCATGCACACCGACCCCGCTCATCTCGTCACCAACCCTGATGCGCTGCAGGCGCTGTACGGGGAGCCCGGCGAGGCCTCGTTGAAGAAGGAAGTGGACCATGTGCACCCGCACTACCGCGCCTTCATCGAAGCGGCGCCGTTCGCGATGCTGGCCACTTGCGGGCCGGATGGCCTGGATGCATCGCCGCGCGGCGACCCCGCCGGCTTCGTGGTGGTCGAAGACGAAAAGACGCTGTTGCTGCCTGACCGCCGTGGCAACAACCGCATGGACAGCCTGCTGAACGTGCTGGCCGATCCCCGCGTGGCGCTGCTGTTCCTGGTGCCGGGCGTGGGCGAAACGTTGCGGGTGAACGGCACGGCGCGCATCAGCGTCGACCCCGCCCTGCTGGAACGCTTTGCCATGGACGGCAAGCTGCCGCGCTCGGTGCTGATCATCGATGTGCAGACCGTGTACTTCCAATGCTCGCGCGCCCTGCTGCGTTCGCGCCTGTGGGACCCGGCCACGCAAGTGCCGCGCAGCGCGCTGCCCAGCACCGGCCGCATCCTGTCGGACCTGACGGCCGGCACCTTCGACGGCGTGGCTTACGACCGCGACCTGCCCGCGCGCGTTGCGGGCACCTTGTACTGATATCGGCCCTGGGGGTCCGCACACATGGCACGCAACGTCGAAATCAAGGCCCGTGTCGATAGCATCGCCGCGCTGGAACCCCTGGCCGCCGCGCTATCAGGGCAAGAGCCCGCGTCCCTGGAACAAGACGACACCTTCTTCACCTGCACCCATGGCCGCCTGAAGCTGCGCGCGTTTGCCGACGGCACGGGCGAACTGATCTTTTACCGCCGCGCCGACGACACCGGCCCCAAAGAGAGCTTCTACTCAATCTCCCCCACGGAATCACCCGACACCCTGCGCGAGACCCTGACGCTGGCCTATGGCGCCATCGGCCGCGTGAAAAAACACCGTGTGGTATTCATGGCCGGACGCACCCGCATCCATCTGGACCGGGTCGAGGGCCTGGGGGAATTCCTGGAACTGGAAGTGGTGCTGCGCGACGGCGAAAGCACCGACGCCGGCATGGAAGAAGCCCGCACCTTGATGGCGGGGCTGGGGGTAGCGCCCACCCAGTTGGTGGCGGGCGCCTACCTGGACTTGCTGGCCGGCAGCCGCCAGCCCTGAGGGTTCAGGCCGGTGGCCAGCCGCGCATGAACACATCCACCGGCTGGCGCTTGCCGCCCGCCTTCTGCAATTCCAGCAAGCGCAGCACGCCCGCGCCGGTGGCGATGTCGATACCGTTCGCGTCAGCGCGCAACACGCTGCCGGGCTCAGCCGTCACGGCCATGTCCAGCGCCTGCGCGCGCCACACCTTGACCGGGTCGGGCAGGCCGGCCAGGCGGATGCTGGCGCCGGGCACGGGGTTGAAGGCGCGCACGCGGCGCGCCAGCAATTCGGCGGGCTGGGTGCAGTCCAGCGCGGCTTCGGCCTTGTCCAGCTTGGCGGCGTAGGTCACGCCGGCTTCGGGTTGCTTGCGCGGGGTCAGGCCGTCTTGAGCCAAGGCGTTCAGCGCATCCACAATGGCTTCGCCCCCTGCCAGCGCTAAGGCGTCGTGCAATTGCGCGGCGTTGGTATCGGCGGAAATGGGCACCACGCGCTCAAGCAGCATGTCGCCGGTATCCAGGCCCTGATCCATCTGCATGATGGTCACGCCCGTTTGTGTGTCGCCTGCTTCAATGGCGCGCTGGATCGGCGCCGCGCCGCGCCAGCGCGGCAGCAGGCTGGCGTGGATGTTCAGGCAACCCAGGCGCGGCAGGTCCAGCACCCATTGCGGCAGGATCAGGCCATAGGCGGCCACCACCATCACGTCGGGCGCCACCTGCTCCAGCAGCGCGCGCGCCTCGGCGGCCTCGTCGGGATAACGGCCATCCAGGCGCAGGCTGCGCGGCTGGGCGACGGGGATGCCGGCGTCCAGCGCGGCCTGCTTGACCGGGCTGGGCGTCAGCTTCAGGCCACGCCCGGCGGGACGATCGGGTTGGGTCATCACCAGGGCAATCTCGTGACCCGCGGCCCGCAAGGCGTCGAAAGCGATACGGGCGAATTCCGGCGTGCCGGCAAAAACTAGGCGCATGGGGATGTCAGACCAAAGAGTGGAAAACGGGAATCAGTCGCGCAGCGCTTCGCGCTCGGCCTTCTTCAGCTTGGTCTTGATGCGGTTCTGCTTGAGGTTGGACAGGTATTCAACGAAGACCTTGCCTTCCAGGTGGTCCAGCTCGTGCTGCACGCACACGGCCAGCAGGCCGTCGGCGTCGAACTCGAAGGGTTTGCCGTCGATGTCCAGCGCCTTGCAACGGATACGCGAGGCGCGTTCGACCTCGTCGTAGACGCCCGGCACGGACAGACAGCCTTCTTCGTAGATCTTGTGGTCATCGCTGCGCCACGTGATCTCGGGGTTGATCAGCGTGAGCAGTTCATTGCTGTCCTCGGACACGTCGATCACGACCACGCGCTCATGCACGTCGACCTGGGTTGCGGCCAGGCCGACACCCGGCGCGTCGTACATGGTTTCGGCCATGTCGCGCACCAGTTGACGAATGCGGTCGTCGACTTCGGCTACCGGCTTGGCCTTTTTGTGCAAGCGCGGGTCCGGATAGCGAAGGATAGGAAGTAAAGCCATTGAAAGGGGATCGCCAATAATTGATACTTAGGCAAGAGTTTAATTCATTAGAGTCTTGATTTCTAATAGTTTTCGGCTAAGTCCGGCATTGCGGAATTGCTGCGTCCCCGCTTGTTGATGAGGCGGGTCCGCCCCCTTTTCAACGGCGATCCAGGATCCTGGCCAGACCCACCACCGTTGCATCACATGGCCCCTGCCTGGACGCTTTCATCCCTGCCCCGCCGACGCGCATCGCGCCTTGCATGCGACACTTGCCCACCCTGGTTGCCCGCCCTGGTTACCCACCCTGGTTCCACCTTCCTGCCCGCCTCATGCCGCTTACGCATACTGTTGACGAACTGTCCGCCTGGTTGCGGCTGTCCCTGGAGCCCAATGTGGGTTCCGCCACCGCCTGTACGCTGCTGAGCGCGCTGGGCCTGCCCGAGCAGATTTACGCGCAGCGCGCCACCGCCCTGACCCGCCACTTGCCCGACGCGCTGGCGCGCCAACTGGCCGCGCCCATGCCGGCCGACATGGCGGCCCTGGTGGAAGGCGCGCTGCAATGGGTGCAAGGCCCTGACCGCTACATCCTGACGCTGGCCGACCCTGCTTATCCACAGAACCTCTTGACCATCGCCGACCCACCCATCCTGCTGTATGTGGTGGGGAACCCGGACTTCCTGCAAGGACCGTCGCTTGCCGTCGTGGGTGCACGCAACGCCACGCCGGGCGGCCAGGAGATCGCGCGCGCGTTCGCCCGCCATCTGGCCGGACATGGCTGGCGCGTGGTCAGCGGCCTGGCGCTGGGCATCGACGCCGCGGCGCACGAAGGGGCGCTGGACGCGGGGGCAGCTGGCGCGGGCACCGTCGCCGTCATGGGCACCGGGATTGACCGCATCTACCCCGCGCGTCACCGTGATCTGGCGCACCGCATCGCGGCGCATGGCGCGCTGGTGTCTGAATTCCCCTTGGGCACGGGCGCCCTGCCGCCGCACTTTCCCAAGCGCAACCGCATCGTGGCGGGCCTGGCGCGCGGCGTGCTGGTGGTGGAAGCCGCCAAGCAAAGCGGGTCTCTCATCACCGCGCGGCTGGCCGGCGAAAGCGGGCGCGAGGTCTTCGCCATTCCCGGTTCCATCCATTCGCCCTTGTCGCGCGGCTGCCATGCCCTGATCCGCCAAGGCGCCAAGCTGGTGGAAACGGCGGCTGACATCACCGACGAACTTGGCGGCGGCCCCACGCCCACCGCACGCCGTGCGGCCCCGCCCGCCCCCGCATTGCCCAGCCACCCCGTGCTGGAGGCGCTGGGCTTTGATCCGCTGCACCTGGACGCCATCCAGGTCCGCTCGGGGCTGGCCGTTGGCGATCTGCAAGCGCAACTGGTGGAACTGGAATTGC
Organism: Achromobacter spanius; assembly: GCF_002812705.1. Classification (NCBI taxonomy): domain Bacteria; kingdom Pseudomonadati; phylum Pseudomonadota; class Betaproteobacteria; order Burkholderiales; family Alcaligenaceae; genus Achromobacter; species Achromobacter spanius. The sequence continues at coordinate 1,733,470 of NZ_CP025030.1, read as the reverse complement.
AGGGCCGCATCGCCCGTCTGGATGATGGGCGGTACCAGCGGCTGACCTAGGAGCCGGTGCGCGGGCTCTCAACCCACGTACCTTGCGCGCGGCTCATAGACACATCACCCGCTTGGGCAGCGCGCGTTCCGATGGCGCTAATATTGACGATGGCGCCGCAGCCTTGCGCGCCGCGTCACCCAAATCGAACCAGGAAGAGACATGGCTTTGCCCTCCCGCGTGAAGATCGTCGAAGTGTCGCCCCGCGACGGTCTGCAGAATGAAAAGGAATTCGTGCCGACCGAGATCAAGGTCGAGCTGATCAACCGCCTGTCGGCCGCGGGCTTCCCCAATGTGGAAGCCGCGTCGTTCGTGTCACCCAAGTGGGTGCCGCAGATGGCCGACGGCGCCGACGTCATGGCGCGCATCGAGCGCCGCCCGGGCACCATCTATTCGGTGCTGACGCCCAACATGAAGGGCTTTGAAGGCGCGCTGGCCGCTGGCGCGGACGAAATCGTCATCTTCGGCGCCGCCAGCGAAGCGTTCTCGCAAAAGAACATCAACTGCTCCATCGCCGAATCCATCGCCCGCTTTGAACCCGTGGTGCAAGCCGCACGCGAAGCCGGCATCCGCGTGCGCGGCAGCATCAGTTGCGCGCTGGGCTGTCCATACCAGGGCGAGGTTCCGGTCGAGGCCGTGGTGGACGTGGCGCAGCGCTACCTGGCCATGCAGGTCGATGAGATCGACGTGGCCGACACTATCGGCGTGGGTACACCGCAGCGCGTGCGCGACGTGATGGCGGCAGTCACCCGCGTGGTTGACCCGGCGCGCGTGTCCGGCCACTTCCACGACACCTACGGCCAGGCGCTGGCCAACATTCTGGCGGCGCTGGAAACCGACATTTCCATCTTCCATACGTCGGTCGCCGGCCTGGGCGGCTGCCCCTACGCCAAGGGCGCCACCGGCAACGTCGCCACCGAAGACGTGCTGTACATGCTGCGCGGCCTGGACATCGACACGGGCGTGGACTTCGACGCCGTGGTCGATATCGGCCAATGGATGTCGGCCCACCTGAACCGCAAGGGTTCCAGCCGCGCGGGCAATGCCATCGCGGCCAAACGGGCCGCATGAACCAGCCCGCCCCTGCCCCGTCTTTGGAAGACCGCGCGGCATTGCTGCGCGAGATCGGGCCGTTGCCCTTGTCAGGGCAGGCGTGGCCGGATTGGGTAAGGATTTTGGCCTGGGTCATCCTGGCCGTGCTGGGCGTGCAGGTGGTCACCACCGCCATCCGCGCCCCCGCGCAGCCCTTCGACACCCTGCTGGCCGTCGTGGTGGTGCTGTGCTTTGTGGGGCTGCTGTTCGTGTCCTGGCACATGCAGGTGTCGATCACCACGATCGACGAGCGCGGGCTGCGCCAGTCGTGGTTCACCCGCCGGGAAGTCGCGTGGGAAGACGTGCGCTACGCCCGCTTCGTACCGATGCTGTTTTCAAAACGGCTGGTGATCTTCACGCACCGGGGCCGGCCCGTGATCCTCCAGGGCGGCACCCGGGAACTGCGCGTGGCTTTCGTGAAAATAGCGCAGTTGTACCGGCAGGGGTGAATGACGGCGCTGCGCTAGCCACAGCGCCATCGGACGATCAACGGATCGGCAGCGCGTACATCAAACCGCCCTGCGTCCACTGCGCATTCAGGCCACGCTTGATCTTCAACGGGCTGCCTTCGCCCACATTGCGCTCAAAGCTTTCGCCGTAATTGCCCACTTGCTTGACGATGTTGTAGGCCCACTTTTCGTCCAGACCCAGATTGGCGCCGCTGCCCGGCGTCACACCCAGAATGCGCTTGATGTTGGGGTTGGCGCTTTTGGCCTGCTCGTCCACGTTCTTGGACGTCACGCCGTATTCCTCGGCTTCGATCATGGCCGACAGAGACCAGCGCACGATGTTCAGCCACTTATCGTCGCCCTGGCGCACGAAGGGGCCCAGCGGCTCTTTCGAGATGATCTCGGGCAGCACCAGGTAATCGTCGGGATTTTGCAGCTTGGAAATACGGATCGAGGCCAGGCCCGACGCATCGGTCGAGAACACATCGCAACGGCCCGTGGCAAAGGCGTTGACCACCTCGTTGAACGTTTCGATCACCACCGGCTTGTACGTCACGTTGTTGGCGCGCGCCCAGTCGGCCAGCGTGTTTTCGTTGGACGTGCCCGTTTGCAGGCAGATGGTGGCGCCGCTGATTTCCTTGGCGCTTTTCACGCCCAGCGACTTAGGCACCAGAAAGCCCTGGCCGTCGTAGAAGTTGATGCCGGCGTGGATGATACCCAACGCGGTATCGCGCTGCTGCGTCACGGTGGTGTTGCGCGTCAGCACGTCCACTTCGCCCGATTGCAGCGCGGTGAAACGCTGCTGCGAATTCAAGGGCACGATTTTGATCTTGTTGGCGTCGCCGAAGACCGCCGCGGCAATGGCGCGGCAAACGTCTACGTCCAGCCCCTGCCATTTGCCTTGCGCATCGGGCGCCGAAAAGCCGGCAAAGCCCGTGGTGGTGCCGCAGGCCACGGCGCCGCGCTCGCGCACGACGTCCAACGTTGCCGCCTGCGCACCTTGCGCCGCCGCCATCAAGAGCGCCGCGCCCACCAACCCTTTTGCAATGTTCATGACCTGGTTCCTGTGTTACCGGGCGCGGGGACGCGCCGAGGCAAGAAGCTTATAGACATGAAGCGCCCGCGCCAAATAACAAGCGCTTATTAAGGTATGTGCGCGGCGGCCCGCAAGCGAGCGCCGCTTTGCAGCGATGCGGTTATGCCGTCACGCCGCCAGCGAAATCGACACAGGCTCGTTGGCTTGGCAGGCATCCAGCGCGCGGCCCAGGCGCACCATGCCCTGGGCGATCTGGCTTTCGTTCATGGTGGCGAACGACATGCGCATGGCGAACAGGTCGGCCTGTTCGGCGTTGGCATAGAACGCCTTGCCCGGCACATAGACCACTTCGTGCTCGATGGCGTAGGGCAACAGGCGGGTCGCGTCCACGTCACCCGTCAAGCGCGCCCAGAAGAACATGCCGCCTTCGGGCTTGCTGAAGCTGACACGGCCGTCCAGCTCGCGGGCCAAGGCCTCGGCCATGGCGTCGCAGCGCAAGCCATAGGCGGCGCGTATGCGCGGCACGTGTTCGTCGTAGCGGCCATTGGCCAGGTACTGCGCCACCACTTCCTGGATCCATGCGGATGACGCCATGTCGTCGGCCGCCTTCGCGCTGACGCAGCGGCGGCGAATTTCGGCCGGGGCAATCAGCCAGCCGATACGCAGCGCTGGCGCCATGGTCTTGGACATGCTGGCCAGGTACACGGCCCAGTGGCGGGCTTCGCCCTCGGCCAAGGCCGCGATGGGCGGCACCGCTTCGCCGGCAAAACGCAGTTCGCTGTAGGGGTCGTCTTCGACGATCAGGAAGCGGTGCTTGACGGCCAGTTCCAGCAAGCGCAGGCGGCGCTGGCGCGAGATCGTTGCGCCGCAAGGGTTCGAGAACGACGCCACCACACAGACCATCTTGGGTTTGACGCGCGCGGCCAGCTCATCCAGCGCATCCACGTCGATGCCATCCGGGCCCGAGGCAACCGTATGCACCGTGGCGCCGGTGTAGCGCAAGGCCTGCACGGAATTGGGGAACGCGGGCGATTCAATGATGGCGTGGTCGCCGGGTTGCAGCATCACGCGGGTCAGCAGCGCCAGGGCCTGCTGCGAGCCGCCCGTCACGACAAGTTCGGTGTCGGCGTTGCACTGCAGGCCGCGCGCGGTCGTCAAGCGGGCCAATTCGTTGCGCAGGCTGGCCTGGCCGTCAATATTGGAATACTGCAGGCACGCGCCCAGGCGCGACATCACCTGGGTGGATGCGATCGACAGGCCCTCGACGTCGAACAGTTCTTGCGCGGGGTAGCCGCCCGCCAGCGAAATCGTGCCCGGCCGCAAGGCATACGGCATGAGCGATCGGATGGGGGATGCGGGGGGATTCAGGAACGGCGTGGCAAAGGCGTATTCAGGCGCTGCGCTGGACATGGCGGGGAGACTGGGAAGGGGAAGAACCGTGTCGCCTGCTGGGGCGGCGCCGGAGGGCATAGAACATTGAAATATAAACAAATCTCTGCAAATTCTAAGCCTGCGGATTACGCAGGGTCAACGACGGTCGCACGCGGTGTGGCGAAACCGTCCCGCACAGTCCTACACTATGGGACATCCTGTTCCTGCAAGAGAGCTGCATGACCGTCGTAGACACCATGGCCGGGCGCATCGCCCACATCCGCCAACGCATTGCCGACGCCTGCGCGCGCGCCGGGCGCAGCCCGGACAGCGTGGTGCTGCTGCCCGTCAGCAAGACCTTCGAGGTGGACGCAATCCGCGAAGCCATGGCGCTGGGCCTGACCCGTTTCGGCGAAAACAAGACCCAGGAAATCCGGCAGAAGGCGGCCGCGTTGGCCGGGCAAGGCCTGCAATGGGTGCTGATCGGGCATTTGCAGACCAACAAGGCCAAGGACGCCGCGCGCGACGCCACTGAAGTGCAGTCGCTGGACCGCACCGATCTGGCCGAGGCCCTGCACCGCCGCCTGCTCAATGAGGGCCGGACCCTGGACGTGCTGGTCCAGGTGAAGACGTCGACCGAGCCCAGCAAGTTCGGCATGGCGCCCGAAGAGGTATCCGCGTTCCTGCGCCGCATTGCGGCGGAGTTTCCCACCCTGCGCGTGCAAGGCCTGATGACGCTGGCGGTGAACTCGTCCGACCCAGAACCCGTACGGGCCTGCTTTCGCGCCCTGCGCGAGCTGCGCGACAGCCTGCGTGCCGAGAACATCGACGGCGTCTCGCTGGAGCGCTTGTCGATGGGCATGAGCGGCGACTTTGAACTGGCTATTGAGGAAGGCTCGACCGAAGTGCGTATCGGCACGGCGATCTTCGGCGCCCGCACATACCCGGATCCGCAGTAGCACGACACGCGCATGCGGGAAAACAGGGGGCCGGCCGGCCCCCTTTTCGCGTGGAACGCGAGCATAATAGCGGCGCAAAAAATAGCAGCGCGGACTGACGGCGCAGAACAAGAAGCGCCCGCGTCGCGCTCAATCTTTGATCCCGCACGAGGAGACACCCCATGCACCATCCCGCACGGCGCCTGTTGGCGCTGGCCGCCCTGTCGCTGGCCGCCGCCACGGCTTCCGCCCAATCCTGGCCCACCCAGCCGATCCGCTGGATCGTGCCGTACCCGGCAGGCGGCGGCACCGACGTGGTCGCCCGCACGGTCGCCAGCGGCCTGGAAAAGCCGCTGGGCCAGACCATCGTGGTGGAAAACCGCCCGGGCGCGGCCACCATCATCGGCGCCACCGCCATCGCGCAAGCCGACCCCACCGGCTATATGGTCGGCACGGCGGATTCAGGCACGCTGGCATTCAATTCGTCGCTGTACGCGAAGCTGTCCTACGATCCGGCCAAGTTCACCTACATCGGCGGCATCGCCAAGTTCCCGCTGCTGCTGGCCGTGAACGTCAATTCGCCGTACAAGACGGTGGACGACGTGCTGGCCGCCGCGAAGAAAGAACCGGGCAAGCTGAGCGCGGCCTCGGCCGGCGCGGGCTCGCCGCACCATCTGGCGCTTGAGCTTTTCAAGCAGCGCACCGGGGCGGACCTGCTGCACGTACCTTACAAGGGCGCGGCCCCCGCCATCCAGGATCTTCTGGGTGGACAGGTGGATGTGATGTTTATCGACCTGGCTTCCGGCTTGCCGAACGTCAAGGCCGGCAAGCTGCGCGTCCTGGCCGCCGCCACGCCGGAACGCCTGTCGGTGCTGCCCGACACCCCGACGATGGCAGAACAAGGCGTGGCCAATTTCACGGCCTACGCCTGGCAAGGCCTGGTCGGCCCCGCCGGCGTGCCGGAAGCGGTGGTGAAGAAGCTGTCGGCCGACCTGGACGCCACGCTGAAAAGCGACGCCGTATCCAAGAAGATGCTGGACATGGGCGTGATCCCGATGCCGATGTCCGCGCAAGACTTCAAGGCCTACGCCGAACAAGAGCGCAGCGCGTGGGCAGACGTGATCAAGAAGGCGAACATCAAGCTGGAATAATCCGGTCAGCCGTTAAAAAACCCGCGTTCAGCTTAGGCTGACGCGGGTTTTTTTTGATGTCGGGAAGGTGCCAGGTACCGCGAAGATGGGTGAAGCGCGCACAATCGCCAAGAAAATCCCAAGTCAATTTCGCGCGCAACCCATCACACCAGCACCCGCTCAATCCCGCCCGCGTTCGCGCGCTTCACGTAATCTTCCATCCACCCTTCACCCAGAATGTGCCGGGCCATCTCGACAACGATGTAATCCGCTTCCATCTTGACGTCGCCCTCATAGCGCGACAGCCCCTGCAAGCACGACGGGCACGACGTCAGCACCTTTATGTCGCCCGCGAAACCGTCTCCGCGCAGCGCCGCGTCGCCCTTCAGCAATTCTTCCTGCTTGCGGAAACGCACCTGCGTCGAGATATCCGGCCGGCTGACCGCCAGCGTGCCCGATTCCCCGCAGCAGCGGTCGCTCTTGATGGCCTCATCGCCCACCAGCGCCCGCACCGTCTTCATCGGCTCTTGCAGCTTCATCGGCGTGTGGCAGGGGTCGTGATACATATAGCGCACGCCCTTGGCGCCTTCCAGCTTGATGCCCTTTTCCAGCAAATACTCGTGGATGTCGATCAGACGGCAGCCCGGGAAGATCTTGTCGAATTCATAGCCCGACAACTGGTCATAGCAGGTGCCGCAACTAACCACCACCGTCTTGATGTCCAGGTAGTTCAGCGTATTGGCGACCCGGTGGAACAGCACCCGGTTATCAGTGATGATCTGCTCGGCCTTATCCGTCATGCCGTTGCCGCGCTGGGGATAGCCGCAGCACAGATAACCTGGCGGCAACACCGTCTGCACGCCCGCATGCCACAGCATGGCTTGCGTGGCCAGGCCCACTTGCGAGAACAGGCGCTCTGAACCGCAACCCGGGAAATAGAACACGGCTTCCGTATCGGCGGTCGTGGCCTTGGGGTCGCGGATGATCGGCACGTAGTTCGCGTCTTCGATATCCAGCAGCTTGCGCGCAGCCTGCTTCGGCAACCCGCCCGGCATCTTCTTGTTCACGAAGTGAATGACCTGCTCGCGCAGCGGCGGCTTGCCCACGGTGGCCGGCGGCTTGGCCGTCTGCTTCTTCACCAATCCGGAAAACAAGTCATGCGCGGCGCGCTGGACCTTGTAGCCCACGCCCACCATCGCCTTGCGCGTGGCGTTGATGGTGGCCGGGTCCTTCGCGTTCAAGAAGAACATGGCGCTGGCCGTGCCCGGGTTGAAAGACTTGCGACCCATGCGGCGCAGCACGGCGCGCATGTTCATCGACACGTCGCCGAAGTCGATATCCACCGGACAGGGGTTGTAGCACTTGTGGCAAACCGTGCAGTGGTCCGCCACGTCTTCGAACTCTTCCCAGTGCTTCAGACTGACGCCGCGCCGCGTCTGCTCTTCGTACAAGAAGGCTTCGACCAGCAGCGAGGTCGCCAGAATCTTGTTGCGCGGCGAATACAGCAGGTTGGCGCGCGGCACGTGCGTGGCGCACACCGGCTTGCACTTGCCGCAGCGCAGGCAGTCCTTGATGGATTCCGAGATGGCGCCGATGTCGCTTTGCTGCATGATCAGCGACTCATGGCCCATCAGGTTGAAGCTGGGCGTCCAGGCGTGGCGCAAATCGGCGCCGGGCATCAGCTTGCCCGCGTTGAAGTGGCCGTTGGGGTCGACGCGGCGCTTGTAGTCCTGGAACGGCGCCAGCTCGGCTTCGGTCAGGAATTCATACTTGGTCAGGCCGATGCCGTGTTCGCCGGAAATCACGCCGTCCAGGTCGCGGGCAATCTGCATGATGCGGTCGACAGCCTGGTGGGCCTCGCGCAGCATCTCGTAGTCGTCCGAGTTGACCGGGATGTTGGTGTGCACGTTGCCGTCGCCGGCGTGCATGTGCAGCGCCACGAACACGCGGCTCTTCAGCACGCGGCCATGGATGGCGATCAGCTCGTCGACGATCTTCTTGTACGCCGCGCCCGAAAATGCACGCTGCAAGCCTGGCAGTACTTCGGTCTTCCAGGACACGCGGATCGTGCGGTCCTGCACCACGTCGAACAGGCGCGCGGTGGGTTGCGCGGCCAGGCGGTCGGTCAGCGCGGCTTGCACGTCGCCCAGGCCCAGCGCTTGCAGTTCAGGCAGCGCCTGCGCCAGCGGCAGGTCCAGGTTGTCCAGCAGCCATTGCCAGCGCTGGCGCACACTGCCCAGCAGCTCAAGCGCCTGGCGCGTGCGTTCGGCCAACACTTCGGCACGGGTGCTGTCGATGTCCGCATCGTCGGCCTTGCCGATGGGCAGCGGCGTGCACAGGTAGGCGTCCAGCGCACCCAGCAGCTTCAGCTTGTTGCTGGTCGACAGTTCGATGTTGATGCGTTCGATGTGATCCGTGTATTCGCCCATGCGGGGCAGCGGAATCACCACGTCTTCGTTGATCTTGAAGGCGTTGGTGTGACGCGCGATCGCGGCGGTGCGCGAGCGGTCCAGCCAGAATTTCTTGCGCGCCTCGGGGCTCACGGCCACAAAGCCTTCGCCATGGCGCGTGTTGGCCAGGCGCACGACTTCGCTGGCGGCGGCGGCCACCGCGTCATCGTCGTCACCGACGATATCGCCAATCAAGACCATCTTGGGCAGCACGCCGCGCTTGCTCTTGGTGGCGTAGCCGACCGCGCGCAGATAGCGTTCGTCCAGGTGCTCCAGGCCGGCCAGGATGGCGCCGCGCGCCTTGCCTTCGCCGTCCAGGTAGCCCTTGACCTCGACAATCGACGGGATGGCGTCGCGCGCCTGCCCGAAGAATTCCATACAGACGGTGCGCGTGTGGCGCGGCATGCGGTGCAGCACCCAGCGCGCCGACGTGATCAGGCCGTCGCAACCTTCCTTCTGGATGCCGGGCAGGCCGGCCAGGAACTTGTCGGTAACGTCCTTGCCCAGGCCTTCCTTGCGGAACACGCGGCCCTTGATTTCCAGCAGTTCGGTCTTCAAGAGACGCTCGCCGGGCTTGCCCTTGCCATCGAACCACTTGAGTTCGAAGCGCGCCGTGTCCACGTCATGGATCTTGCCCATGTTGTGTTCCAGGCGGGTGACTTCCAGCCAGTTGCCGTCCGGATCCACCATGCGCCACCAGGCCAGGTTGTCCAGCGCGGTGCCCCACAGCACGGCCTTCTTGCCGCCCGCGTTCATGGCGATGTTGCCACCCACGCACGACGCTTCGGCCGAGGTCGGGTCCACCGCGAAGACAAAGCCCGCGGCTTCGGCCGCTTCAGACACGCGCTTGGTCACCACGCCGGCGCCGGCGTGGATGACGGCCACGGGCTCGGTCAGCCCGGGCAAGATACAGGACTCGACCTTGCCCAGCTTGTCGAATTTTTCGGTGTTGATGACGGCCGATTTCCAGGTCAGCGGGATGGCGCCGCCGGTATAGCCCGTGCCGCCGCCACGCGGAACAATGGTCAGGCCCAGCTCGATACAGGCGGTGACCAGCGCGGCGATCTCATCTTCGGAATCGGGCGTCAGCACCACGAACGGGTATTCCACACGCCAGTCGGTGGCGTCCGTCACGTGGGATACACGCGACAGGCCGTCGAACTTGATGTTGTCGCGCGCGGTGATGCGGCCCAGCACCTTCTGCGCCTGTTTGCGCATCATGGTGGTCTGGTCGAATTCCCCTTCGAAGGCGGCAATCGCGGAACGGGCGCGGGCCAACAGGCCAACCACCTTTTCGTCGCGATGCGGATCATGGCCTGCTTCGGTGGGTATGCCCGGTTCGCGGCGGCGGTCGATCTCGCCCAGGCGATGGTGCAGGGCATCGATCAACTGCTTGCGCCGCTTGGGATTGTCCAGCAGGTCGTCCTGCAGGTACGGATTGCGCCGCACCACCCAGATATCGCCCAGCACTTCGTACAGCATCCGCGCGGAACGGCCCGTGCGGCGCTCGCCGCGCAGGTCGGTCAGCAAGCTCCAGGCGTCATCGCCCAGTAGCCGGCCGACAATCTCGCGGTCGGAAAACGACGTGTAGTTGTAGGGGATTTCGCGCAGTCGCGCGGGTGTCGCGGGCGGCATCGCCCCGTTCAAAATGTGGCTAGCGAGTGGGGCGTTCATGGCGGCAAGAGGGGCCCATAAAAAATTATTTTATGCCATTGGCCGGACTTGACCCCAAATAACCCTGGGAAGCCGGCCAATGGCACGAGGAAACCGGCGTTACCCGTCCCCATTTAAGTTCAACGTCAGTGCTTAGATCTGGCCCGGGAAGAACCACAGCAGGCTGGCCGTCATGACCAGATAGCGCAGGAATTTGCCGATGGCCATATAAAGCATGCAGGGCCAGAACGACAAACGCAGCCAGCCCGCCACGGCGCACAGCGGGTCGCCCACGGCGGGCAACCAGGACAGCAGCAAGGCCGGCGGGCCCATGCGGTGCAGCCAATCGTGGGCGCGCTCATTCCAGCGGCCCCGCATCCGCCCGCTTTCGGTGGCGTCGGGATGAGGGTGCGGGTGTTTTTCCTTCCAGCGATGCACGGCTTTTTCGGCGCCCACGCCCATCCAGTAGCTGATCGCCCCGCCCACGGTGTTGCCGGCCGTCGCCACCAGGATGGCCGGCCAAAACATGTCGGGCGACAGCTTGATGTAGCCAAACACCGCCGGCTCGGAGCCCAGCGGCAGCAAGGTGGCGGAAACGAGCGATACCGTAAAAATGGCGGACAAGCCCACCGAGGGCAGCGCCAACATTCCCAGCAACCACTGAACAGCGGATAAAAGGCTTTCTTCCATGAGGAGCGAGTGTAGCCGCGCCCGGTCCAATGAAGATCAGGAATCGAATCGGCCGCCCTTGGCGCCGCCGCGCCATCGCCACGACAAACCTTTTCTGGCGGCGCGGCATTCCCTGCAATAATCTGGCCCAGTCCTCACTCTTGCTCTTGCGCGGTCCATGTCCACTGATTATCTGAAACGCATCCTGACTTCGAAGGTTTACGACGTAGCGGTCGAGTCACCGCTGGAAGCCGCGCCCCAGCTATCCGCGCGGATTTCCAACACGGTGCTGCTCAAGCGCGAAGATACTCAGGCGGTGTTCAGTTTCAAGCTGCGCGGCGCCTACAACAAGATGGCCAACCTGACCCCAGCCGCGCTGAACCGGGGCGTCATCGCGGCCTCGGCCGGTAACCACGCGCAAGGCGTGGCGCTGGCCGCCAGCCGCCTGGGTTGCCGCGCCGTCATCGTCATGCCCACCACCAGCCCGCAAGTGAAGATCGACGCGGTGCGCCGCCTGGGTGGCGAAGTGGTCCTGGCGGGCGAGAGCTTCACCGACGCCTTCGCGCATGCGCAGATTCTTGAGAAAAAAGAGAAGCTGACGTTCGTCCATCCCTTTGACGACCCCGACGTGATCGCCGGCCAGGGCACGGTAGGCATGGAGATCTTGCGCCAGCACCCGGGGCCGATCGACGCCATCTTCGTGGCCATCGGCGGAGGCGGTCTGATCTCCGGCGTCGCGGCCTACATCAAGCAACTGCGGCCCGAGATCAAGATCATTGGCGTGCAGACCGAAGATTCCGACGCCATGCTGCGCAGCGTGCGCGCCGGTCGCCGAGTGCAGTTGAACGACGTCGGCCTGTTTTCGGATGGCACCGCCGTCAAGATGGTGGGCGTGGAAACCTTCAAGCTCACGCGCCAGTACGTGGACGACTTCGTGGTGGTCAACACGGATTCGATCTGCGCCGCCATCAAGGACGTGTTCCAGGACACGCGCAGCGTCCTGGAACCGGCGGGCGCCATGGCAGTGGCCGGCGCCAAGCAGTACGCGGCCGAGCACCATCTGAAAGGCAAGACGCTGGTGGCGATTGCCTGCGGCGCCAACATGAACTTCGACCGCCTGCGCTTCGTGGCCGAACGCGCCGAAGTCGGCGAAATGCGCGAAGCCGTGTTTGCGGTAACGATGCCCGAGCAACGCGGCAGCTTCCGCCGTTTCTGCGAACTGGTCGGTGAACGCAGCGTCACTGAATTCAACTACCGTATTTCCGACGCGGACCGTGCGCACGTGTTCGTCGGTATCCAGGTGTCGTCCGCGACCGAGCCTGACAAGATCGCGGCCAACTTCCGTCGCCATGGCTTCGACACGCTGGACCTGACCCACGACGAAATGGCCAAGACGCACCTGCGCCACATGGTGGGCGGGCGTTCAGCGCTGGCGCGCAACGAATTGCTGTATCGCTTTGAGTTTCCCGAGCGCCCCGGCGCGCTGATGCGTTTCTTGAACGCGATGAACCCGGACTGGAACATCAGCCTCTTCCATTACCGGAACCAGGGCGCGGACTACGGGCGCATCCTGATCGGCATCCAGGTGCCGCCCACGGACAAGAAGCAGTTCCGCACGTTTGTGGCCGAATTGGGCTACCCGCATTGGAACGAAACCGAGAACCCGGCCTACAAGCTGTTCCTGTAGACAACAAACACAGCGCCAGAATGCGAGAGGGCCTCCAGATGGAGGCCCTTCCCTTCTGAGCGTCGAATGCGCCCGGCCGGACCCAGGCGGGGGTTGCTGTCACTCGGCGGCGTACGGAGATAAGCCGCGCATTCAGCAGGGTCCGGTCAGGCGCCCCGTCGTTTAGAAACGGTGGCGCACGCCGACGGCAACGGCGGTGTCGCGCGCGTCGTGCTGGAACGCATAGTTGTCGCCATAGGAGGCGTAGGCGTACAGGTTGGTGCGCTTGGTGAAGTCGTAGGTGTAGCCCAGGCTGTAGACGTTGAACGTGGCGTCATCGCCCGTGAGCTTGTCGTTGCCGGCGGTCGCGCGCTGCCAGGAACCGAACACGGCGTGGCGGCCCAAGGGCACGGTGGCGCCGATCATGTACGAGTTGGCGCGAAAGCCGTCGGCCAGCTTGAACGAGCCCAGCGTGTTCATGCCTTCCGGCGTGGTGCCCATGTTCTGACCCACGAACCAGCCGTCGCGGGTCTGGCCAAAAGCGGCCGCCAGCTTCACGACCTCAAAGTCGTACGAACCGCCGATGATGTATTCCTGGATGCGAGCCGCGCTCTTGCCGCCAACGCGATCGTTGGTCGGATCGAAGCGGTCATAGGCCGCGGCCAGGTTCAAGGGGCCGTTCACGTACTGCATGCCAACGGTCAGCACACGGTTGTTGTCGCCGGTGGCGAAGCCGGTCTGCGTGGTGTCGCTGACGGTGTCATCGGCGCTGAACGAATAGCCGATGCCGGCCTTGAAGCCGCCCAGGCTGGGGGTTTGATACAGCACCATGTTGTCCAGGCGCATCGTGTTGGCGCTGCCGAACGTCGTACCCATGTTGGCGGTGTTGTAGCTGATCGAGAACGGGTCGATCGAACCGAAGTACTTCGACGCCAGGTTCGTTTGACGACCGAATTCCAGGCGGCCCCAGGAATCGCTGTCCAGGCCCACGGTGGCTTGACGACCGAACAGGCGGCCGTTCTGCGCCGACTTGCCGTTCATGGGACCGAAGCCGCCTTCCAGGGTGAACACGGCGCGCAGGCCGTCGCCCAGATCTTCCGTGCCGCGCAGGCCGAAACGCGAACCGCTGCTGACACCTTGAACGCCGCCAAAACGGCTTTGCTTGGCCCCATTGAACTTCACTTGCTCGTAGCCGATACCCGCGTCGATCAAGCCGTACAGCGTTACGGAGTCGGCGGCTTGCGCGGCGCCGGCAGAGCCTGCCAGCAACGCAACGGCCAATAGCGTCTTCTTCATATAAGTCCCCAAAATGGCGAGATAAAAGGCATGCGCAGTCGCGCCGTCCAAGCGACGGGCTTCTGCGTGCCGCTGCAATCCGCAAGCGGCGTCTGCACTACATCTAGTGTCCGGCCTGGTGCAACTTGAAGTAACACCGGTTTTGACGAACTACTTTCCACGGCTGGGATAATGACAGCCGGCTGAAACGTCAGAACGCCTGGGGATGCGCCTTAACGCCTTGAAAACAAATACGAATGTTTACTCGCTATTGCCGGTGGCAGGCGGCGCGATGGCGTCACGGCGCGGGATTTTTTGACAGCAGTTGTTGGTAGCGGCGTACAGTTTTGCGGCGTAAACACCACAGCGGCGCCCCACATCACCACGCCATCGCGGAAGCCGTTGCGTCAGCGAGGATAAAAAAACCCCTTGGCGTCTCAAGGGGTTTCGTGACCATCCGGGTGCCCGCGCAAGCCGGGCTTGCAACCTTACTTGCCCTTGGGCGGGTAGTCCAATTCACCGAAGGTGTATTCGCCGCGGGCCTTGGCTTCAGCCAATTCCTGGCGAACTTGTTCGCGCGACTTGCCGGCCGATTGCGACACGGCGGCCTTGGGCGGGTAGTCCAGCTCGGCAGAGGTGACTTGGCCGGCGGCTTTGGCGGCTTGCAGTTCTTGTTGGACTTGATCGCGCGTCAGGCTGGTTTGCTGCACGGCGGCGGGCGGGTAATCCAGTTCGCCAAACGTGACCTGGCCGGCGGCCTTGGCGGCTTGCAGTTCTTGTTGAACCTGTTCACGCGTCTTGCCATCAGCGTGAGCGGCGGACATGCCGACTAGGGTTGCGGTGACCATGAGTGCGGTTGCTAGGGCTTTCATTGTGATGACTCCATCCTAAACCTTGCACAGCGTCTGCTGCCAGAATGGCAACGGCTATGTGACTGTTTGATTGCTGGGACGAAGTATCTGGGGTTTCGAGCTTAGTAAAAACCCTTATTTTGGTGAACATCTTTTCACGAATGGGACAATTGCATGTTGTATCCGGCGAATGCCGTGGGAATTTGCGCGATTTCTGCGCACTACCCTGGAGCGGCGACACGCCGCGAGCCTTATGGGTATTCAGCTTGGCGCAAGCCTGGCCGGGGAAGTTCGACCTGGTAGCCCCGGCAAGAAGATGCTCGTCGCGCGGGAATAGACATTTTCGCTGGCGGGACAATAAATCCATTTATCATACAAACCTGCCAGAAATGGAATTTAGAGACTCGAGGCCCCATGGATATCCAGCTTAACGACATCGCGCTCTTTGTCGAAGTCGCCAAGCGCAAGAACTTCAGCCACGCCGCCGAAGCCTTGAATATTCCGACATCCACGCTCTCGCGCCGCGTCAGTGAACTGGAACGCAGCGTCGGGATGCGGCTGCTGAATCGCAGCACGCGCAAAATCGATCTGACCGAAGCCGGCGCCATTTACTTTGAACGCTGCCGGCACATCGTCGAAGAAGCGCGCATTGCGCATGACCAATTGCTGGACATGGCGGTGCAGCCCAAAGGGCGTTTGCGCATTTCACTGCCCACCAGCCTGGCGCAATTGTTCTTGCCCGCGGTCATTCGCGAATTTCGCGAGCAGCACCCCGACATCGAATGCGATTTCGATCTGAGCATGCGTCCGATCGACCCCATCAGCAATCCGTTCGACCTGATCCTGCGCTTCGGGCAGCAGCCCGATTCGAGTTTGATTTCACGCAAGATCGTGCTGATGGCGCACCAGTTGTATGCGTCGCCGGACTATCTGGCCCGCTATGGCGAGCCGCGCGTACCGGCCGACCTGACCCACCACGAATGCCTGCGCCCCACGATGCGCGAGGAATCGTCGTTCTGGATGCTGCATTCGGGCGACAAGGTAGAGCGCGTGCAGGTGTCGGGCAGGCTGTCGGCGAACAATGTGGGCATGTTGGGGCGTCTTGCCGGCCAGGGCTTGGGCATTACGCCGCTGCTGGTATTCGACGCGATGGAACGCGCCATCAATCAAGCGGGCCTGGTGCGCGTGCTACCCGATTGGAGCCTCACGCCCCTGCCGCTATTCGCATTGCTGCCCTCGCGCATGCTGCCCGCCAAAACCAAGGCGTTCCTGGATTTCATCCAACCCAGGCTGTCCGATTCGTAGGATGGGTGCAGCGCGAGAGCCGGCGCCAAGAACCCCAGTGCAATTCGCGCGAAACCCATCAAGCGGCGGTGAATAAACAGAAAATTCAGCCACACCGCAGCGATGAACACATAGCCAATTCAGCCACAACGCGACGGCTGCCTGATGGGTTCGCGCGATCAGCATCAAATTTTCAATGCACACCGTCGCGCGCCACACCCATCCTACCGACAACCGTATGATGGATGAAGCGCGAGAGAGCGGCGCCGAGAACCCCGGCGCAATCCGCGCGAAACCCATCAAGCAGCGGCGGACAAACAGCAACTCGTAGGATGGGTGCAGCGCGAGAACCCGTCACCAAGAACCCCGCCCGAATTCGCGCGAAACCCATCAGCAGCGGCGAACAAACAGCAACTCGTAGGATGGGTGCAGCGCGAGAACCCGCCACCAAGAACCCCGCCCTAATTCGCGCGAAACCCATCAAGCAACCGCCAACAGTACCCCTAAGGCGTACCCGCCCCATACTGGCAAACCGTAAACAGCGGCGTGCCTGTTGCGGCGACTTTCGCAGAACCCCCCAGATCAGGCAGATCAATAATGGCCGCAGCCTCCACCACATTCGCGCCCAGGCGTTGCAGCAGCTTGATCGCGGCCAGCATCGTGCCGCCCGTGGCGATCAAATCGTCGACCAGCAGTACGCGCTGGCCGGTGCGCACGGAATCCGTGTGCATCTCAACCGCCGCATTGCCGTATTCCAGCGAATATTCCTCGGCCACGGTACGGAAAGGCAGCTTGCCCTTTTTGCGCACCGGCACGAAACCCAGGTTGAGTTCATAGGCCAGCACGCTGCCCACGATGAAACCGCGCGCGTCCACACCCGCCACCAGGTCAAGGCGTTGGCGCATATAGCGGTAAACGAACAGATCGATCAGAACCCGAAACGCCCGCGGGTCCTGCAGGACGGGCGTGATGTCGCGGAAGGTGACACCAGGTTGGGGCCAGTCCGGAACGCTGCGGATGGTGCGCCGGATGGTCTCGGCGTTGTCGGTCTGCATGAAAGGCGGGCCTGAAGAATTGAAGCAAGGCGAACTATAACCTTGCCACCGCGCTTAAGCCAGGATTGCCGCCGGCGATGACACGTCATGTAATCGTCCATTGCGCAATTGCAGGCAACGGTCCACCGCGCCCGGGGGCAATGCCGCATGCGTAGCCAGCACCACGGTGCGTCCCTGCACCGCGCGTTCCAGGTCATTGAAGAAATCCGCTTCCGCCACCGCGTCCAAGCCGGCGGTGGGTTCGTCCAGCACGATCACAGCAGCCGGCGACAGCAATGCGCGCGCCAGACACAGGCGGCGCGCCTGCCCAGCCGACAATTGCGACCCCGTTTCTCCCGCCCAGGTGTCCAGCCCTTCCGGCAGCCCGCGCACAAAGTCGCCCAGCCGGGCAGCGTCCAAGGCGCGCCACAAGGCCGCGTCGTCGGCCGTGGCGTCGCCGATCAGCAGATTGGTGCGCAAGGTGCCCAGAAACACGGGCGCATCCTGAGACAGCAAGGCAATGCGCCGATGCCAGTCGCTTTGCATGGCGTCACGCGCGTCGCATCCGCCAAAGCGTACCCGCCCTGCCTGCGGGTCTTCCAAGCGCAGAATCAAGTGCAACAAGGTGGACTTGCCCTCGCCGCTGGCGCCCAGGATGGCCACGCGCTCGCCCGGTTCCACCCGCAGATCAATACTATCCAGCACCGTCGGGCTGACGCCCGCCGACCGGGCGGGATAGCAAAAGCTGACGCCATCCAATTCCAGCACCCCGCCGGCCGGCAAGCTTCGCGGCGTGGCCGGGTCGTGCATGTCGGGCTGCGCCTGCGTAACGTCGCGGATGCGTGCCGCCGCCGTCATGGCCGAACCCATGCGCGAAGCTCCCCGCATGATCGGCCCCGCCACTTCAAAAATGCCGATGACGGCCAGCAGCAGCCCGGCCAGCACCGGCCCTTCGATGCCGCCTGCTTCGTGCGTGCCCAAGCCGAACCACAGCAATGCCAGCACCGACACCCCCGCCGCCACCTGCAAGAACCACTGCCCCCTTGCGGCAACGCGCGCCTGACTGCGGCGAGCCCGCGCACTGGCCTCGCACAAGCGTTCGAAATGCTCGGCCGTCTGCGCTTGCGCGTGCAACGCCACCATGTCCGCGTGGCCATCCACTGCATCCAGGGTTGCCGCGCGCAATCCCGCCGCGCTTTCCTGCGCGGCCGCGCCCGGCTTGCGCGCGGCGCGCAGCAGCCACAGGGGCACCAGCACACAGGCAGTCAACAAAGCCAGCGCGAAAGCCAGCGCGGCGGCAGGCACCCACATGCCCAACACGGCGGTCAGCACTGCACCGGCCAGCACGGCCGTCGCCAAGGGCGCCAACACAAACAGAAACACCGTGTCCAAGGCATCGACGTCACCCGTCATGCGCGCGACCAGATCGCCGTTGCGATAGCGCGCCAGTTGACGAGGCGTCAAGCGGATCAAGGCGCCGAACACCGTGGCACGCAAGTCCGCCAGCAGACGCAAGGTAGCCGAATGACCCACCACGCGATCCGCATAACGGGACACGATGCGCAGAAAGGACAGCCCGCGCACCAGCGCGGACGGCGCAAACAGATTGAAGGCCCCGCCTGCGCCCGCGATCGCGGCGCCGGTCAGGAACCAGCCGGAGACGCCCAGCAGCCCAACGCCGGCGGCAACGGTTGCCAGCGCACAGAACAATGCGAGTAAAAGCCCGCTTTTACGGCGTGCATACAAGGGCAACAGCAACAACAGATTCTTCATGCGTCTTCCACCTTCCCGCCCACCACCCGCACGACACGGCCCAGGCGCGCCGCGACCGCCGCAGAGTGCGTGGCCAGCAGCAAGGTACGGCCGACGGAGAATGTCAGGATTTCATCCAACAGCCGCGCCTGAGTCGCTTCATCCAGATGCGCCGTGGGTTCGTCCAGCAGGATCAGGCCAGGGTCACGCAGGAACAGCCGCGCCAGCGCCACGCGCTGCGCCTGCCCGCCCGACAATCCCTGGCCCCGGCTACCCAGCGGCGTGTCCAGGCCTTGGGGCAGCGCGGCCGTGAACTCCAGCACACAGGCGCGGCGCGCGGCTTCCTGCACATCCCCGTCGGACGCCCCAGGACAGCCCAGCCGGATGTTGTCGGCGATGGAGCCGGCCAGCAGTTGCGGCGTCTGCCCAATCAAGGCGACCCGGCCGCGCAATGCGGCTTCGTCCCAGTCGGCCAAGGGCTGGCCGTCGATACGGATATCACCTTTACCTGGGCGCAGTCGCGCGATGGCTTCGATCAAGGTGGACTTGCCAATGCCGCTAGGCCCCATCAACGCCACGTGCTCGCCGGGCGCCAGCGTCAGCGAGGCCTCGAACAACACGGCGTGCGCCCTGCCCGGCGCCAGGACGGTCAAGCCTGACACCGCCAGGCCCGCCGCGCCTAACGACGTCGCCGCCGTGCCAGGGGTGCCATGCATCGGCTTGGACTCGGCATCCTCTTGCGGCAGGCCATCGAACAAGACGGCGATCTGCGTGACGGCGGCCAGCGCCGTGGCGCGGTCGTGATAATGCGCCGCGAACTGGCGCAGCGGCGCGTAGACCTCCGGCGCCATCAACAGGCAAAACAAGCCCGCCTGCAACGTCAGCGGCGACCAGCGCACATCCAGAAAGCCCAGGTACGTCAAGCCGATATACACGGCCACGCCCGCCACGCCCAAGGCCGCAAAGAACTCCAGCACGGCCGACGACAGGAACGCAATGCGCAGCACCGACATCGTGCGTTGGCGCAACGCATCGCTGGCCGCCACGACCGAGGCCGCTTCGGCGTCGGCGCGGCCATAGAGCTTCAGCGTGGACAAGCCACGCAGACGGTCCGCGAAGAAGCCGGACAAGCGGGCGAAGGCGCGCAGATGGCGGCGGCTGGCGCCTTGCGCGCCCCACCCGACCAGGGCCATGAACAGGGGAATCAGGGGCGCGGTGATCAGCAGCACCAGCCCGGCAATGACATCCACCGGCAGCAGCAACACCGAAAACGCCACCGGCAACATGGCGGCGGCGGCCATGGCGGGCAGGTACTTGGCAAAGAACCCATCCAGCGCTTCAACCTGATCCACCACCGCGCTGGCCAATTCGCCGGACGCCTTGCCACGGCTCCAGTACGGCCCCTTGGCGACCATCCGCGAAAACAGCGACTGGCGCACGTGGCGCTTGATGCGCTCGGCCGCGTCCGCGCCCGCGCGCTCGCCCGCCCAGGTAATGGTGGCGCGCACCAGCATCAAGGCGGCGATGCCGACAATGCTGATCAGCAGTTCCTGGCGCGGCACGTCTTGCATGATCGCCGCGTCCAGCACGCTGGCCAGCAACCACGCCTGAACCACCAGCAAGGCGCCGCTGACAAGCGGCGCGGCGCCTGCCAGCATCAACGGAAGCCTGGCCGACTTGGCAAGCGTCATCAACCACCGCGACTGCTCGCGCGGCGGTTTCTGCAAACTGGCCGAAGGATCGTGCTCGAGGCTGCTGGCGCCGCCGCTCACTCGTCGTTACGGCTG
Organism: Achromobacter spanius; assembly: GCF_002812705.1. Taxonomy (NCBI): domain Bacteria; kingdom Pseudomonadati; phylum Pseudomonadota; class Betaproteobacteria; order Burkholderiales; family Alcaligenaceae; genus Achromobacter; species Achromobacter spanius. The sequence goes on along the minus strand of NZ_CP025030.1, from coordinate 1,712,994 downwards.
GCGCGCGGGTCATGCGTATGACCTTCGCGCAGCTCGAACCACATTGCATTGAGGATGGCGAACGCACACGCCAAACCCAGACCGAGTATCCACGAGAAATACCACATGGGGTGGGCTCCTTTTAGTATGAGTTGGGCGTGTCGCCCACGGATTCATGGGTGACCTTGCCGCGCATCACGCGATACACCCATGCGGTGTAAAGCGTGACGATCGGCAGGAACACGGCAACCGCGATCACCATGATCCACAGCGTCAGTTGGCTGGACGATCCGTCCCAGATGGTCAGGCCGGCCTGCGGCTTGGTCGAGGACGGCATGACGAACGGGAACAGCGCAAAGCCCACCGTCAGGATCACGCCGGTGATCGACAGCGACGACGCCAGGAACGCCAGCACGTTGGCGCGCACGGTCAACAGCAACACCACCAGCAGCGCGCCGGCCACGCCCAGCGCGGGCGCGATCCACATCAAGGGCCAGGTGGCGTAGTTGGCCATCCAGGCGCCGGTCTGCACCGCCACGGTCTTGAGCATGGGATCCGACGGCCCGTTCGCGTTGACCGCGCTGGTGATGGTGTGGCCGCCAATACCGCCGGCAACCCAGAACCCGCCCGCGACGAACAGTGCCGCGGTCAGCAAGCCCGCCAGACGGCCCCAGTTGCGCGCGCGGGACGACACGGGGTCGTCGGTGCGCCAGGCCAGCAGCACCGCGCCATGCATGGCCAGCATCACCACGCTGAGCACGCCGGCCAGCAAAGCGAACGGTGCGAAGAGCTGATAGAAATGCCCTTCATAGATGGGCCGCAGCGTCACCGGGTCGAACGTGAACGGCACGCCCAGGATGATGTTGCCCATTGCCACGCCAAACACCAGCGAGGCCACCACGCCCGAGAAACACAGCACACCATCCCAGCTATTGCGCCAGCGCGTGCCTTCCATCTTGCTGCGGTACTTGAAGCCCACGGGGCGCAGGATCAGCGCAATCAACACCAGCATCATCGCCAGGTAGAAGCCGGAGAATGACGCGGCGTACAGCAAGGGCCAGGCGGCAAAGATGGCACCGCCCGCCGTGATCAGCCAGACCTGGTTGCCTTCCCATACCGGGCCGACAACGTTGATGACGATGCGGCGTTCGGCGTCGGTCTTGGCTACCACCGGCAGCAAGGCGGCCACGCCCAGGTCAAAGCCGTCCATGACGGCAAAGCCGATGAGCAAGGCGCCCAGCAGCACCCACCAGATCACCCGCAAGGTGCCATAGTCGAAAGGAATAAGGGTATCCATCTGCTTCTCTCCCCTTAGGCGCGCACGGCGGCGCGCACAGGATCGGCGGCGGCGTTGTCCGCCACCGGCCCATCGGATTTCGGACCCGCCTTGATGGCGTGCAACATGACCTTCACGCCGATGATCAGCAAGACGGTGTAGAGCACCAGGAAGATGGACAGGCTGATGACCAGGTCGGTGATGGTCAGGCCGGATGCCGCGTAATACGTGGGCAGCACCCCTTCGATCACCCAGGGTTGGCGGCCGTACTCGGCCACGAACCAGCCGCTTTCAATGGCGACCCAGGGCAACGGCAGGCTCCACAGCGCCACCTTCAGCAGGCCCCGGCGGCTGTCCAGACGCCCGCGCGACGCCAGCCAGAAGGCCACGCCAAAGAACAGGATCAGGTACATGCCCACCGCCACCATGATGCGGAACGCCCAGAACAGCGGCGCCACATTCGGCACCGTGTCGAGCGCGGCCTGTTTGATGTCGGCCTCGGTGACCTTCGTCATGTCTTCCTGGTAGCGCTTGACCAGCAGGGCGTAGCCCAGGTCCGGCCAGGTCTTGTCGAAGACCATGCGCGCGTCGACATCCTTGGGATTGGCGCGGATCTTCTGCAAGGCGTCGTACGCCACCATGCCGTCGCGGATGCGGTTTTCGGCGCGCAGGATCAGGTCGTCAATACCCAGGAGCGGCGTGGTCAGCGAACGGGTGCCGATGATGCCCATGACGTACGGGATCTCGATGGCGAAGTCGTTCTTGCGCTCGGCCTGGTTGGGAATCGCGATCAGGTTGAAGGACGCGGGCGCGGGCTCGGTATGCCACATGGACTCCATGGCCGCGATCTTCATCTTCTGGTGCTCGGTCGTGAGGTAACCGCTTTCGTCACCCAGCACCACCACCGACAACGCACCCGCCAGGCCGAAGCTGGCGGCCACCGCCATCGAGCGCTTGGCCAGGTCGGTATGACGGCCCTTCAGCAGATACCAGGCGCTGATCGACATCACGAACATGGCGCCCGCCACGTAGCCGGCGCTGACCGTGTGCACGAACTTCGCCTGCGCCACGGGGTTGAAGATCACCGAGGCGAAGTCGGTCATCTCCATGCGCATGGTGTCGGGGTTGAAGATGGCGCCCACCGGGTTCTGCATCCAGCCGTTGGCGATCAGGATCCACAGCGCCGAAAAGTTGGTGCCAAACGCCACCAGCCAGGTCACCACCAGGTGACTGACCTTGGACATGCGGTTCCAGCCGAAGAAGAACAGGCCGACGAAGGTGGCTTCCAGGAAGAAGGCCATCAGCCCTTCCAGCGCAAGCGGCGCGCCGAAAATATCGCCAACGTAGTGACTGTAGTAGGACCAGTTCATACCGAACTGGAATTCCATCACCACGCCGGTGGCCACACCCAGCGCGAAGTTGATGCCGAACAGCGTGCCCCAGAACATGGTCATCCGTTTCCAGATGGGGCGGCCGGTCATGACGTACACGCTTTCCATGATGGCCAGGATGAACGACAGGCCAAGCGTGAGAGGGACGAACAGGAAGTGGTAAAGCGCGGTCGCGGCAAACTGGAATCGCGACAGGTTGACGACATCAAGATCAATCATTGGGGCGCTCCCAAGCAGTCGAGACACCGCGGCAACCGGCATGGTTCCCAGGCCGACTCTGGCGCCATGTTAAGGGCGATGGATACAACTTCATAGCGGTTTCCTGAAAAGTTCGGGCGCATGGCAGCTCAGTCCTTGCCCCGCAGTTTGCCGGCGAAGCCAAGCACCTTTTGCACTTGCGAACCCAGTCGCATGAGCTTTTGCAAGGTCTCCGGGGGCAGGCGTTGAACCTCATCGAACCATCCGGAAGACAGTTCGATGAGCTCCAGCATTTCGGTCATGCGTTGTTGCGCGTAGGCGTCATTGGGCCCTGATGGTGTTTCAAGCAAGGTGTCGCGCAGCAGGGTCAGGGTGGGATTGATCTCGCGCTTGCGCTTTTCTTCCATCAGGATGCGGAAGATTTCCCAGACGTCTTTGGGCGTCTCGAAGTAGTCGCGGCGGTCGCCCACCTGGTGCACCAGCTTGACCAGGCGCCACGACTGCAACTCTTTCAACCCCAGGCTGACGTTCGGGCGCGAAAAGCCCAGCGTCTCGGCGATTTCGTCGGCATTCAGCGGTTCGGGGTGCAGGAACAGCAGGGCGTAGATTTGGCCGACGGTGCGGTTCACGCCCCAACGGCTGCCCATTTCGCCAAAGTGCAGGACGAAACGTTCGTTTTGAGGGGTAAGAACCATGAGCTATCGACGCCAAAGAATCAACACGGCGGCGTCGCCGACAAATTCAGTTACGCCACTTTCAGAAATTTCTGAAATTATCGAACAAACTGTGTGATAGCGCAAACCATGGCGTCAAAAGCAAACAGCCACCGGGCGCGAGGGCGCGGTGGCTGTCATCAGGGGCAAAGCCCCTGCGGGATTCAATCGGGCAGGTCAGCCGGCCTTGACGGCGACGGCGGCGGAAACGCGCTTGGCCTTGGCGCGCGCGGCAGCCACGTCCTCGGCCACGGCCAGGCCCACGCCCATGCGGCGCTTGACGAAGGATTCCGGCTTGCCGAACAGGCGGATGTCCGTGCCCGGTTCGGCCAGCGCTTCGGCCACGTTGTGGAACGACACGGCGGCGGCGTCCACGCCACCATAGATAACGCTGCTGGCGCCCGGCTGGCGCAGGCTGGTGTCCACCGGCAGGCCGAGCAAGGCGCGCGCGTGCAGTTCAAATTCGTTCTGGCTCTGGGTGATCATGGTGACCATGCCGGTGTCGTGCGGCCGCGGGCTGACTTCCGAGAACCACACCTGGTCCCCCGCCACGAACAGCTCAACACCGAAGATGCCCAGGCCGCCCAGGTCGGACGTGACAGCCAGGGCGATTTCCCGGGCGCGCGCCAGCGCGGCGGGCGACATGGGGTGCGGCTGCCAGCTTTCCACGTAGTCGCCGTCGACCTGTTTGTGGCCGATGGGTTCGCAATATTGGGTTTCGACCGTGCCGTCGGCGCCACGAGCGCGCACCGTCAGCAGCGTGATTTCGTAGTCGAAGCGGATGAAGCCTTCAACAATGGCCCGGCCGCCGCCCACCCGGCCGCCTTCCTGGGCGTAGCGCCACGATTGCGCCACGTCATCGGCGCTTTTGATCACGGACTGGCCCTTGCCGGACGACGACATCACCGGTTTGATGACGCAGGGATAGCCGATTCCGCCGTCGATGGCGGCCCGCAATTCGTCCTCGGTGTCGACAAAACGGTAGGGGGACGTGGGCAGCCCCAGCGTCTCGGCCGCCAGGCGCCGGATGCCCTCGCGATTCATGGTCAATTGGGCGGCGCGGGCCGTCGGCGTCACGCGGGCCACGCCCGCCGTTTCCAGTTCCACCAGCAAACTGGTGGCAATAGCCTCGATTTCGGGGACAATAACGTGCGGCCGCTCTTGCTCGATGATCTTCTTCAGGGCGTCCGCGTCGGTCATGGAGACCACATGCGCGCGGTGCGCCACCTGATGGCCCGGCGCGTCGGCATACCGATCCACCGCAATGACTTCCACGCCCAGCCTTTGCAGGGCAATGATGACCTCTTTGCCCAACTCGCCGGATCCGAGCAACATGACTCGGGTGGCCAGGGGGGACAGGGGCGTGCCAAGGACGGGGCTGGAGATGCTGGACATGGAATGGGCCGGGATAAAAGGATTTGAAAGCCGTTGAAAAAAGTTCCGCCAGGATGCCATACGCCCCTGACGGGGGCAAACCCGCCCACTGATATTAAAATCCCTGAATGACTGATCATCCCATCACATCGTCCGATGCCGCGCTAGCATCTGCACGCAGAACATTGCAAGTCGAAAGCCAGGGCCTGCTGGACCTGGCGGCGCGGCTGGACGACTCATTCACCCAGGTCGTCGCCCTGCTGCTGGCCTGCCGGGGCCGCGTCGTGGTCACCGGCATCGGCAAGACCGGGCACATCGCGCGCAAGATCGCCGCGACGTTCGCCTCGACCGGCACGCCCGCTTTCTTCGTCCACGCTGCGGAAGCGGTGCATGGCGACCTGGGCATGATCACTCAGGATGACGTGGTGATTGCCGTGTCGTATTCCGGCGCGGGCCAGGAACTGCTGACCATCCTGCCCGTGGCCCGGCGCATGGGCGCCAAGCTGGTAGCGATTACCGGCAACCCGCAATCTGAATTGGCCCTGTTGGCCGACGTGCATCTGGACGGCAGCGTGGCGCAGGAAGCCTGCCCGCTCAACCTGGCGCCCACGGCCAGCACCACGGCCGCGCTGGCCCTGGGCGACGCCCTGGCGGTCGCCTGCCTGGAGGCGCGCGGCTTCAGCCCGCAGGATTTCGCGCGATCCCACCCTGGCGGCGCGCTGGGTCGCCGCCTGCTGACCCTGGTGCGCGACGTCATGCGCCAGGGCAACGCCCTGCCTATCGTGCTGGCCGGCACGCCCGTGTCGCAAGCGCTTGAGGTGATGTCCGACAAGGGCATGGGCATGACGGTCGTCACCGACGCCCAACGCCGACCGCTGGGCATCTTCACTGATGGCGATTTGCGCCGCCTGATCGCCCGGCACGGCGATATCCGAAACTTGACCGTGGAGGCGGGCATGACCCGTTCGCCACGCAGCATCTCTCCTGACGCGCTTGCGGTCGAGGCCGCCCAGCACATGGACCAGCTGCGGCTCAGCCAGATGCTGGTGCTGGACACCGACGGCGCGCTGCTGGGCGCCTTGCATATGCATGATCTGATGGCCGCTAAAGTGGTATGACTATGACTCTTCCTGCTTCCGTGACTCACCCGGCCGAAGCGCTGGTCCTGGCCCGCATCCCCGCCACCGTGCGCGATCGCGCCGCCGCCGTGCGTCTGATGGTGTTCGACGTGGACGGCGTGCTGACCGACGGCAGCCTCTATTACGGCGAAGGCGGCGAATTGCAAAAGCGGTTCCACGCCCTGGACGGCCATGGCTTGCGCCTCTTGATGGAAGGCGGGCTGGGCGTGGCGCTGATGACGGGCCGTTCTGGCCCCATCGTGGCGCGTCGCGCCGCGGAACTCGGCATCTCTGAAGTCATCCAGGGGGTGCGCGACAAAGGTTCGGCGCTGACCGAACTTGCGCAGCGCGCCGGTGTCCAACTGAATCAAACCGGCTACATGGGCGATGACATCATCGACCTGCCGGCCATGCAGCGTGCCGGCTTTGCGGCCAGCGTGCCCAACGCACCCGGCTACGTCAGCCAGGCGGCGCATTGGGTCTCCACGCAGCCCGGCGGCAGCGGCGCGGTGCGCGAATGCTGCGACCTGCTCCTGGCATCCCAGGGACGCCTGGGCGCGTTCCTGGCGGCGCCGGGCCTGCTGGGCCCTGGCGCCATCCAATGACGGCCACGAACCCCGACACGCCCTTGCGGCGACACTGATGAAAGAACGTTTTCCTTCCCTGATCGCGCTGTTCCTGCTGCTTGTGCTGGTTACCAGTTCTTGGTGGGCCGCCGATTACGCGCAGCGGGCCATCCAGGTGGATCCACCCCGCCGCATCACCCACGAGATGGACGCCTGGTCGCGCGATTTCGTCATGCTGCGCACGGACCCCACCGGCCGCCCGATCAACCGGCTGGAAGGCGAATACGCGGAACACTTCCCCGACGACGATTCGTATCACATCACCGCCCCGCGCGCGGTGGGCCAGCGCGAGGCCAATCCGGTAACGGTAGGCGTATCGAAAACGGCCGTGATGGAGCAAGGTGGCAAGCGCATCGTCATGAATGGCGACGCCCATGTGCACCGCCAGCCCGACGCCAACAACGACGTGCTCGACGTGCGCAGCCAGCAATTGATCATCCTGCCCGATGAAGACGTGGTCTTCACCGACCTGCCCGCCGAGGTCCTCAAGGGCCGTTCGCGCATGAATGGCAAGGGCATGCACTACAACAACAAGACACGCCAATTGCAGGTGTCCGCGTCGACGGATGTTGAGATTGCCGGTTCCGAAGGCAAGCGACAGCGCCGCACCGAGATTCCCGCCAACAACACTGACCAAAAGAAACCATGACCGACTTTCGGACTCTCTTTGCCCCGACGACCCGCCTGCTGGGCGCCGTCCTGCTGTCGGCCTCGGTGCTCGCGCCCGCCTACGCGGCGGAACCCGCGGCCAAGCCGGCCGAAGAGCCCAGCACGCTGATCCTGTCGGACACGCTGCACTACGACGACGTCAAGAAGCAAAGCGTTTTCACCGGCAACGTCAACATGACGCGCGGCCTGATGACGCTGACCTCCGACACGCTGGAAATGCACGAGGACGCCCAAGGCGGCCAGTACGGCACGGCCACCGCCAACAAGGGCAAGGTCGTGACCATCCGCCAGGAACGCCCGGATACCTTTGAGCTTATCGAAGGCAAGGGCTTGCGCGCCGAATACGATGGCACGAAGAGCACGTTTGATCTGATCGGGCAGGCTGTCGTCGTCCGTTACGTCTGTGGCAAACCGTTCGACACGATTCGCGGCGAACGGATACGCTACAACGAAAAAACCGGCACCTACGAAGCCCAGGGTGGCCCCAACTCTGCTGCGGCGGGCGGCCGCGTGCGTTCGGTTGCCGAACCGCGCGCCAAGTCCGATGCCGCCGTCGCGGAATGCCGCAAGCAGCAAGCCGCCAAGAAAGGGCGCTGAAAGCGCCCCCCACGCAACACCACTCGCACCCACGATGAACCAACCTTCTGTGCCCACCCCCGTGACCTCCGCCCCTTCCGGGGTCAAGCAGGGCAGCCTGCGCGCAACCGGTTTGCGCAAGACCTATAACGGCCGGACCGTGGTGCAGGATGTGTCCCTGTCCGTGGTCAGTGGCGAAGTCGTGGGATTGCTTGGCCCCAACGGCGCCGGCAAAACCACCAGCTTCTACATGATCGTGGGCCTGGTGCCCGCGGACGCGGGGCGCATTGAAATCGACGGCGCCGTCATTACCGCGATGCCGATCCACAAGCGCGCGCGCATGGGCCTGTCATACCTGCCCCAGGATGCGTCCGTGTTCCGCCGCCTGACGGTCGAACAGAACATCCGCGCCGTGCTTGAACTGCAAGTGGGCGCCGATGGCCGTCCGCTTTCCACGCCCAAGATCAATGAGCAGATGGAGGCCCTGCTGGAAGAGCTGCAGATTGGCCATATCCGCAGCAATGCGGCCATTTCGTTGTCGGGTGGCGAACGGCGCCGCGTGGAAATCGCGCGCGCCCTGGCCACCAGCCCGCGCTTCATCCTGCTGGACGAACCCTTCGCCGGCGTGGACCCCATTGCCGTCATTGAAATCCAGCGCATCGTGCGGTTCTTGAAGGGCCGCGGCATCGGCGTGCTGATCACCGACCACAACGTGCGCGAAACGCTGGGCATCTGCGACCGCGCCTACATCATCAGCGAAGGCAAGGTGCTGACCGACGGCCACCCCGACGAAATTGTGGGCGATCCGGCCGTGCGCCGCGTGTATCTGGGCGAGCACTTCCGCATGTAGCCAGCGCATTGGGGAAGACCCCTAGACCCCCTGCGGGAACGGGTTAATACACCCTAGGGGCTCCGCCATAAAAATGCCATGTTCTTGCGGTAGCTCAGCTTGTTTTATCGGCCCGAGTCTATACACTAGTACTAAACGTAGCCACCCAATCAAGGAGAACGCCTAACGACCTCACCGCGCATTTCGCGCAACCATTTTTTCTCTTTTAGAAGGAGAGCACACTATGAACCTGAGCATCTGCGGTCGTCACCTCGACGTCACCCCGGCAATCCGGGAATATGTCATGAACAAACTGGCGCGAGTGCTGCGGCATTTCGATCACGTCATCGATACCCAGGTCATGCTCTCGGTAGAGCCCCTGCGGCATAGAGCCGAAATCACCATGCGTCTAAGCGGTAAGGACATTCATTGTGAAGCAACCGATGAAAATCTCTATGCGGCCATAGACCTTCTTGCTGACAAAGTCGACCGTCAGGTCATCAAGCACAAGGACAAGGTACGAAGTCACTCAGCGGAGTCCGTGAAGCGGCAAGCGGCGAACCTTTCGCCACCCCAGCAGTAACGCGCTTCATGATCACTCGCTCTGAGCGATACGCTAAACAGCGATTGTAAAAATCCTGCCTAAGTCCCGGTGTCCCGCTAGACGTCAGTCCAGCCGGGGCATCGGCAAAACTCCCCCGCAGTACCCTCCGCAGTATCCCCCCAAGATTTGTCCCCGAAATCCTCGGCCCCCATTGGTGCCCCAGGTCTTTGCATCGCGCATTCCTGCGCGTTTTGCGGCCGAGTCCCGCGCCCCCGGGTTGGCCCGCATGCCGTAACGCCCACAATGCGGCGTGATCAGACTATGCTGTCGCTCTTGCCGTACCGTTCGCCGCCCAGTGCATGGGCGCGACGCAAGGCCAATTTATTGCACTGCGTCATATAACCATATAATGATCCGATGAATCATTTGTCGCGCATCCTACCCGCCGGCAACGTCGTGCTCGATATGCTCGCAACGAGCAAGAAACGGGCGTTCGAACAAGCTGGCCTTCTTTTTGAAAACAATCATGGCTTGGCACGCGCGCTCGTGTTCGACAGCCTGTTTGCCCGGGAACGTCTTGGCTCCACTGCCCTTGGGCAGGGCGTGGCCGTTCCGCATGGCCGCGTGAAAGGACTGGAGCAGGCATTGGCGGCATTCATCCGCCTGGCCCAGCCCATTTCGTTCGACGCGCCCGACGGGCAACCGGTGTCGATGCTGCTTTGCCTGCTGGTGCCGGAAACGGCCACGCAACAGCACCTGGACATCCTGGCTGAACTTGCGCAGCTGATGTCGAACAAGGCATTGCGTGAAGCGCTGGCCACCGAGCCCGATTCGGCCATCGTCCACAAAATGCTCACGACCGGCAAACTCTGACCCTCGCGGACACGCAGCCATGCTAACGGTGCAGGAACTCGTCGACGACAACGCCGACAAAATCCCCTTTAACTGGATATCCGGCCAAGGCGCCGCGGACCGCGCCATTCCCGATGACGGCATGGCGGCCGCCGACCTGGTTGGCCACCTGAACCTGATCCACCCGTCCCGCATCCAGGTGTTCGGGCAGGAAGAGCTGGCGTACTACACCCGCTTCGACCTGCGCCGCCGCATGCACCACATGGACGAGCTGCTGATTGGCGGCGTGCCCGCCATTCTGCTGGCCGATGGCCTGACGCCTCCGCAAGATCTCGTGGACCAATGCGACCAGCACCAGGTGCCGCTGCTGTCTACCCCGGTGGCGGCGGCGCAACTGATCGACCTGCTGCGCATCTACCTGGGCAAGAAGCTGGCGCCCACCACCACCGTGCATGGCGTGTTCCTGGACGTGCTGGGTCTGGGCGTGCTGATCACCGGTGAATCGGGCCTGGGCAAGAGCGAACTGGCGCTGGAACTGATTTCGCGCGGACACGGCCTGGTGGCCGACGACGCCGTGGAATTTTCCCGCACCGCGCCCAACATGATCGAAGGCCATTGCCCGCAACTGCTGCAGAACCTGCTGGAAGTTCGCGGCCTGGGCCTGCTTGATATCCGCACCATCTTCGGCGAGACCTCCGTGCGCCGGAAAATGCGCCTGAAACTCATCGTGCATCTGGTGCGCGCCACCGCGCAAGACAAGTTCGAACGCCTGCCGCTGCAAGACATCACGCAAGACATGCTGGGCCTGCCCGTGCGCAAGGTGATGCTGCAAGTGGCTGCCGGCCGCAATCTGGCCGTGTTGGTGGAAGCCGCCGTGCGCAACACCATACTGAAGCTGCGCGGCATCGATACGCTGGGCGAGTTCATGGAACGCCAGGCCATGGCTATCCTCCAAAGCAGCAAGTGAACGCGCGTCGCCTTGCGGCACCGTGAGCCTGTACGAAACCCTGGCCGGCGAGATCGCCAAGTCGATCCGCGACGGCGTCTTGCGCGTCGGCGACAAGCTGCCTTCCGTGCGGCATGCTTGCGCCACGCGGGGCGTCAGCCCGTCGACGGTATTCCAGGCCTATTACCTGCTTGAAGCCCGCGGCCTGATCCGTGCCCAACCGCGCTCGGGCTATTACGTGCACGCCCCCGCCGAATCGCTGCCACCCGAACCCGGCGCATCCAGCCCAGACGGCGAATCAACCGAACTCGCCATCAGCGAACGCATCTTCGACATCCTGGACTCCGTGCGCAACCGCGACGTGACGCCGCTGGGATCCGCCTTTCCTTCCCCGCTGCTGTTCCCGCTGCCGCGCCTGGCGCACGCCATGGCCGCGCACCTGAAACGCCAGGACCCGCTGGATACGGTCGAAGACCTGAGCCCCGGCAACCCGGCGCTGCGCCGCCAGATCGCGCTGCGCTACCTGATCGGCGGCATGAACGTGCCTGCCAGCGACATCGTCATCACCAACGGCGCGCTGGAAGCACTGAACCTTTGTCTGCGGGCCGTTACCGAACCCGGCGACATCGTCATGGTCGAGGCGCCCACGTTCTATGGCGCCTTGCAGGCGCTGGAGCGCCTGGGCCTCAAGGCCTTGGAAGTGCCGACCCATCCGCGTACGGGCGTGGACCTGAATGCCATGGAGGCGGCCATCAAACGGCATGCCCCCAAGGCTTGCTGGCTGATGACGCAGTTCCAGAACCCGCTGGGCAGCCTGATGCCGGAAGACAGGAAGCGGCAACTGGTTGAGCTATTGCGCCGCCACGACATCCCGCTGATCGAAGACGACGTGTACGGCGAACTGTATTACGGCGCCGTGCGGCCGGTGCCGGCCAAGGCCTACGACAAAGACGGGCTGGTGCTGCATTGCTCGTCGTTTTCCAAATGCCTTGCGCCTGGCTACCGCATCGGCTGGGCCTCGGCGGGCCGATACTCTCGGCGCGTAGAGCGCTTGAAATTGTCATCGACGCTGTCCGCGTCGGGCCCGGCGCAAGGCGCCATCGCCGAATACCTGGAACAAGGCGGTTACGACCGCCATCTGCGCCGCTTGCGTCAGACCTTGCACGCGCAGCAGGCACGCATGGCCGATGCCATCGCCCATGCATTTCCCGCTGGCTCGCGCGTGACTCGCCCGCAAGGCGGCTTCTTCCTGTGGGTGGAACTGCCCGCGGCGGTGGATGCGCTGGCGTTGCATCGCGAGGCCTTGGCGCACGGCGTGAGCGTGGCGCCAGGGCCGATTTTTTCGGCCAGCAGCCAGTTCACCAGCGCCATGCGCCTGAACTACGGCCATCCCTGGGACGCAGCCCATGAAGAGGCGATCCGCGTGCTGGGTGACCTGGCGCATCAGCATCAGGCCCGCGCGCGGTTGGCCGCGCAGCGTTAGCCAGCCCTAGTTCAAGGTGGACGACGCGCGCGCCCGCTTGACCTCAAGCGCGGTGACGCCGCCCGCTTCGTTGCCCCAGCTATTGCGGATGTAGGACACCAGCATGGCGATGTCGCTGTCGTTCAGGATCTGGCCAAACGGCGGCATGCCATGCGGCCGGGGATTGGCGGCCGTGGCGGGGGCATAGCCGCCATCCAGCACCATTCGTATGGCATTGACCGGTGACGGCGCCGTCACCGTCGGGTTACCCGCCAACGCCGGCCACGCGGTGCCGCTGCCCTGCCCTTGCGGCTGATGACATTGCGCGCAATGCTGGCGATAGATCTTGCTGCCCAATTCCATTGCCGCGGGCGCAGCCGCCGCCGTTGAGCGCGGTGTGGAAGCCGGCGTGGCCGGCAGGGACTTGATGTAGACGCCGATCGCCAGCGCGTCGTCGTCCGTCAGGTGCTGCGTGCTGCCCAGCACCACTTCGGCCATCGGACCGCTGGCGCTCGAATGGGCCGAGATGCCGGTCTTGAGCAAGGCGGCGATGTCGGCCGCCGTCCAGCGGCCCATGCCGGTCTGCCTATCGTTGGTGAGCGGCGGCGCATACCAATCCAGCACGGGAATGATGCCGCCGGTGAACGCCTCGGACGACCGGGTGGCCCCCAGGCTGTTGCGGGGCGTATGGCAGGCGGCGCAATGCCCCAAGCCTTCGACCAGATAGCGGCCCCGGTTCCATTGCACCGATTGCCCCGCGTCGGCCTCTTGCACGCCCGGCTTGAAGTACAGCGCACGCCACGCGGCCAGCAAAGCGCGCTGGTCGTACGGGAACGCCATGTCGGGCGGGCGGTTGGGCTGGCTGACCGGCGGCACGCTGCGCAGGTAGGCGTACAGAGCGTCGGCATCGGCTCGCGTGATACGGGTGTATTCCGTGTATGGGAAAGCCGGATACAGCAGCGTGCCGTCCTTCGATTTACCGTTGTGCAGCGCTTGCCAGAAGTCATCAGCGGTCCAGGTGCCGATGCCCGTTTTCTCATCAGGCGTAATGTTCGGACCGTACACCGTGCCGAATGGCGTGGGGATGGGCGTGCCGCCCGCCAGCGCCTTGCCGCCGCGGCTGGTGTGGCAGGCCATGCAGTTGCCAGCCTGCGCCAGATAGCGGCCGCGCTCAACCAACGTGCCTGCGTCCGCCGTGGCGGCGGGGCCCGTGCTGGTGTCGTCGCGGGTGCCCAGCCAGTACAGGCCGCCCACCGTGGCAATCAGCACCACCAACACCAGAGTCAGGATTTTCTTCAGCAGTTTCATCATGGCCCCCGGATCAGCGTTGCGCCTGGCTGCCGCATTCCGCGGGCAAGCGCAGCGACCCCGCGCTTTCAGGCACATAGGGCTCGGTGATGGGCTGTGACGACAGCCACGCCGCCAGGGCGCTGATGTCGACAGGGGTGAGTTTGTTGGCGATGTCGGCCATGCAGTCCGGCGCGGCGGCGCGGCGCAGCCCGGTCTTCCAACTGCCGATCTGCGAACCGATGTAGTCGCGTGGCAAGCCCAGCAAACCAGGGATGGCGGGCATCAGGCCGCTGAACGCGGCGCCGTGACAGGACGCACAGGCGGGCAGGCCGCGCGCCGCGTCGCCCTGCAAGGCCAGCTTGCGGCCGGCCTCCAGCGTGGCGCCGGAAACCTCCGCGCGTGCCGGCGGCGGATAGGGCACATGCTGCTCGGAAAAATACGCGGCCATCTCACGCAGGTAGTCGTCGGGTAGACCCGCCAGCAGATGCGACATGGGCCGGTACTGGCGGCGGTCGTCGCGGAAATTCAGCAACTGGTGGTACAGGTATTCCTGCGGCTTGCCGGCCAGGCGTGGGTAGTAGCCGTCGGCGCCGGCCCGGCCTTGCGCACCATGGCAGGCGGTACAGGCCGCGACGCGGGCCGCCATGGTGTCGGGCTGCAAGGTATCAAGCGTCGATGCATCGGGACTCGCGCTGGCGGGGGCGGAAGCCGACGTGGCGGGCGCCGCTGGCTGCGCGTTCAGGGGGCTTGTCGTAAAGACAACAGCAGCCGCCGCCAACACGCGGAAAATCGCCCCAAACCGCGGCAGTGAAACACTACGAAAGGAAATGAGCGCTAACATCTAGGTCGAATTCCTATCCCCCGACAGCAAGACGGCGGGGCTGGTCAGTGAATCGATCAAGTATCCGGCCCGTAAGCTTAAGCGATGGAGCAAGAAAGGGTACAGGCGCAGATTCCCGATTTACGGCCATATCAGATGTCATCCCGCCTGCATCGTCCTGGAAAAGCGTGCCACAATCATGTCCATGTTGAAAGTCGTCCTAGTCACCGGTATCTCTGGTTCGGGAAAATCCGTTGCCTTGCGCATGCTTGAGGACGCCAGCTACACCTGCGTCGACAACTTGCCTGTGCGATTCCTGACCGAATTCATCGCCAACGCACGCGACGAAGGCCTGGAGCGCGTGGCCGTGGCCATCGACGTCCGCTCGCCCGGCGAACTCGCCGAACTGCCCGACGTGGTCACCGCGTTGCGCGCCATGGGCACCAGCCTGCGCGTGGTCTTCCTGGACGCCAACACCTCGACGCTGGTGCAGCGCTACTCCGAATCGCGCCGCCGCCATCCTCTTACCGATCGCCTGCAACGCGGCGGCACGCCGCCTTCGCTTGCCGACTGCATTGCGCTGGAACGTGAACTGCTGGCGCCGCTGCGCGAGCAGGAACATGTGATCGACACCTCGGACCTGACCCCGGGCCAGTTACGCGCCTGGATCCGTGACCTGATCCAGGCCGACCGCGCACCGCTGGTGCTGACGTTCGAGTCCTTCGCCTACAAGCGCGGCGTGCCCGGCGACGCCGATCTGGTGTTCGACGTGCGCTGCCTGCCCAACCCGCATTACGACCGCAACCTGCGACCGCTGACCGGCCGCGACGAACCCGTGGCCACCTGGCTGGCCGGTTACGAGCAAGTGGGGCAGATGGTCGACGACATCGCCGGCTTCCTGAACCGCTGGCTGCCGCAATACACCCAAGACACCCGCAACTACCTCACCGTGGCAATCGGCTGCACGGGCGGCCAGCACCGCTCGGTCTATGTGGTGGAGCAGTTGGCGCTGCGCTTCGCCGACCACGATCCCTTGCTGGTGCGCCACCGAAACCAATTGCCCACCGAATCCGCATGACCCTGTCTCGCCCGCTACACCTGATCCTGATGCTGTTGCTGGCCATTGCCGTGGCCGGTTGCTCTTCCACCGGGGGACGCAAAAAGGGCGGTGGGTACTACAAGGACGACGGCCCGGACGCCAACCCGCCGTCGAATCTGGACCAGGTGCCGGATGCGGTGCCCCGTATCGAACCCTATGCCAGCGGCGCCAACCGGCCCTATGTGGTTTTCGGCAAGCGCTACGTGCCGGACACCAGCGGCCAAGCGTATAAGCAGCGCGGCCTGGCATCCTGGTACGGCAAGAAGTTTCACGGCAATTCCACGTCCATCGGCGAGTCCTACGACATGTACGCCATGACGGCGGCCCACACGACGCTGCCGCTTCCCAGCTATGCGCGCGTCACCAGCCTGGTCAACGGCAAGACGATCATCGTGCGCGTAAACGACCGTGGGCCGTTCCATAGCGACCGCATCATGGATTTGTCCTACGTGGCCGCCTACAAGCTGGGCATCATCGGACCGGGTAGCGGCCAGGTTGTGGTGGAGAGTATTCCGCAGGAAGAGATCCGACGCCTGGCCTCGCAAGGCACGCCCGCGGCGCCGGCGCCGGAACCCGATTCCGCCACGGGCTCCTTGCCCGTCCAGGCGCCGTTGAGCGCCGCGCCGGTGGCTTTGACGGCTGAACCCTTGCCCGGCCCCGCCGCGGGTTCGGCCCCGGTACGCCAGGCGCCCGCAGCCGGCATCGGCAATGTCTATCTGCAAGTGGGTGCATTCAGCCAGCCCGGCAATGCGCAATCGCTGGTTGCCCGCATCAATCCGCAGCTGAGCTCGGTGGGCGCGCCGCCCGCCCAGGTGGATCAATCGAACAACCTGTACCGGGTCCGGATCGGGCCCTACCCCGATCGCCAAAGCGCGTTGAACGCGGTGCCGACAGTGTCGGACCGCATCGGCATCCTGCCCAGCATCGCCACGCAGTAAACGCGGGCGGCTTTCGGGCTTACCAGGGCAGCGTTACCGAGGCAGCATCACCGAGGCAGCTTCACCAAGGCAGCTCGGCTTGCCCGTCGCAGACGCGGCGCGCGCGCGGGTTGCGGCTGACATAGCGGTTGCCTTCGTGGGCCAGCAGCGCCTGCTTGCGCGGGAGCCCGCCGCCAAACCCCGTCAGAGAGGTATCGGCGCCAATCACGCGGTGACACGGAATGATGATGATGATGGGGTTGCGGCCGACCGCGCCGCCGACCGCCTGCGCGCCCTTGGGCCGCCCCACGCTGCGGGCCAGGTCGCCATAGCTGGCAAGCTTGCCGAAATCCAGCGCGCACAGTGACTGCCAGACCTTGTGCTGGAAAGTGGTGCCGACCGGGTCCAGCGCCACGTCGAACGCGCGGCGCTTGCCCGCGAACCATTCGTCCAGTTCGCGACGCGCCTGCTCCAGGATGGGATCGGTGTCCGTGTGCGCCCAGCCGTCAGGCGATGGCAGCGATTCCTGGTCCGTGAACCAGGCGCCACGCAGGCCTTTCGGGCTGGCGACCAGGCGCAGTTCCCCCAAGGGGGTGGGCATGTCGCGGTATGCCAAGGTTTCCAGCGGATCGGCGGGTTTTTTCGACACGATTGTTGGGTACGCCATGGCTTACTCCGCCGACTTCTTGCGCGACAGCGCCCGGTTGTACAACACGTCGCGCGGCTGGCCCGTGACCTTGGCGGCGACCCGCGCGGCATCGCGCACGGACAGCGACTCCAACAGCGCGTCCAGCAACACGTCGGTGCGCGGATCGGCGTCCACGTCGATTTCCTGCTCGACGGCGGCATGCGCGATCAGCACGAATTCACCCTGTTCGCGGTGAGCGTCGGCGGCCAGCCAGGCCGCCGCTTCGCCCATCGTGATGGTGGCGATTTCTTCAAAGCGCTTGGTGAGCTCGCGCGCCACGGTCAATTGCCGGTCGGGGCCGCAGACTTCCAGAAGGTCCGCCAGCGTGGCGGCCAGCCGGTGGGGGGATTCGAACATCACCACGGGCGCGGACAAAGCGCACCACGAACGTAGCCAGCGCTGGCGGGCAACGGCCTTGGGCGGCGGGAAACCGGCAAACGCATAGGCGGGATTTTCGTCGGTGGTCACGCCGCTGCCCATCAGCGCCGCGATGACGGCGCTGGGCCCCGGCACGGGCACAACCGCGAAGCCGGCCTCGCGCACGGCGCGCACCACGCGCGCGCCGGGGTCGCTGACGGCGGGCGCGCCCGCGTCGGACACCAGCGCCACGCGCTGGCCTTGGGCCAGGCGTTCACAGATGGCTTGGGCGGCGGTGGCTTCATTGTGGCGGTGCGCGGCCATGAGCGGCGTGCTGACGCCCCAGGCGTCCAGCAAGGTGCGGCTGGCGCGCGTGTCTTCGGCGGCGATCACGTCGGCGCGTTGCAGGGCATGCCAGGCCCGCAGCCCCAAGTCGCCCAGGTTACCGATCGGCGTGGCCACGACGTACAGCGTCGACGCGGGCCAATGCTGCCCCGCCACGCGGTCGGCCACGCGGCTCCAGGCATCGCCACCGGGCGGGGGTGAGACATTTTGATTCATTGCAGCCTACTGACACGGAAAACCATGTCAGTGTAGCCGCCAATCCCCGCCATCTTCGGAGCCTGCATGACGGACGATATCTTGCGCCTGACCTGCGAACTGGCGCTGCTTGCCAGGCGCCGCGCGGACAAACGGCGGCGACGTACCCGGCGGCCGGCGGCGCCTGGCGACACGCCGGTGCGGCGCTCGCCCATGCAACGCCGGGGCGACCATCACGAAGACGCCGCGCTGCGCCTGCTGCAAGCCCGCGGCCTGGTCTTGCTAGCGCGCAACCTGTGGACGCGGGCCGGTGAAATCGATCTGGTCATGCGCGACGGCAACACGCTGGTCTTCGTCGAAGTCCGCGCCCGTGCGCACACCCGCTACGGCGGGGCGGCGGCAAGCATCGGCCGCGACAAGCAGGCTCGGCTGGCCCGCGCGGCCGCGCACTGGCTGCCGGAACTGGCGCGGCGGCATTGGCAAGGGGTGGTGCCCCCTGCCCGCTTCGACGCGGTGGTGTTCGACGCCGGCCATCCGCAGTGGCTGCGCGGCGCCTTTGTGCTGCCGTAGCCCCGGCGCGCGCCGGGTCTGGACACGCCGGTAACGAGGTGCCGCACAGTCGTTACGCATGGACAGAACGGCGCGACGGCCCCGTGAGATAATCGCGCCCATGGATATGACCTCTCGTATGACGTCGCACTTTCGCGACGCCATGGCTGCGTGCGAACAAAGTATGAACGTCCTGGCGGAACCGCTGGCAGTGGCGGTCGACGTGCTATTCGGCGCCCTGGCGAACAACGGCAAGATTCTGGCTTGCGGCAACGGTGGCTCGGCCGCCGATGCGCAGCATTTCATCGCCGAACTGGTGGGCCGCTTCGAACGCGAGCGCCTGCCCCTGGCGGGCATCGCGCTCAACACCGACACCTCGATTCTCACCGCCGTCGGCAACGACTACGGCTTTGATGAAATCTATGAACGCCAGGTCAACGCCTTCGGGCAGGCCGGCGACGTGCTGGTGGCCATCTCGACCAGCGGCAATTCCCCCAACGTGGTGCGCGCCATGGAAGCCGCCAGCGCCCGCGAAATGCACGTGCTGGCCCTGACGGGCAAGGGCGGCGGCGTCATGGGGGAACTCATTACGCCGATGGACGTCCATCTATGTGTTCCCAGCGACCGCACCATGCGGATCCAGGAAGTCCATATTCTGCTGCTGCACGCGCTGTGCGACGGCATCGACGCTCTTCTGCTTGGAGACACCGAATGATTTCTGACGTCAGAACCGCAGTTCGCCCCCTGATGCTCGCGGCGGCACTGTCCACCGCCGCGCTGTCGCTGTCGGCATGCGCGCCGCTGATCGTGGGCGGCGCGGCCGCCACCACGGCGGTCGTGGTTACCGACCGCCGCACCTCCGGTGTCCAGCTTGAAGACCAGAACATTGCCTTCAAGGCGCAAAGCCAGATCTCGCAAAAGCTGGGCGACACCGCCCGCGTCAATGCCATGGCCTATGGCGGGCACCTGCTGCTGACGGGCGACGTGCCCTCCGAGCAGGCCAAAGCCGAAGCGACCACCATTGCGCAAGGCATCGAAAACGTCAAACAGGTCATCAACCAGTTGAACGTCGGCCCCATCGCCTCGTTCGGCACGCGCTCGAACGACACGTGGCTGACGTCCAAGGTCAAGACCGCGCTGATCAACACCAAGTACGTGCCGTCCGGCACCATTGCCTTGACGACCGACAATAGCGTCGTCTACCTGATGGGCAAGCTGACCCAGGCCGAAGGCGACTACGCGGCCAACGCCACGGCGGATGTCGGTGGCGTGGTCAAGGTGGTTAAACTGTTCGAGACCATCAGCCGCGAAGAAGCGATCCGGCTGTCCAACAGCAGCACCCGGGACGCCTCCACAGAAACCAAAGCGCCTATTCAAAGCGGCGCCGGCGCAGCACCCAGCGACAACAACGCGGCCGGCACGAGCAATGGCGTTGAAGCAATGCCCATCAAATGAAAAAAGCCATCGTAGCCCTGGCCGTCCTGGTGGCGGTAGGTATCGGCGCCTGGTTCGTCTGGCGCCCTGCCCAGACCGCGCCCGACGTCACCTTCACCACGCTGGAAGGCAAAACCTTTTCGATGCAGGACCTGCGCGGCAAGGTCGTGCTGGTCAAATTCTGGGCAACCAGCTGCGTCACTTGCGTGAAGCAGATGCCGGAAGCCATCGCCGCCTATAAGGAATACGCAGCGAAGGGCTACGAAGCCGTGGCGGTCGCCATGAACTACGACCCGCCCAACTTCGTGCTGAACTTCGCCGAACAGCGCAAGCTGCCGTTCCCGGTCGCGCTGGACACCAAGGGCGATATCGCCCGCGCGTTCGGCGACATCCGGCTGACCCCGACCGCCTTCCTGATCGACAAGCAGGGTCACATCATCAAGCGCTATCTGGGCGAATACGACGTGGCCGAATTCCACGCTACGGTGGAAAAGGCGCTGGCGGCAGGCTGATCGCGCTGGGTTTGCGCATTGGGTTATCTGCGCGCTTCCAAGTTGCTCCGTTCCCCGCCCCCAAAGCAAAACCGCCCAATGGGCGGTTTTGTTTTTGCCTGGCCGAATCAGCCGGGATCAAGCGGGATCTACCGGGTTCAAAACGCCGGAATGACCGCGCCCTTGTACTTTTCCTGGATGAATTTCTTCACGTCGGGCGAGTGCAGCGCGTCAACCAGCTTCTTGATGCCGGGTGCGTCCTTGTTGTCCGACCGGGTAACCAGGATGTTGGCGTAGGGCGAATCGGCGCCCTCGATGAACAGCGCATCCTTCGTGGGGACGAGACCGGCTTCCAGCGCGTAGTTGGTGTTGATCAAGGCCAGATCCACATCGTCCAGCGCGCGCGGCAGCATCGCGGCTTCCAGTTCGCGGAACTTCAGTTTCTTGGGGTTCTCGACCACATCGGCGGCGGTGGCCAGGATGTTGGACGGGTCCTTCAGCTTGATCACGCCCTGCTTTTGCAGCAGCACCAGCGCGCGGCCGCCATTGGACGGATCGTTCGGGATGGCGACCGTGGCGCCGTCCTTGAGCTCGGTCAAGCTCTTGATCTTCTTCGAATATCCGCCAAAGGGCTCGACGTGAACCAGCGCCACCGGCACCAGCGTGGCCTTGCGATCTTTATTGAAGGAATCCAGATACGGCTTGTGCTGGAAGAAGTTGGCATCCAACTGCTTGTCCGCCAATTGCAGGTTGGGCTGCACGTAATCGCTGAACACGGTGATATCGAGCTCGACGCCCTGCTTGGCCAACTGCGGTTTCACCACTTCCAGGATTTCGGCGTGGGGAACCTGGGTCGCGCCCACCACCACTTTTTCTGCATGGGCGGCATGGGCCGCCACCAGGAAGGCCGATGCCACCAGGGCAGACCGGACGAAGTTCAAACGCATGTGTTGCCTCTTTTATAGGATGAAAATAGGGGACTGATTCTCAGCGAGCCGGATTCACCCCCTTGTGCGGGGTCCCGCTGTCTGGAAAACGCACCCAATTTACCTGAATGCCGGTTATTTGTCGGGCATATGGACATGGGTTTTAGACATATGAAACGCGGGGGTACTACAATCCGGCGTATGCTTGCGCTACCGCGTTTTGAACGCGATGTTGTGCAGGCATTTTTTCTAACCACTCATACTTATTTGCCGACTTAGCTGCCATGACCGACACCCCCGACCCTGCTGCCGTTTCGTCCCCCGCTGTCAAAGCCGCTGTGCTGTCTGAAGCACTGCCGTATATCCGACGATTCCACGGCAAGACCATCGTGGTCAAGTACGGCGGCAACGCCATGACGGAAGAGCGCTTGCAGCGCAGCTTCGCGCACGACGTCGTGCTGCTCAAGCTGGTGGGTCTGAACCCGGTGGTGGTGCACGGCGGCGGTCCGCAGATCGACGACGCGCTGCGCCGCATCGGCAAGCAAGGCACCTTCATCCAGGGCATGCGGGTGACCGATGCCGAAACCATGGAAGTGGTTGAATGGGTGCTGGGCGGCCAGGTCCAGCAAGACATCGTCATGATGATCAACGAGGTCGGCGGCAAGGCCGTGGGCCTGACCGGCAAGGACGGCGGCTTGATCCAGGCCCAGAAAAAACTGATGGCCAACAAGGACAACCCCGCCGAACCGATCGACATCGGCTTCGTGGGCGACATCACGCTGGTTGAGCCTGCCGTGGTCAAGGCCCTGCAAGACGACCAGTTCATCCCCGTGATCTCGCCCATCGGCTATGGCGAAGACGGCACCGCCTACAACATCAACGCCGACGTCGTCGCCGGCAAGATGGCCGAAGTGCTGGGCGCCGAAAAGCTCTTGATGCTGACCAACACCCCGGGCGTGCTGGACAAGGCGGGCAAGCTGCTGCGCAGCCTGTCGGCCCAGACCATCGACGAGCTCTTCGCCGACGGCACCATCTCGGGCGGCATGCTGCCCAAGATCTCGTCGGCGCTGGACGCCGCCAAGAACGGCGTGAATTCCGTGCACATCGTCGACGGCCGCGTGCCGCACTGCCTGCTGTTGGAAATCCTGACCGACCAAGGCGTGGGTACGATGATCAGCTCGCATTGATGCGAGCACAGCGCCTTTTGTTGCGGCCGGCGGTGCGCCTGCGCCGCTCGCGCCGCGTGGCCACGGGCGTTTCCGAACGCCTGTGGCTGTTCGACCTGGACAACACGCTGCACGACACCTCGCATGCCATCTTTCCGAAGATTGACCTGGGCATGACCATGGCGGTGGCCGAGGCGCTGAATGTAGACGTCGACACCGCCAACGATTTGCGCAGGCAATACTGGCACCGCTACGGCGCCACGATGATCGGCATGGTGCGCCACCACGGCGTCAACCCGCACGACTTCCTGCACCGCAGCCACGACTTCGACGTCAACCCGCTGGTGCGTAGCGAAAAGGCGCTGGCCTACAAGCTGCGCCGCCTGCCCGGCCGCAAGGTGCTGCTGACCAACGCGCCGCTGCGATATGCGCGTTCCGTGCTGGAACGCCTGGGCATCCTGAACCAGTTTGATAGCCTGTGGGCCATCGAACACATGCAACTGCACGGTGAATTCCGGCCCAAGCCGTCGCCCGCGCTGCTGCGCTACGTGCTGGCCCGCGAAGGCGTGCCCGCCCACCGCGCCGTGCTGGTCGAAGACACGCTGGCCAACCTGCGCGGCGCGCGCAGCGTGGGTGTGCGCACGGTGCACGTGTATCACCCCGGCACGCCCTTTTCGCGCGGCCAATCGCATCGTCCGCCCTATGTCGACTTGCGGGTAAACTCCGTCAGTGATTTGTTGTTACGTCGGCGTCCCCTGCGGGGATAGCGGCGCGCTCCTCCCCTTCCCTTCACCGTCCAAGCCTGCGCGAGAGCAGTCCCTTCCATGGCGAGCAAACCCGGCGAGCGCAAGACCCAGATTCTGCAGACCCTGGCCGAGATGCTGGAGCAACCGCACGCATCCCGCATCACCACGGCCGCGCTGGCCGCGCGCCTGCAAGTGTCGGAAGCCGCGCTGTATCGGCATTTCGCCAGCAAGGCGCAAATGTTCGAAGGGCTGATCGAATTCATCGAAACCAGCATCTTCACGCTGGTCAACCAGATTGCCACCGTGGAACCCTACGGCGTGCCGCAAGCGCACAAGACCGTGGCCATGCTGCTGACGTTTTCCGAGCGCAACAAAGGCATGACGCGGGTGCTGACCGGCGACGCGTTGGTCACGGAAGACAACCGGCTGCAAGAGCGCATCAACCACATCAACGACCGGATCGAAACGTCGCTGAAGCAATCGCTGCGCATCGCCATCACCGACGGTGGCCTGCCGGCGGACGCCAATGTGGCCGCGCACGCCAGCCTGCTGACGCATCTGGTGTTGGGCCGCTGGCTGCGCTATGCGCAAAGCGGCTGGCGCGTAGCGCCGACGCTGCACCTGGACGAACAACTGCGCCTGGCGCTGGGCTAAGCGACGCCCCCCATTAGCGGCATAACACGAACGAATTCAAGTAGAAATCAGGTGCCAACACCGCAGGGCGCTGGCACAATTCGTGTGCATTCATGCAACAGTGCCGGCTTGCGACCAACAAAGGCGGTCGAGCATAATGCCCCGGATGGGTTTGCTCAAGCCCAGATTTCCATCAGCTTGATCCACATCAATGCGGGTTTTCCTCAATGCCGTCACGATCGTCCTGTAGCGTCGACACATCGAATTAGATAAACCCGTGCTCGCGGGAAGTGTGTCGGCGGTTTGACCTCAACCGGAGATGGATATGACCGCGCCAGCCGCTGTCCCTGCCTCGCAAGCCCCCAAGAAAGTAAAAATACCCATCGGACTCATCGCCGGCGTCTTGGTGATGATCGGGGTGCTGATGATGCCCCTGCCCGCCGACCTGCCGGTTGCGGGCCACCGCATGCTGGCTATCCTGGCATTCGCCGTGGTGGTCTGGATTACCGAAGCCGTGTCTTACGAAGCCAGCGCGATCATGATCACGACGCTGATGGCTTTCCTGCTGGGCACGGCTCCGACAATCAAAGACCCGAACGTGCTGTATGGCACGTCCGCCGCCATCAGCATGGCGCTCACGGGCTTTGCCAACTCGGCGCTGGCGCTGGTCACCGGCGCCTTGTTCATTGCCGCCGCCATGACGTTCACCGGGCTGGACCGGCGCATTGCGCTGGTCACGCTGTCGCGGGTGGGCACCAGCACGCGCCGCATCCTGATCGGATGTATTGCCGTGACGATCGTGCTGAGCCTGGTCGTGCCCAGCGCCACCGCGCGCAGCGCGGCCGTCGTGCCGATCATGATGGGCGTCATCGCCGCCTTCGGCGTGGACAAGCGCTCGAACATCGCGGCCGGCATCATGATCATCGTGGCGCAAGCCACCAGCATCTGGAACGTGGGTATCCAGACCGCCGCCGCGCAAAACCTGCTGACCGTCGGCTTCATGGAAAAGATGCTGGGCGAGCGCGTCGCGTGGTCGGACTGGCTGATCGCCGGCGCCCCGTGGTCGCTGATCATGTCGGCAGTGCTGATCGTCGTGGTGCTGAAGCTGCTGCCGCCGGAAAGCGACAGCATCGCCGGGGGCAAGGAAGCGGTCGAAAAGTCGCTGATTGAACTGGGCCCGATGACGGGCGCGCAAAAGCGCCTGATGGGTGTGTCGCTGATGCTGCTGCTGTTCTGGGCAACCGAAGGCAAGCTGCACAAGTTCGACACGACGTCGACCACCTACTTCGGCCTGGTCTTGCTGCTGCTGCCGCGCTTTGGCGTGATGACGTGGAAAGACGTGCAGTCGCGCATTCCATGGGGCACCGTGATTGTGTTCGGCGTGGGTATCAGCCTGGGCACTGCCCTGCTGACCACACAAGCCGGCCAATGGCTGGGCAACCAGGTGGTTGCGCACACCGGGCTGGACCATCTTGGGCCGCTGGCCATCTTCGCCGTGCTGGCCGCCTTCCTGATCATCATCCACCTGGGCTTTGCCAGCGCCACCGCGCTGACCTCGGCCATGCTGCCCATCCTGATCTCGGTGCTGGCCACGCTGCCCGGCGATTTCAGCCGCCTGGGCATGACGATGCTGCTGGGCTTTGTCGTCAGCTACGGCTTCATCCTGCCGATCAACGCACCGCAGAACATGGTGTGCCTGGGCACGGAAACCTTCAACGCCAAGCAGTTCGCGAAAGTCGGCATCATCGTCACCATCGTTGGCTACCTGCTGATGCTGCTGATGGGCATGACCTACTGGCGCTGGCTCGGCTGGCTGTAAGGAGAACGCGTCATGAAACTCTCGTTAGCCCAAGCCAATGAATACGGCCGCCGCGTGCTGATGGCACAAGGCGTGCCGGAAGACATCGCGCGCGACGTGGCCGAACACCTGGTGGAGTCCGACCGGGTCGGCTACACCAGCCACGGCCTGTCGATCCTGACCAACTATCGCCGCGTGCTGTCCCAGGGACTGGCGCAGGCGGATGGGCGCCCTGAACTGGTCAATGACCGCGGCGCCATGCTGGCCTATGACGGCCACCACGGCCTGGGCCAATATGTGGGCAAGGTCGTCATCGAAAAAGCCATCGAACGCACGCAGGAACACGGGCAGTGCATCGTGACCCTGCGCCACAGCCATCACCTGGGCCGCATGGGCCACTTTGGCGAAATGGTGGCGGCCAAGGGCCTGATCCTGCTGGCGTTCACCAACGTGATCAACCGCGCGCCCACCGTGGCGCCGTTTGGCGGCGCGCAAGCCTGCCTGACCACCAACCCGCTGTGCTTTGCCGGGCCGCTGCCCGGTGGGCGCGCGCCCTTCATCGTGGACATGGCGACGAGTTCCATCGCCGTGAACAAGGCGCGGGTGCTGGCGGCCAAGGGCGAACAGGCACCGCCCGGGTCGCTGATCGACGCGGACGGCAACCCCACGACGGACCCCGGCGCGCTGTTCGCCGACCCGCCGGGCGCCCTGCTGCCCTTTGGCGGCCACAAGGGCTACGCGCTGGGCCTGGTGGCCGAACTGCTGGCGGGTGTGTTGTCAGGCGGCGGCACGATCCAGCCCGAACACCCGCGCAACGGCGTGGCGACGAACAATATGTTCGCGCTGCTGCTGGATCCGCAGGTGGACTTCAATACGGACTGGCGCTCGATGGAAGTGGGTGCGTTCATCGATTATTTGCACGCCTGCAAGCCGCAACCGGGTGTGGAAAGCGTGCAGTATCCGGGGGAATACGAAGCCCGGAATCGGGCGGTGAATGCGGATTCGGTCGAGTTCGACAGCCGGATCTGGGACGGGCTGACGAAGCTGGCGACGGATTTGGGGGTGCCTGAGGCGTTGCCTTGAGGGGGGATCGTGCTTGCGGAGATGATGGGTTTCGCGCGACGGAGGATGGCGTTTTTGGGTAGGGGGTGGCGCGCTGCACCCATCCTACGCCATCCCGCGCCATCCCGCGCCTTCCACCGCGCGGCGCGCGGTGTCAGGTTTTGGTGGATCGGTGTCGGCTGATGCTCATCATGATGCCGAACGCGATGCCCATCGTGAATAGCGCGGTCCCGCCGTAACTCATGAATGGCAAGGGTACGCCGACAACCGGCAGGATGCCCGTCACCATCCCGACGTTCACGAACACGTATATGAACAGCATCATCGTCAGCGCGCCGGCCAGTAGCCGGCCGAACTGCGATGATGCGCGGGACGCGATCGTCAGGCCGCGCGCCATCATCAGGCCGTACAGCACCAAGATCGCAATGCCGCCGTACAGGCCGAATTCCTCGGCGTAGACGGCGAAGATGAAGTCGGTGGTGCGTTCGGGAATAAAGTCCAGATGGGTCTGCGTGCCCTTCATGTAGCCCTTGCCGTACACGCCGCCCGATCCCACCGCGATCATCGATTGAATCGTGTGGAAGCCCTTGCCCAAGGGGTCGGAGCTGGGGTTCAGCAGCGTGCAGACGCGGTGCTTCTGGTAGTCGTGCAGCACGACCCAGTTCACGTCTGGTTCGCAAAGCTGGTCTTCGTAGTACACCAGCGTGCCGATGCCGATGATGCCAGCCAGCATGACCGGTACCAACAGCTTGAACGACAGGCCCGCGAAATAGATCACGAAAAAGCCGGCGCCGAACACCAGCAGCGCCGTGCCCAGGTCAGGCTGCAACACGATCAACCCGAAAGGCGCGGCCAGCATCGCGGCGGCGGCCAGGAAATCGCGGATGCGCACGGCGCCTTCGTGGCGCTGGAAATACCAGGCCAGCATCATCGGCACGGCAATCTTCATCATCTCGGACGGTTGGATCCGGGTCACGCCCAAATCCAGCCACCGCGTCGCGCCCTTGCTGGTTTCGCCAAAGAACTCCACACCCAGCAGCAACACCACGCCCACCACGTAAAACGGCAAGGCCAGCTTCATCAGCCACTTGGGCGGAATCAGCGCCATGGTCCACATCGCAAAAAACGCGATGATGAAGTTGCGCGATTGCTCGGCGAAACGCCAATCGGTGCCACCCACCGCCGAATGCATGACGGTCAGGCCCAGCGCCGCGAACATCAGCAGGATGGCCAGCAGCGGCCAGTCGAACGCCGTGAAAATGCGCAGCAGGATGAGGCCAAGGCGTTTCATTGTTGGCGCACCACTTCGTCGGTAATGGTTTCGACGGACGCCAGGGGGTCGCCGCGATCGGGCCTCACGATGCGGTCCTGGCGGTCTTTGGCGAGCCAATAGTCGAAGACCTTGCGCGCCACCGGCGCGGCCACGCTGGCGCCCCAGCCGGCGTTCTCGACAATCAGGGACACGGCAATGCGAGGGTGCTCCAGCGGCGCGAAGCCCATGAACAGCGCGTGGTCGCGCAGACGTTCGTCGATGGCGCTGGCGCGGTAATGGCCGCCGCGCAGGCTGAACACCTGGGCGGTGCCGGTTTTGCCGGCGGCCTGGTAAGGCGTGTTGGCGAACGCGCGGCGCGCCGTGCCGGAGCGCACCACGTCAGCCATGGCGTTCTTGATCACATCCACGTTGGCCTGCTTGAGCGGGATGCGGTAGTCGGGCACGGACACGGTGGGCTTGGCGACGCCGGTGCGCGAGTCGCGCACCGCGTGCACCAGGTGCGGGCGGCGGAACAGGCCATTGTTGGCCAAGGTCGAGGTGCCCTGCGCCAGTTGCAACAAAGTAAATGAGTTGTAGCCCTGGCCCACGGCCACCGAAATGGTTTCGCCCGCGTACCAGCGCTGGCGGTCCTTGTCCTTGTAGGCCGCGCGCTTCCAGTCGGTGGACGGCAACACGCCACGCTTCTCGCCTTCCAGGTCGATGCCGGTGATCTGGCCAAAGCCGAACTGCTTGGTGAAATCATGCAAGGCGTTGACGCCGATCTCGGGGCCAAGCGAATAAAAGTAGGTGTCGGACGACACCACGATGGCCTTGTGCATATCCGTCATGCCGTAGGCCGCGCCGCCCGCGTTACGAAACTTCTGTCCGCCGAATTCGTAGTAGCCGGGGTCCGAGATACGGTCCGTTGCGCGGCGCTTGCCGAGTTCCAGGGCCGCCAGGCCCACGAACGGCTTGTAGGTAGAGCCGATGGGGTAGGTGCCGTAAAGCGGGCGGTTGATCAGCGGATGGTCCGGCGATTCGTTAAGCATGCGCCAGTTATCGACATCAATGCCGTCCACGAACAGGTTGGGATCGAATGAGGGCTGCGACACAAAGGCCAGCACTTCGCCCGTGTCCGGGTCAATGGCGACCAGCGCGCCGCGCTGCGTCCCGAAGGCTTCTTCGGCTACCTTCTGCAGGCCCAGGTCGATGGACAGCATGATGTCCGACCCCGGCACCGGATCAATCCGCCGCAGCGTGCGCATGGGGCGGCCGCCGGCGGTGACTTCGACCTCTTCCAGGCCGGTGCGGCCATGCAGT
Organism: Achromobacter spanius; assembly: GCF_002812705.1. Classification (NCBI taxonomy): domain Bacteria; kingdom Pseudomonadati; phylum Pseudomonadota; class Betaproteobacteria; order Burkholderiales; family Alcaligenaceae; genus Achromobacter; species Achromobacter spanius. Next base: position 1,683,353 of record NZ_CP025030.1, on the reverse strand, counting down.
TGCTCTTCCCAGGTCTTTTCGATGCCTTTCTTGCCGATGACGTCGGTGCCACGGTAGTTGCCCAACTGGCCGGCACGCTCGAGCTCTTCGTTGTCGCCTTCGGCGATGCGGCCGATATAGCCGACCACGTGCGCGGCCGACACGCCTTGCGGATATTCGCGCACCCAGCGCGCCCGCAATTCCACACCCGGAAACTGGAAAGCGTGCGCGGCGAACCAGGCCGCCTCGGTGTCATTCAGGTTGTTGCGCAAGAGCAGGCTGGCGTAACGGCTGGATTCCGCCGCGCGTCGCTTGAAGCGGCGTTGATCCGCCGGGCTGATGTAGACGACTTCGGTCAGGCGCTCGAACAGCTCGTTCATGTTGCCGGCATGGGCCGGCACCACTTCCAGCGTGTAGGTGCGGTAGTTGCGCGCCAGGACTTCGCCGTTGCGGTCCAGGATCTCGCCGCGCCGAGGCGGAATCGGCACCACCGCGATACGGTTGCGGTCCGCGCGTTCGGACAGGCCTTCGTAACGGTCGACCTGCAAATACCAGAACCGGCCGATCAGCACGCCGAAGCACACCAGGGCGAACACGCCGCCCACCCAGGCACGCAGGCGGAAGCGCTGCTTTTGCTGCTGGCCGGTTTTCTTGAATTCAAACATCAGGCATCGCCGCCATCAGGCGGAGGAGGATTCAGCGTCGTCGGCGCCACGCTGCGGCAGATGCAGGACCCAGCCCGCCAACGGCCACAAGGCGGCCGTGATGGCCACGCTGATGCACCAGTCCCAGCCCGGCCACTTTCCCGCCAGCCAGGCGTGGATGATCTGCGTCAGGAAACGGGCGACGAAGAACACGGGCAGCATGTGCATCGCCTGGCTCCAGAGATCGAACCGTTGCAGCCGGCGATGCAGCACCACGGCGCCATAGGCGACCAGGGTGTAGGACAAGGCATGTTCGCCCAGCAGGCCTGCGTCGTGCACGTCCATCAGCAAGCCGAAGAAGAACGCGGTGAAGAGACCGACGCGGCGCGGTTCGTGCACGCACCAGAAGGCGATGATCAGCAGCAGCACATCGGGCGCGCCCTGCCACAACCGCCAAGGCAGCAACGACACCAGCCACACCAGCAGCACTGTCCCCCAGACAAACACGCCGTGTGCCGGCCCGGAAAGGCGGTCGGGGTGTACGTTGCTGGGCGTGCCCAGACGGCGCCTGGGTTGCGATTGATTAGTCCGATCCACCGGAATCGACCTCCTGACGGTTGGACTCGGCGCGGGCCACATCCACCTGCAAGACCAGGAAGTGGCGATAGCGTTCGGGGTGGGCCAGCGGTTCACATACGGCGCGGGCGAAACCGGAAGCGGTGTCGCGTTCGACCGAAGTCACTTTGGCCACGGGCAGGCCGGCGGGAAACAGACCGCCGACGCCGCTGGTGACGATAGTATCGCCTTCCTTGATGTCGGCATTGGCGGCAAGGTAACGAACTTCCATCTTGCCGGGCGAATTGCCCCCGAACGCGATCAGGCGCAGGCCGTTGCGCAGCAATTGCACGGGAATGGACACTTGCTCATCGGTAACCAGGGCGGCTTCGGCCGTCATCGGCGTCACGCGCACGATCTGGCCGACCACGCCGCCTTCGTCGATAACCGGCATGCCCGGCGCCAAGCCCGCCTTGCTGCCCTTGTTGAACACCAGCCGTTGCGTGAACGCGTTGGTGGGTTCGTACATGACTTCGACCACCACGGCCGATTGCGCCACGGTATCGGTCACACCCAGCAGGCGGCGCAATTGCGCGTTTTCGGCGGCCAGTTGCGCGGCGTGCGACGCCACTTGCGCCAGCTCGATGCGCTGGCGCTGCAAGGCTTCGTTTTCACTGCGGATGAGGTTGGCCGCGTTGACCCACTCGTTGACCTGCTGGACCAGATCGCGCGGCGCCATGACGGCGCGCTGGAACGGGTACAGCGCCACGGCAATCGTACGGCGCGCCGGTTCCAGCATGCGCCATTGCGAATCCATGATGATCAGAACCAAAGCAAGGACGACCAGAACGACCAGCCGCACCTCCGCAGGTGGGCCGCGCCTGAATAGGGGGGGGGTCCCTTGTCGTTGCATGAATCTCAGCCCGGACGCCCGCGTCCGTAGCCCCCGCAGCGGCCGGAGCCGGAAAAAAGCGGGGCTCCGGGCTGGCGGGCGGTATTAGTCGTTGATGAAGATGGCGCCCAGTTTCTCAAGGTGTTCCAGCGCCTCGCCGCAACCACGCACGACGCAGGTCAGGGGGTCGTCGGCCACCACGACGGGCAGGCCGGTTTCTTCCTGCAGCAGGCGATCAAGATCGCGCAGCAGCGCGCCGCCACCGGTCAGGGCGATGCCCTTGTCGGTGATGTCGGCGCCGAGTTCCGGCGGGGTTTGTTCCAGTGCGATCTTTACGGCGGAGACGATCTGGTTCAGCGGATCGGTCAGCGATTCCAGGATCTCGTTGGACGAGACCGTGAAGCTGCGCGGCACGCCTTCGGCCAGATTGCGGCCCTTGACTTCGATCTCGCGGACTTCGGAACCCGGGAATGCCGAGCCGATTTCCTTCTTGATCAATTCAGCCGTGGGTTCGCCGATCAGCATGCCGTAGTTGCGGCGGATGTAGTTGACGATGGCCTCGTCGAACTTGTCGCCGCCGACGCGCACGGAACCCTTGTAGACCATGCCGCCCAGCGAGATGACCGCCACTTCCGTGGTGCCACCGCCGATGTCGACGACCATGGAGCCGCTGGCGTCGGACACGGCCAGGCCGGCGCCGATGGCCGCGGCCATGGGTTCTTCGATCAGGAAGACGTGGGACGCGCCCGCGCCCAAGGCCGATTCGCGGATGGCGCGGCGTTCAACCTGGGTGGAGCCGCAAGGCACGCAGACGATGATCCGCGGGCTGGGCGCCAGCATGTTGCGGGGGTGCACCATGCGAATGAACTGCTTGAGCATCTGTTCGGTGACCGTGAAGTCGGCGATAACGCCGTCCTTCATGGGCCGGATGGCCTCAATATTGCCGGGAACTCGGCCGAGCATCTGCTTGGCTTCGTGGCCGACGGCCTGGATGATCTTTTTGCCGTGAGGCCCGCCTTCATGACGGATTGCGACCACGGAGGGCTCATCGAGCACGATGCCCTTGCCGCGGACGTAAATCAGCGTATTGGCGGTACCGAGGTCGATCGCCATATCGCTGGAAAAATAACTGCGCAGGAATCCGAACATGGGAGCTCAGCTAAATTCTGGGGGGAATTGGGTTCATGCCGGGGGGCGTATGGCCCGAAAAAGGTCGGGTCCGCCTGTCATCACGGCGATTAAACCGTGAATCATAACTTATAATTTCACCGGAAATAGCGCATAAATGCAGGCTATTCAAGCTTTGTAACGGGTTCGGCGCATGCATACTGCCCAGTCCCGCCCTTCGGCCTTCGCTTATCGATTTTGCAATCCCTATGGCGCTTAATGACACAGATGTGGCCCGCATTGCCCGGCTGGCCAGAATCGAATTGACCCCCGACCAGCGCACACTTGCGCAGGCGGAGCTTAACGGCATTCTCCACTTGATAGAACGGCTTCAGTCCGTCGACACCCAAGGCGTCGAACCGCTGGCCCACCCCCTGTCCGCCCATGAGGACATTGTGCTGCGCCTGCGTGAAGACGCCGTGACGGAGGCCAGCTCCGAGGCCCGCCGCCAGGCGCTGCTGGCCAATGCCCCCGACGCCCAGGAAGGCTTGTTCCTGGTTCCTAAAGTCCTCGACTAAGCCATGACAAAACCTGCCTTGCATACCCAATTCGAGGGGATCGCCGCCTTGCGCGCGGCCCTCGCCCAACGCCAGGTCAGCGCCGTCGAACTGGCGCAAAGCGCCTTGGCGGCCGCCGATGCGGCCAGCGGCCTGAATTGCTTTTTACATATTGACGCTGAATTGACGCTGGCCCAGGCCCGCGCCGCCGACGCCGCCCTGGCCGACGGTTCGGCCGGCCCCTTGGCCGGCGTGCCCATCGCCCACAAAGACGCTTTCGTGACCCGCGGCTGGCGCACCACCGCCGGCAGCAAGATGCTGGACGGCTACGTCAGCCCGTTCGACGCCACCGTTGTCGAGCGCCTGGGCTTGGCGGGCGCCGTGTCCATCGGCAAGCTCAACTGCGACGAATTCGCCATGGGCTCCGGCAACGAGAATTCCGCCTACGGCGTCGTGAAGAACCCCTGGGACCACGCCGCCGTTCCGGGCGGGTCGTCGGGTGGCTCGGCCGCCGCGGTGGCCGCGCGCCTGGTGGCCGCCGCCACCGGCACCGACACCGGCGGTTCGGTGCGCCAGCCCGCCGCGCTGTGCGGCGTCAGCGGCATCAAGCCCACCTACGGCACCGTGTCGCGCTATGGCATGGTGGCTTTCGGATCCAGCCTGGACCAGGCAGGCCCGTTGGCGCAAAGCAGCCGCGACCTGCTTGAACTGCTGGACGTCATCAGCGGCTTTGATCCGCGCGACGCCACCAGCCTTGAAAAGTGCGATGCCGCCGTGAACGAGCCCGGCCGCGTCCGCCGCGACTTCGACGCCGCGCAAGGAAAGTTCGACGCTGCCGGCAGCCAGCCCCTGAAGGGCCTGCGCATCGGCGTGCCCGAAGAATATTTCGGCGCCGGCCTGGCGGCCGATGTGGCCGCCGCGGTGGAAGCCGCGCTGGCCCAGTTCGAAGCGCTGGGCGCCGTGCGCGTGCCGGTCTCCCTGCCCCGCACGGAACTGGCCATCCCGGCGTACTACGTCATTGCCCCGGCGGAAGCGTCCAGCAACCTGGCCCGCTATGACGGCGTGCGCTACGGCCACCGCACCAAGCAATACGGCGATTTGAACGAGATGATCAGCCGCTCGCGCGCCGAAGGCTTCGGCGACGAGGTCAAGCGCCGCATCCTGATCGGCACGTACGTGCTGTCCCACGGTTACTACGACGCCTATTATTTGCAGGCACAGCGCCTGCGCCGTCTGATCGCGCAAGATTTCCAGCGCGCCTACGCCGACCAGTGCGACGTCATCATGGGCCCGGTCACGCCGTCGGTCGCCAAGAACATCGGCGACAACCGCGACGACCCCACCGCCGACTGGCTGGCCGACGTCTACACGTTGGGCGTGAGCCTGGCCGGTTTGCCCGCAATGTCGATCCCCTGCGGCTTTGGCGGCGACAACGGCAAGCGTCCGGTCGGCCTGCAGATCATCGGCAACTACTTCGATGAAGGCAGGCTCCTGGCCATCGCCGACCGCTACCAACAAGTCTCGGACTGGCACAAGCGGTCCCCGCTGTGATGATGCCCCCACGCCCCTTACGTCCGAGGTCCCCCCTGGGGACTGCCGGCGTTTCGGGCGGCCCGGCGCCGCAGCCGCGGCACTACTGATTGGAACTACAGATAATGAACTGGGAAATCGTCATCGGCCTGGAAACGCACACCCAGCTTTCCACCGACTCCAAGATTTTTTCGGGCAGCAGCACGCAATTCGGCGCGGCGCCCAACACGCATGCCAATGAAGTGGATCTGGCCTTGCCGGGCAGCCTGCCCGTCATGAACCGGGGCGCGGCTGAACGCGCCATCCGCTTTGGGCTGGCCGTGGGCGCGACCATCGCGCCGCGCTCGGTCTTTGCGCGCAAGAACTACTTCTACCCCGACCTGCCCAAGGGCTATCAGATCAGCCAGTACGAACTGCCCGTCGTGGTGGGTGGAACGCTGTCGTTCTTTGTCGGCGAAGAAGAAAAAACCGTCAACCTGACGCGTGCCCACCTGGAAGAAGACGCCGGCAAATCGCTGCACGACGACTTCACGCTGGCCAACGGCTCGCCCGCCAGCGGCATCGACCTGAACCGCGCCGGCACCCCGCTGCTGGAAATCGTGACCGAGCCCGAAATGCGCTCGGCCGCCGAAGCCGTGGCCTACGCCCGCGCGCTGCACAGCCTGGTCGTGTGGCTGGGCATTTGCGACGGCAACATGCAGGAAGGCTCGTTCCGCTGCGACGCCAACGTGTCCGTGCGCCCGGTCGGCCAAAAAGAATTCGGCACCCGCACCGAAATCAAGAACGTCAACTCGTTCCGCTTCCTGGAACGCGCCATCGTCTACGAAGCGCGCCGCCAGATCGAACTGATCGAAGACGGCGGCACGGTCGTGCAGGAAACCCGCCTGTACGATGCCGACCGCGACGAAACCCGCAGCATGCGCAGCAAGGAAGACGCGCACGACTACCGCTACTTCCCCGACCCCGACCTGCCCACGCTGGTGATCTCCAGCGCATGGGTCGATGAAGTGCGCGCCGCCATGCCCGAACTGCCGGCCGCGCAACGCGCCCGCTTCGAATCGGAATACGGCCTGCCCGCCTACGATGCCGCCCAACTGACGGTCAGCCGCGATCTGGCCGCCTACTTCCAGGCCGTGGCCAACGCACTGCCGGCGGGCCAGGCCAAGCTGGCCGCGAACTGGGTCATGGGCGAAGTCTCCGCCGCCTTGAACAAGGACGAAAAGAGCATCGCCGATTCGCCCGTGCAGGCACCCGCGCTGGCGGCTCTGATCAGCCGCATCATCGACGGCACGATCTCCAACAAGATCGCCCGCGAAGTCTTCGGCGCCATGTGGGCCGGTGAAAACGGCGGCGACGCCGACGCCATCATCGACGCACGCGGCCTGAAGCAGATCAGCGACACGGGCGCCATCGGCGCCATGATCGACGACGTGCTGGCCGCCAACCCGGCCATCGTCGAAGAGTACCGGGCCGGCAAGCAAAAGGCGTTCAATTCACTGGTGGGCCAGATCATGAAAGCCGCACGCGGCAAGGCCAACCCGCAGCAAGTGAACGACCTGCTCAAGGAAAAGCTGGGCGGCTGATAGCCAAGACAGGGATCAGTCCGACAAAAGGCCGCGGCACATTGCCGCGGCCTTTTCTTTTGCCAAGAATGGGGATGGCCAATTCTTGATCGGAGATCCCCAATGTCTGACTACATCGAAGTGCCGCAGGAAGCGGTTGCAAAACAGCTTGAGACGTTGATCGTGGCTGCACAGAACGGTGCGCGCATCGTCATCGTGAAGGACGGCAAGGCACGCGCCTACATTCGCCCGGCGAATCCTGATATGACCGAAGACATGTACGACGCGATCCTGGCGTTGCGGGGCTTCGCCTTAAACCGAGGCATCTCGGACGAACAACTCCGCGCCTGGGTAACCGAGGACCAGCGATGAAAACCGTCGCCGAGCCCGTGGCGCGCTATGGATGACCGGGCGCGGGGCAGCGGCCCGGTGCCCATCCAAACCGCTTACTTCACCCCGTACTTCGTCCGATACGCCTGTACCGCATCGCGGTTTTCCGCGAAAGAGGCGTCGTCTTGCAGCAGGGCCATGATGTCCGACAGCGATGCAATCGCCACCACCGGAATGCCGTACGTCTTGGCCACGTCCTGCACGGCGGAATGGGGGGACAGCGCGTCATCCGGGCCGGCGCGTTCCATGCGGTCCAGGGCGATCAGCACGGCGGCCGGTTCGGCGCCCGCGTTGCGGATGATTTCCACCGATTCGCGCACTGACGTGCCCGCCGTGATCACGTCGTCGATGATGACGACCTTGCCCTTGAGCGGCGCGCCGACCAGGGTGCCGCCTTCGCCGTGGTCCTTGGCTTCCTTGCGGTTGTAGGCGAACGGCACGTCGTTGCGGCCGCCCATCGCCGGGTGCCCTGCCAGCGCCACCGCCGTTGCGGTTGCCAGCGGAATTCCCTTGTACGCCGGGCCGAACAGCATGTCGAACTGCACGCCGGAATCCAGCAACGCCTGGGCATAGAACTGCGCCAGCTTGCCGACCGCGCGGCCGCTGTTGAACAGGCCGGCATTGAAGAAGTACGGGCTGATCCGACCCGATTTGACCTTGAAGCTGCCAAAGCGCAGCACGCCTTCATCAAGGGCGAAGCGGACGAATTCTTGAGGCGTGGCGGAAGACGGGGTGGCAGGAGTGGCGGCGGGCATGCGAGTGGGTCCGGTGAATGGCAAACCCCCGCATTTTATCCGTTGTCGGGGCTATTCCCTGCCCACGGCGCCGAGTCGGTTAAATTCCTGGCATTGTTCCGGCCCCCGGGCCGCTTTACAGGAGTTTCGCTTTGCTGCGCATCACGTCGATCAATCTCAACGGCATCCGGTCCGCTTTCCGCAAGGGCCTGCAACCCTGGATGGAAAAGCATGCGGCGGACATACTTTGCCTTCAGGAAATCAAGATCGCCGAGTCGGACCTGACTGACGACCTGCGTCATCCGCCTGGCTATACCGGCCACTTCCACCACGCGGTGAAAAAGGGCTACAGCGGCGTGGGCATCTACCTGCGCAACGCCGCCGAGCGCGTGAACATCGGCCTGGGCTGCGAAGAATTCGACCCCGAGGGCCGCATCATCCGCGCCGACTGGAAGAACCTGTCGGTGGTCAGCGCCTACCTGCCCTCGGGCTCCAGCGGCGACGAACGCCAACAGGCCAAGTACCGATTCCTGGACCGCTTCGCTCCCTGGATCGACGCCCTGATGCACGAGCACAAAACCACCGGCCGCGAGTTCGTCATCTGCGGCGACTGGAACATCGCGCACAAGGAAATCGACCTGAAGAACTGGAAGGGCAACATGAAGAATTCGGGTTTCCTGCCCGAAGAGCGCGCGTGGCTAACCGATGTCTTCGACAAGCGCGGCTTCGTGGACGTGTTCCGTACCATCGATGACCGCCCCGACCAGTACACCTGGTGGAGCAACCGTGGCCAGGCCTGGGCCAAGAACGTCGGGTGGCGGATCGATTACCAGATCGCCACGCCCGGCATTGCCGCCCGCGCGCGCAACGTGGCCATCTACAAGGACGAGCGCTTTTCCGACCACGCGCCGTTGACGATCGATTACGACACCACGCTTTGATAGGTGAAAGCGGGCGCGCGCGGCGCGTCCGCCGATGTCGACCGGCGCCACGGGCGCCAGACATCACGTTCCGATCAAAAAAATAATCAGGGACGTATAGCTTATCCGTGAGGCGGTTACCAACCCGTGACTTGGCGGCAAACCCCTTTGTTTGCGGGGTCTAAGGGCGATTCCAGCTCTCCGCCTTAATTGCCACAAAACGGGGACACATTAAAATCCCCAGCGAAATCAACGCCTGCCCTGAAATTCTGGCCATTTTCCCGCACCAAGGCCGCAATTCTCTATACATGCGTCCCCATTTTATGAAAAGAAAATACGCTTTCTTTTCAACGCACTAAGACGTTCTCGCACCTTTGCGCAGGGCAACAAATTTCCCATACACTTGCGCACCATGACGGTGCTGTTTATGCACCAGAATAATTAATCCGCGCCCCACAATGGCGCAGAACGCACCCATTCGTAGCACCCCCGAGGAAATCATGTTGAAAGTGCAGAGTCTGGACGACTTCCTGCGTGGCGTCGCCGCGCGCGACCCGCAGCAGCCCGAGTTCATGCAAGCCGTCCAGGAGGTCATGCATAGCCTGTGGCCTTTCATCGAAAAGCACCCTCACTACGCCGACCACGCCCTGCTTGAGCGCCTGGTTGAGCCGGAGCGGGTCATCCAGTTCCGCGTGTGCTGGACCGATGACCAGGGCCAGGCCCAGGTGAACCGCGCGTTCCGCATCCAGCACAGCTCGGCCATCGGCCCGTTCAAGGGCGGCATGCGCTTTCACCCGTCGGTGAACCTGTCCATCCTCAAGTTCCTGGCGTTTGAACAGACGCTGAAGAATTCGCTGACGACGCTGCCCATGGGCGGCGGCAAGGGCGGGTCCGACTTCGACCCCAAGGGCAAGTCCGACGCCGAAGTCATGCGCTTCTGCCAGGCATTGATGATTGAGCTGTATCGCCACCTGGGGCCCGACACCGACGTGCCGGCCGGCGACATCGGCGTGGGCGCGCGTGAAGTCGGCTTCATGGCCGGCATGATGAAAAAACTGTCCAACTCGACCGCCAGCGTCTTCACCGGCAAGGGCCTGACCTTTGGCGGCAGCCTGATCCGCCCCGAAGCCACGGGCTACGGCACCGTGTACTTCGCCGAAGAAATGCTCAAGCGGGTGGGCAAGTCGTTCGACGGCCTGCGCGTGTCCGTGTCCGGGTCGGGCAATGTGGCGCAGTACGCCATCGAAAAAGCCATGTCGCTGGGAGCCAAGGTGGTGACCGTGTCGGATTCCAACGGCACCGTGGTGGACGACGCCGGCTTCACGCACGAAAAGCTGGTGGCGCTGATGCACATCAAGAACGACCTGCGCGGCCGCCTGGATACCTATGCCCAGCAATTTGGCCTGAAGTACGAAGCGGGCAAGCGCCCGTGGCATGTGCCGGTGGACGTGGCCCTGCCCTGCGCCACCCAGAACGAACTGGAACTGGCCGACGCGCAAACGCTGATCAAGAATGGCGTGCTGTGCGTGGCTGAAGGCGCCAACATGCCGGCTACGCTGGATGCCGCCAAGGCATTCATCGCCGCGCGCGTCCTGTACGCGCCGGGCAAGGCCAGCAATGCGGGCGGTGTGGCGGTGTCGGGCCTGGAAATGGCGCAAAACTCCGCGCGCCTGTCGTGGACCCGCGAAGAGGTGGACGCGCGCCTGCACGCCATCATGCGCGACATCCACGAAAACTGCGTGCGCCACGGCCACAGCGAACGCGAATACGTCAACTACCTGGACGGCGCCAACATCGCCGGCTTCGTCAAGGTTGCCGACGCAATGCGCCAGCAGGGCCTCTACTGATACTGGCGCTGGCCGTCACATAAGCGTGGCGGCCCAAAAAAAATGGCGGCCCATCAGGCCGCCATTCTTGTTATTCCGTCGTCAATGACACACGCTTAGTGCTTCATGGCGCCGTGATCGTGGTTCATGCTCATGCCCGGATTGTGCGACGCCGGCTTGACCTTGAATTGCACGGCGACTTCGCCAGCCTTTTCAAACTTCAGCGTGGCGGGCACGGTGGCGCCATCCTTGAACGGCGCGCGCAGCTTGATGAACATGACGTGATAGCCGCCCGGGCTGAGCTTGACCTCGGCATCGGCCGGCACCACGATGCCGCCTTCCACCTGGCGCATCTTCGACACGCCGTTCTCGGTCAGCACGGTGTGCAGTTCGACGCGCTCGGCGGCGTCGGACGACACCGACAGCAGGCGGTCTTCGGTCTTGGCGTCGTTATCGATGTCCATATACCCCGCCCCATTGGACTGGCCCGGCGCCGACGCGCGCACCCAGACATCGTCGATTTCGATCTGGCCAACCTTATAGTCCTTCGCCCACGCCGAACCGGCCGTACACAGGCTCAGCGCGGCAATGCATGCGAATTTGCGGATGTTCATGGGGGTGTCTCCTAGTGGGTTAACGCCGCCGGACCAAGCTGCGGGCGGCCGACAGAACCGAATCGGTCAAGGCTTCCATCGCCTCGGAGTTTACCCGCCAATGTTGCCAATACAGCGGCACATCTTCCCAGGCGCGGCCCCGAAGCAGCATCAGATGACCCGCATCAAGGTGCTCTTGCACCAAGGGCAGCGGGTTCATGGTCCAGCCCAGGCCGCCGAGGGTGGCTTGCACGAAAGCGCGCGTGGACGGCACCCACCAGACGGGTGGCTGCCAGGGCGCCGGGTCCGAGATCTTGTGTGCAAAGCGTGCCTGCAAGGCGTCCTTGCGGTTGAACACCAAGACCGGCGCCTGCGCCAGCGTCTGCGCGTTGACGCCTTGGGCGAAATAGCGCTTGTGGAAGTCGGGCGTGCAGGTGGCCACGTAGCGCATGCTGCCCAGCGAATGGATCCGGCACCCCTGGACCGGATCGGCCAGCGTCGTCACCGCGCCCAGCACCGAGCCGTTGCGCAACAGCGCGGCAGTGTGGTCCTGGTCTTCGGACTGCATGTCCAAGGTGGCGCGCGTGCGGGTTGAAAACAGCAACGCGGCTTCGACAAACCAGGTTTCCAGGCTGTCGTGATTGACCGCGATGGGGATGCTGGCGTGCGGCACGTCGTCGTCGGACACACCCAGCCGATTCAATGCGTCGTGCTCCAGCAGCGCCGTCTGCTCGGCCAGTTGCACCAGCACCTGGCCGTCGACCGTGGCGGCGGCGGGTACCGTGCGCTGGACCAGCAGGCGGCCCATGCGGTCTTCCAGCGCCTTGATCCGCTGCGATACCGCCGACGGCGTCACGCTCAAGGACAGCGCGGCCCGCTCAAAGCTGCCTTCGCGCACTACCGCGGCCAGCGCTCGCAGGTTGCCGTGGTCAATTTTCATGGATTAGTTCTGCTTAATATAGTGAAGGAAAATTAGCTGTATTTCATTAATACGGCAAGGGAAAATACGCAATTGCCGAACTGCGCAATGCCCCCCGCGCGACACGCGCGGCGCCGCACCGCAGCTTCAGCACCCACATCAAAGCGCCGCCACAGGCGCTGCAGTCACAGGTATTTGCATCATGTTCGCCACATCCCCCCTCTTCCTTACAGCCTGGGCCAGCGGAACGGCCACCGGGCTGGGCCTGTTCGCGGTCGTGGGCGCGCAAAGCGCCTTTATCCTGCGTCAGGGCTTGATGCGCGCGCACCTGCTCAGCGTGGTCGCCATCTGCGCGCTGATTGATGCCGTGTTCATCTTCGCCAGCGTGTCGGGCTTGCAAGCCTTGACCACCTGGTTTCCCTGGCTGACCACCGCCGTGCTGTGGTTCGGCGTTGCCTTTCTATCCTGGTACGGGCTTCAATCCGCGCGCCGTGCCCTGTCGGCAACGGGCGGCCTGGCCGCCGCGCGGGACGTGGCGCCCTCGCGCCGTGCCGCGATGCTTGGCGCGCTGGGCTTCACGCTGCTGAACCCGCATTTCTGGCTGGACATGGTGGTGGTGGGTTCGCTTGCCCACGGGTTCGACGACGCCCGCATGGCGTTTGCCGCCGGCGCCTTCACCGCCAGTGTGTTGTGGCTGGCCGTGCTGGGCATCGGTTCACGCCTGTTCGCGCCGTTCTTCTCCAGCACCTTGGCCTGGCGCGTGCTGGATGGCGTGATTGCCGTGGTCATGATCGGGCTGGCCATCAGCCTGGCGTTCAAGGGCGTATAAAAAACGCCACCCAAAAAAAAGCGCCACCCGTCCTGTGAAGGAGGGGTGGCGCTTTCGCCATCAACTTTCGTCATCAAGCGACCGGATCAACGTGAGCAAATCAACGTGACCCGATCACACTGACCGGCCGAACCTTAGCGGATCAGACAATCGTCAACGTCACATCGATGTTGCCGCGCGTGGCGTTCGAGTACGGGCAGACGATGTGCGCGGCGGCGACCAGCTTTTCGGCCTGTTCGCGATCCATGCCCGGCAGCGAGATCTTCAGTTCGACTTCGATGCCGAAGCCGGTCGGGATGGCGCCGATACCCACGATGCCGTTCACCGACACGTCAGCCGGAATGGCGATCTTGTCGCGGCCACCCACGAACTTCATGGCGCCCAGGAAGCAGGCGGAATAACCGACGGCGAACAGTTGTTCGGGGTTGGTGCCGGCAGCGCCCGAACCGCCCAGCTCGCGCGGCGTGGTCAGCTTGACGTCCAGGTTGCCGTCATCGCTGACGCCACGGCCTTCACGGCCGCCGGTTGCGGTGGCATTGGCGCGATACAGAACTTTTTCGATAGACATGGTGCGTTTCCTTTGTAGGATAAAAGTTGAACTGCCAGGCCTGGCGGGCCCTCCCGCTTCGGCGTTTACTGAAGACTTGCAAACCTGCAAATCCGTTTTGCTATTTAAATAGCGCACAACTATATCGTGCACTACTTATTAGACCGGATGATGACACGCATCACCCCACACTTCAAATACTTTCGACCAGCTTGACCCGCAATGCGTGCAGCGCTTTCATCATGCCCTGCGCCTCGTCCAGCGTGCATTGCGCGGCGGACGCCACCGAATGCGGCACGGTTTCGGCGCGCTCTCGCAGCGCTAGACCCTGTTCCGTCAGCCCGACGATCACCTGGCGTTCATCGTCCACGGCGCGCTTGCGCGTCACCAAACCCGCCGCTTCCAGGCGCTTCAACAACGGCGTGAGCGTAGCCGAGTCCAGGAACAGGCGGTCGCCGATATCCGTCACAGTGATGTCATCGCCTTCCCACAGCACCAGCATTACCAGGTACTGCGGATACGTCAGGTCCAGCCCGCGCAACAGCTTGCGGTACACCTTGTTCATCGCCAGCGAAGTCGAGTACAGGGCGAAGCACAACTGGCTGTCCAGCAGCAGCGGGTTGAATGCGCTTTTGGCTTTGGATCGAGATTTCATTGTGCAATATTAAATAGCGCACTATTTAACGTCAAGGGTTTTTTTTAAAGATGTCGCGCCCCGCGCGTTCAGGCCGCTTGCTCGCCGTCGACGGTGCTGCGGTCCGACCCGTATTGTTTCAAGCCATCCAGGTTCAGCACGCGCACGGCGCCGTATTCCACATTCAGCAGGCCTGCCTCTTCCAGCTTGCGCAACGCCTGGTTGGCGCGCTGGCGCGACACCCGGGCCAGATAGCCGACCTCTTCCTGCGTAATGGTCAGGCGCATGCCCATGCCGGGATACAGCAAAGGGTTGAACAGCTCGGCCAGACAGCGGGCTACCCGCGCGTCAGGGTCCAGCAATCGGTCGTACTCCGCCTTGCCGATGAACTGCGCCACGCGCTCGTTCAATTGATGCAGCAAATAGCGGTTGAAGGGAATGCTGGTGTCCAGCAGCCAATCGAACGTGGGCGCCGGCAGCCGCGCCACGACGGAATCACGCAGCGCAACGATGTCGTACTTGCGGTCTTCGCGCTTGAGCAGCGAGCCCTCGCCGATCCAGCCGCCAGCGGGTACGCCGGTCAACGACGCCACCTTGCCTTCCGCGTTGCCGACCGACACCTTGACCAAACCGGCCAATACGCCAATCCAAGCCTGTGCGAGTTCACCTTTGCGCTCTATGATCGATCCGGCAACGACTTGCTGCACAGAGAGGTCCCGCTCGACGCGCGATTGCTGCTCGGCGTTGAGCACGCGAAACCACGCCGCGGCAAGTTGAAGGGAGTCGGATAGCTGCATCGGGAATACCCTAAAAGTTCCTTGAATGTCGCGATGGTGACAGTTGGTAGCAACCCAACCTTATACCTTAAGTCCTGCCGTAAATCTAAAACCAACTGGTCAAGCCCCTTCTCGCCATAGTCGCTCCCGCGGCGCCTGGCACGGTGTGCCCAAACCGGAGGAGACAACGTGGCACATTCATCGCCCGCATCCGCACAGGTGCCGGCGGCGCTGGACACCTTTCCAGCGCTGCTGTTCGCGCATGCCAATGTTCGTGGGTCGCGGCCCGCGATTCGAGAGAAAGATCTGGGAATCTGGCAAACCCTGACGTGGTCCGAGGTGGCGGCGCATGTGCGCCATGTTGCGAACGGATTCGCGTCACTGGGCATACGGCCCGGCATGCACGTTGCCGTTATCGGCGAGAACCGCCCGCGCCTCTATATGGCCATGATGGCCGCGCAATCGCTGGGCGCGATTCCCGTACCGCTCTACCAGGACGCCGTCGCGCAGGAAATGGTCTACGTGCTGCAAGACGCCGAGATCAGCGTGGCCGTCGTGGAAGACCAGGAACAGGTCGACAAGATGCTGGAAGTGCGCGAGCAATGCCCGGCCTTGAAACACGTGGTGTTCGACGACCCGCGCGGGCTGCGCCATTACTCCGACCCCATGCTGCAGTCTTATGAGCAGTTGGAGACGTTGGGCCAGCAATACGCCGCGCAGCATCCCCAATACCTGGACCAGGCCATCGCCGCCGTGCAGCCGCACGACCCGGCCGCCATGTTCTATACCTCGGGCACCACCGGCAAGCCCAAGGGCGTGGTGCTCACGCACCATGCACTGATCGACCGCGCGCGCGCCGTGTCCGACATGGAAAAGCTGACCGACCAGGAAGACGTGCTGGCCTATCTGCCGCCCGCCTGGATCGGCCAGAACATGTTTTCGTACACGCAGTTGCTGGTCACGGGATTTACCGTCAACCACCCCGAATCGCCCGACACCGTGGCGATCGACATGCGCGACATCGGCCCCACCTATTACTTCGCGCCGCCGCGCGTGCTGGAAGGCTTGCTGACGCACGTGATGATCCGCATGGAAGACGCGGGCTACATCAAGCGCAAGCTGTTCGGCGCCTGCATGAACCTGGCGCGTCGTGTCGGCACCAAGATCCTGGACGGCGAATCCGTCAACGCCTGGGACCGCCTGCGCTACGCCATCGGCAACGCGCTGATCTATGGCCCCTTGCGCAATGCGCTGGGCATGAGCCGCGTGCGCGTCGCCTACACGGCGGGCGAGGCCATCGGCCCGGACCTCTTCGTGTTCTACCGGTCCATCGGCATCAACCTGAAGCAGTTGTACGGCTCGACGGAAACGTCGGTGTTCGTGTGCGTGCAGCCCGACGGCAAGGTGCGCGACGATACCGTCGGCCCGCCGGTGGCAGGCGTTGAAATCCGCGTGGCGGACAACGGTGAGATCCTGGTGAAAAGCCCCGGCTTGTTCAAGGAGTACTACCGCAACCCAGACGCCACGGCCGAAGCGCGCAGCGCCGACGGCTGGTTCCACACGGGCGATGCGGGCTACCTGGATACCGACGGGCAGTTGAAGATCATCGACCGTGCGAAAGACGTCGGCAAGCTGGCCAACGGCAGCCTGTTCGCGCCGAAGTACATCGAGAACAAGCTCAAGTTCTTCCAGCACATCAAGGAAGCCGTGGCCTTTGGCGCCGACCGCGACGACGTTTGCGCGTTCATCAATATCGACCTGGAAGCCGTGGGCAACTGGGCCGAGCGCCGGGGCCTGCCGTATGCCGGCTACACCGACCTGGCCGCCAAGGAAGAGGTCTACCAACTGATCGCGGAATGCGTGGAGCAGGTCAACGCCGACCTGGCCACCGACCCGAAACTGTGCGCCTCGCAAGTCAGCCGTTTCCTGATCCTGCACAAGGAACTGGACCCGGACGACGACGAACTGACCCGCACGCGCAAGGTGCGCCGCGCGTTCATTGCACAGAAGTACGGCGTGCTGATCGACGCGCTGTTCGGCGGCAAGCAGTCGCAGTTCATCGAAACCGAAGTGAAGTTCGAAGACGGACGCACCGGCAAGATCTCGGCCGACCTGAAGATCCGACCCGTCAAGACGTTCCCCGCCATCACAGCCCGAGCCGCGTAGAGATCATGAGCAACAACGACCGCGACCAGCGTATCGGCGACGTCATGCTGGACATGCAGAACATCTCCCTGTCTTTCGGCGGCGTGAAGGCGCTGACGGACATTTCCTTCAACGTGCGAGAGCATGAGATTCGCGCCATCATCGGCCCCAACGGCGCCGGCAAAAGCTCGATGCTGAACGTCATCAACGGCGTCTACACGCCGCAGCAAGGCGGCATCGAATTTCGCGGCGAACGCTTCTCGAAGATGAACCCACGGCGCGCCGCCGAAATGGGCATCGCGCGCACGTTCCAGAACCTGGCGCTGTTCAAAGGCATGAGCGTGCTGGACAACATCATGACGGGCCGCAACCTGCGCATGAAGTGCGGCCTGCTCTCGCAGGCGTTCCGCCTGGGTCCGGCCGAACGCGAAGAAACCCAGCACCGCGAATTCGTCGAGAACATCGTCGACTTCCTGGAAATCCAGGCCTATCGCAAAACGCCGGTGGGCCGTCTGCCCTACGGCCTGCAAAAGCGCGTGGACCTGGGCCGCGCGCTGGCGATGGAACCGCGCCTGTTGCTGCTGGACGAGCCCATGGCCGGCATGAACATCGAGGAAAAGCAGGACATGAGCCGCTTCATCCTGGATGTGAATGACGAATTCGGCACCACCATCGTGCTGATCGAGCACGACATGGGCGTGGTCATGGATATTTCCGACCGCGTGGTGGTGCTGGACTACGGCAAGAAGATCGGCGATGGCCGCCCGGACGAAGTCCGCGCGAATGAAGACGTCATCCGCGCCTATCTCGGCGTGTCGCACTAAGGCGGACAGACATGGGATTTTTTCTAGAGACCTTATTCGGCGGCTTGATGAGCGGCATGATGTATGCGCTGATCGGCCTGGGCTTTGTACTGATCTTCAAGGCCTCCGGCGTCTTCAACTTCGCGCAGGGCGCGATGGTGCTGGTGGCGGCCTTGTCCATGGCGCGCTTTTCGGAATGGATTCCGCGCTGGCTCGGCTTTGACAACCTGATCCTGGCCAACGTGCTGGCGTTCATTGTCAGCGCCATGGTGATGTTCGTGCTGGCGGTGGCCATCGAACGCTACGTGCTGCGCCACCTGGTCAACCAGGAAGCCACCACGCTGTTGATGGCGACGCTGGGCATCAGCTACTTCCTGGACGGCCTGGGCCAGATCACGTTCGGCAGTTCGGTGTATTCCATCAACGTGGGCATGCCCAAGGATCCGCTGCTGATCCTGGACTCGGTCTTTGAAGGTGGGTTGTTGATCAACCTGGAAGATCTGACCGCAGCCGTCATCGCGGCCTTGCTGGTCGCGACGCTGGCGCTGTTCTTCCAATACACGTCCACCGGCCGCGCGCTGCGCGCAGTGGCCGACGACCACCAGGCCGCGCAATCCATCGGCATTCCGCTGAACCGCATCTGGGTCATCGTGTGGTGCGTGGCGGGCTTGGTGGCGCTGGTGGCCGGCATTATCTGGGGGTCGAAGTTCGGCGTGCAATTCACGCTGTCCACCGCGGCGCTGCGCGCGTTGCCGGTGGTGATTCTGGGCGGCTTGACGTCGGTGCCGGGCGCCATTCTGGGCGGCCTGATCATTGGCGTGGGGGAAAAGTTGTCCGAGGTCTACCTGGGGTCGCTCGTGGGCGGCGGTATCGAAATCTGGTTCGCCTATGTGCTGGCGCTGGTGTTCCTGCTGTTCCGTCCGCAAGGGCTGTTCGGCGAGAAGATCATCGACCGCGTGTAAACCACCAGGCCCTCTAGGATAAAAACATGTTCTATCGCGAAAACGGCCAGTTCAAAACCAGCTACCGGGCGGATCAGCAGATTTTCCCGATTCGCCAGGACCGCATCTTCATCTGGCTGCTGCTGGCGGTGGCGTTCATTGCCGTGCCGGCGCTGTCTTCCGACTACCTGCTGCGCGCCATCCTGATTCCGTTCCTGATCCTGTCGCTTGCGGCGGTGGGCTTGAACATTCTGGTTGGCTATTGCGGCCAGATCTCGCTGGGCACCGGCGCCTTCATGGCGGTGGGCGCGTATGCGGCCTGGAACTTCGGCGTGCGCTTTCCCGGCATGCCGCTGCTTCTTCAGATTCTGCTGGGCGGGTGCTTTGCCACCCTGGTGGGCGTGATCTTCGGCATCCCCAGCCTGCGCATCCGGGGTCTCTATCTGGCGGTGGCCACGCTGGCCGCGCAGTTCTTCGTGGACTGGGCTTTCCTGCGCATTCCCTTCTTCACCAATTACTCGTCCTCGGGCAGCGTGTCGGTGCCCCCGCTTACGGCCTTTGGCCTGCCGGTGCAGTCCGCCCTGGAAAAGTACTTGTTCGTGCTGATTCTGGTGGTGGTCTTCAGCCTGCTGGCCAAGAACCTGGTGCGCGGCGCGATCGGCCGCCAGTGGATGGCCATCCGCGACATGGACGTGGCGGCCTCGGTCATCGGCATCCGTCCCATGTACGCGAAGCTGACGGCGTTTGCGGTCAGCTCGTTCATCGTGGGCGTGGCAGGCGCGCTGTGGGGCTACATCCACCTGGGTTCCTGGGAACCGCTGGCCTTTGACCTGAACCGTTCGTTCCAACTGCTGTTCATGGTCATCATCGGCGGGCTGGGCTCGATCATCGGCAGCTTCTTCGGCGCGGCCTTCATCGTGCTGGTGCCGGTGGCGCTGTCGAACATTCCGCACGCACTCGGCATTCCGCTGTCGGTGGACACCGCCGCGCACATCGAGCACATGGTGTTCGGCGCGCTGATCGTGTTCTTCCTGATTGCGGAACCGCATGGACTGGCGCGTCTGTGGAGCATCGGCAAGGAAAAGCTCCGCATCTGGCCATTCCCTCATTGAAGGTGACCCACCCCCGAAGCGCCGTTGGCGCTTCCCCCTCAAGGGGGCCCCGCTGGGGACCGGCAAAGCCGGATCCGCCGCGGGCCCACTCGGAGGCACTGAAGCAACACGCGATAAGAGCTTATTGATCAACGGCTGTCGGGGCGGCACAAGCGCCACGGCGACCATCCTGAATACCCGGCTCAAGACCGGGCCAATCCCGGTGTCCCAGGGTTTACTGACCCAAGCACCACGCAGGAGGTAAATGGAGATGAAGCGTCTTAACCTGAAGTTGGCGGCGGCATTGGTAGCCGCAGCCGGCGCCGTCGGCGCCGTAGCCACGCCGGCAATGGCGGCCGAAGAGCAGTTCGTTCCGTTGCTGGTGTATCGCACCGGGTCGTTCGCGCCGCTGGGCATTCCCTGGGCCGACGGCAAGCTGGACTACCTGAAGCTGGTCAACGAGCGCGACGGTGGCGTCAACGGCGTCAAGATCACGTACGAAGAATGTGAAACGTCCTACGCCACCGATCGCGGCGTGGAATGCTATGAACGCCTGAAGGGCAAGGGCACCGGGGCCTCGGGCTTCGACACCCAGTCCACCGGCATCACGTTCGCGGTCAGCGACAAGGCCATCCAGGACAAGGTGCCCGTCGAAACAATGGGCTACGGCCTGTCGCAATCGGTGGACGGCAGCGTGTTCCAGTGGAACTTCCCGCTGCTGGGCACGTACTGGACCGCCGCCGACGTGATGATCCAGGACATCGCCAAGAAAGAAGGCGGCATGGACAAGCTCAAGGGCAAGAAGATCGCCCTGGTCTACCACGACTCGCCGTATGGCAAGGAACCGATCCCGCTGCTGCAAAAGCGCGCCGCCAAGGAAGGCTTCGAGCTGGTGCTGTATCCGGTCACCGCTCCCGGCGTTGAACAGAAATCCACCTGGCTGCAAATCCGCCAGGCGCGCCCGAACTACGTGCTGCTGTGGAGCGCCGGCATCATGACGCCGACCGCCATCCGCGAAGCGCAGGCCAGCGGCTACCCGCGCGACAAGATGTACGCCATCTGGTGGGCCGGCTCCGAAGGCGACGTGAAAGACCTGGGTGATGTCGCCAAGGGCTACAACGCCATCACCGTGCACAACAGCGGCGCCGAAAGCGACAAGGTCTACGACGACCTGAAGAAGTTCGTCTACGACAAGGGCCAGGGCTCGGACAAAACGGCCAAGAACACCCTGGACACCATCGCCCACACGCGCGGCATGATGATTTCCATGCTGCAAGTCGAGGCGATCCGCGCGGCGCAAGAGAAGTACGGCAAGGGCAAGGCCATGACGCCCGAGCAAGTGCGCTGGGGCTTCGAGAACCTGAACCTGACGCAGGAAAAGCTGGACAAGCTGGGCTTTGGCCAGATCATGCGTCCGGTCAAGACCTCGTGCAACAACCACATGGGTGATGACTGGGCCCGCATCGTGCAGTGGGACGGCGCCAAGTTCAAGGTGGTGTCTGACTGGTATCAGTCCGACAAGGCCATCCTGGACCCGATGGTCAAGGAAGCCGCGGCCAAGTACGCCAAGGAAAAGAACATCACGCCCCGCACTTGCGAGAACTGATGTGAACCGGCGGCCGGCGCCCTGGCGGGCGTCGGCCGCCACCACGCCGCAGGAATCGTCATGACCGCTGCAACACACGCTGCAAACACCGCTGCCCCCACCGCCGCCGCCCCCAACGTGCTGCTGGACGTGAACGGCATCGAGGTGATCTACAACCACGTGATCCTGGTACTCAAGGGCGTGTCCCTGCAAGTGCCGGAAGGCAAGATCGTGGCCTTGCTGGGCGCCAACGGCGCGGGCAAGACCACGACGCTGCGCGCCGTTTCGAACCTGCTCAAGGGCGAACGCGGCGACGTCACCAAGGGCCATATCCAATACCGTGGCCAGCGCATCGAACGGCTGTCGCCCTCGGAACTGGTCAAGCGGGGCGTCGTGCAGGTGATGGAAGGGCGGCACTGCTTTGCCCACCTGACCATTGAAGAAAACCTGCTGACGGGCGCCTACACGCGCAACATGAACCGCGCCGACACCGCCGCGGCGCTGGAACGTGTCTATCAATACTTCCCGCGCCTGAAGCAACGCCGCACCAGCCAGTCCGGCTATACGTCGGGCGGCGAACAGCAGATGACCGCCATCGGCCGCGCGCTGATGGCCAACCCCAACATGATCTTGCTGGACGAGCCCTCGATGGGGCTGGCGCCGCAGATCGTGGAAGAAATCTTCGAAATCGTGCGCGACCTGAACCAGCGCGAAGGCGTGAGCTTCCTGTTGGCGGAGCAGAACACCAACATTGCGCTGCGCTATGCCGACTACGGCTACATCCTGGAAAACGGGCGCGTGATGATGGACGGCGCCGCGCAGGACCTGGCCCAAAACGAGGACGTGAAGGAGTTCTACCTGGGTATTTCCAGTGGCGAACGCAAGAGCTTTCGCGAAAACAAGTTCTACCGCCGCCGCAAACGCTGGCTGGCCTGATCCCTGGAGCGGCAACGCCGGCACACACCGCGCCGCCGCTGGCAACGACACCGCAGTACGGCACACGAGAGGGTGCGATCCCATGTCCGAGTTTTTCGATGTCCTGGAAACCCGAGCGCCCGAGCAACGCGAGCGCGAGCTGATGGCCGCCTTGCCCGCCGCGATTGCCCGGGCGATAGCCCGCGCGCCGGCCATCGCCGAGCAACTGCGCGGCGTCGACCCCGCCACCATCACGTCGCGCGAGGCGCTGGCGCGCCTGCCGGTCTTGCGCAAGCATGAACTGCTGGAACGCCAGCAGCACAGCCGCGACGACGCCGCCGCCGCCACCGGCCCCGGCAAGACCTTCGGCGGCTTCTCCGCCATCGGCTGGGGCGAGGCGATGCGCGTCTTCGCCTCGCCCGGCCCCATCTACGAACCGGAAAGCGCGCGCGCCGACTACTGGCGTTTTGCGCGCGCCTTGTACGCCGCGGGCTTTCGCGCCGGCGAACTGGCCTACAACTGCTTTTCGTATCACTTCACTCCGGCCGGCTCCATGATGGAAACGGCGGCGCACGCTGTGGGCTGCACCGTGTTCCCGGGCGGCACCGGCCAGACCGAACAACAGGTGCGCGCCATTCAGGACCTGGCGCCCAGCGGCTACACGGGCACGCCCAGCTTTCTGAAGATCATCCTGGAAAAGTCGGACGAACTGGGCGTGAAGCTGGATTCATTGCAGCGCGCACTGGTGTCGGGCGAAGCCTTCCCGCCGTCACTGCGCGACTGGCTGGCGGCGCGCGGCATCGAGGGCTATCAGGCCTATGGCAGCGCCGACCTGGGCATGATCGCGTTCGAAACGCCCGCCCGCCAAGGGCTGGTGCTGGGGGAAGACATCATCGTGGAGATCGTGCGCCCCGGCACCGGTGAACCGGTGCCCGACGGCGAGGTCGGTGAAGTCGTCGTAACCACCTTGAACCCGGACTACCCGCTGGTGCGCTTCGGCACGGGCGACCTGTCGGCGGTCTTGCCCGGCATTTCGCCTTGCGGGCGCACCAACACGCGCATCAAGGGTTGGATGGGCCGGGCCGATCAAACCACCAAGGTGCGCGGCATGTTCGTGCACCCGTCGCAGGTGGCGGACGTGGCGCGCCGCCATCCGGAAATTTTGCGGGCGCGGCTGGTCATCAGCGGCACCACCGGATCGGACCGCATGGTGCTGAAAGTGGAATCGCGCGTGCGCGGCGACGATCTGTCCAAGCGCATCGCGGACTCGGTACGCGACGTGACCAAGCTGCGCGCGGATGTCGAATGGGTGGACGCCGACGGCCTGCCCAACGACGGCAAAGTCATCGACGATGTGCGTACCTACGAATAGAAACGGCGCAGCCGTTGCAGGGGCAGGAATGACGCAGCCGCTTTACAAGCAGGAACGGCGCAGCCATTCAGCAAGCCGGCGGGCCAGCGTGGCCTACCGGCTTCTTAACGCTTCAAGCGCGGAATAGATCGCCATGCCGGCCAGCATGGCGGCCACGAAGATCAAGGCCTGCGGCACGCCCGCCGCCGCGGCCACCAGCGCCGGCCCCGGGCAGAAGCCCGCCAAGCCCCAGCCCGCCCCGAACGCCAGGCTGCCCAATGCCAGGCGCAGGTCGATGCGGGTGGCGGTGGGCCAGCGCAGCGGCTCACCGGTCAGGCTGGCGCGACGGCGGCGCAGCACGGCGAAGCCCGCGGCCGTGATCAGCACCGCGCCCCCCATCACAAACGCCAAGGACGGATCCCATGCGCCCGCCAGATCCAGAAAGCCCAGCACCTTGGCCGGGTTGGCCATGCCGGACACGATCAGGCCCAAGCCAAAGACCAAGCCCGATACGAAAGCGATCAGCGCAGTCATGTCACACCCCCATCAGATGCCGCGTGGCATAGACCATGGCAAAACCCGCCGCCATGAAGAGCGCGGTGGCGGCCAGCGAACGCGGCGATCCGCGCGACAGCCCGCACACGCCGTGGCCGCTGGTGCAGCCAGATGCGTAGCGCGTGCCGATGCCCACCAGCAGGCCCGCCACGATCAGGCGCGGCGTGCCGGCTTCGACCACAATGGCCGGCAGCGCGGCGCCCAGCGTGTATAGCCACGGCGCGGCGCACAGCCCCACCAGAAACGCCAGCCGCCACACGCCATCGCGTTGCGGCGGCAGCAGGCCACCCAAAATGCCGCTGATGCCGGCGATGCGGCCCGCGCCCGTCATCAGCAGCACGACGGCGGCGCCGATCAGCAGGCCGCCAACCGTGGCCGTGACGGGGGTAAAGGAAGACCAGTCCGGGTTCATGTGAGTGACTCCATCGCGCGGCCGCAGTACAAACTGGATAGCGTTTTCATGACCTGGCTGACTTCGAAGCTGGCCATCTGGTAGTAGACGTACTTGCCCTCGCGGCGCGTCGACACCAGGCCTTCATCGCGCAACACGCCCAATTGCTGGGACAAGGTCGGCTGGCGGATGCCGGTCAGGGATTCCAGTTCACCCACGTTGCGTTCGTTCTGCACCAATTGGCACAGCAACAGCAAGCGATCTTCGTTGGCCAGCGCCTTCAACAGCGTGCAGGCCTGGGCGGCGGATTCTCGCAAGGTCGCAAGCTCGCATTCGGTCAGGGAGGCATTCATGGCGTGGGCTGGAAATGAAAAAATCGAGCAATCATTATATTTACAGATAGACTATTCAGCAATATTATTTAAATACATATATTGATATTCACGGGCCGCCATGAATCCACATATCCAAGCCTTCTTCGACGCCGTCACCGCCACCGTTACCTACGTGGTGCATGACGGCAGCGCCTGCGCCATCATCGATTCCGTGCTGGACTACGACCCGAAGTCCGGGCGCAGCAACACTGCCAGCGCGGACCGGGTGGTGGACTACGTGCGGGAGAACGGGCTGGACACGCAATGGCTGCTGGAAACCCACGCCCACGCCGATCATCTGTCCGCCGCGCCCT
This sequence comes from Achromobacter spanius, assembly GCF_002812705.1. NCBI lineage: Bacteria > Pseudomonadati > Pseudomonadota > Betaproteobacteria > Burkholderiales > Alcaligenaceae > Achromobacter > Achromobacter spanius. The sequence continues at coordinate 1,657,894 of NZ_CP025030.1, read as the reverse complement.
ACTTGCAGCGCAAGCTGGGCGGCGTCATCGCCATCGGGCAAAGCATCCGCACCGTGCAGGGCGTGTTCAAGCAGATCTTCAACCTGGAACCCGAGTTCCAGCTTGACGGCTCGCAGTTCGGCCGCCTGTTCGCCGACGGTGAAACCTTCCCGATCGGCAAGCTTGAGGCCACCGCCATCCACGTGCCGGGCCACACGCCGGCCGACATGGCCTACCTGATCGGCGACGCCGCGTTCGTGGGCGACACCATGTTCATGCCCGACGTGGGCACCGCGCGCTGCGATTTCCCGGGCGGTAACGCGCACGAGCTTTATCGTTCGATCCAGCGCCTGCTGAAGCTGCCCGGCGACACCCGGCTCTTCATGTGCCACGACTATCCGCCCAATGGCCGCGACGCCAATTGGCAGACATCGGTGGCCGAGCAACGCAACGCCAATATCCATGTCCGCGACGGCATCAGCGAAGACGACTTTGTCGCCATGCGCACGCGGCGCGACGCCACCCTGTCCATGCCGACGCTGATTCTTCCCGCTATCCAGGTGAACATCCGGGCGGGCCATTTCCCGCCGCCCGAAGACAACGGCGTGCGCTATCTGAAGATTCCGGTCGACAGCTTGTAGGCCCCCACGTCGCGCGTTCCGTGCTTGCGCGGCGCGGGCGAATCCCTCAAGATCGGTCGATCCACAGCCGACCAGACCGATCCCCATGTTCGCAGAAGCCGAAGCCGACCCCATCCTGTCCAAGGACGAATTCAAATCGTTGGAGACGCGGCTGCGCGTCGCCCTGCTCAATGCGCAATACCAGCGCCTGGAAAAGGCGGACAAGACGCTGCTGGTGGTGGTGGCGGGCATCGACGGCGCCGGCAAAGGCGCCACGATCAATCTGCTGAACGAATGGATGGACCCGCGCCACATCAAGACCCTGGCGTATGGCCCGCCCGAAGGCGAAGAACTCGAACGTCCGCCGTTCTGGCGCTACTGGAAAGACCTGCCGCCCAAGGGCAGCACCGGCATCGTGTTCGGGTCCTGGTATGCGCCGCTGGTCATCGAGGCGGCCCGCAAGAAACCCAACCAGGAATACATCGACGCGCATGCCGCCGCCATCCGCCACTTTGAAGCGATGCTGGCCATGGAGGGCGTGCAGATCGTCAAGCTGTGGTTCCACCTGTCGGCCGATGCCCAGCAGGAACGCGCACAGCGCCTGCTGGCCAGCCCCGAAACCTCGTGGCAGGTCAGCCCGGTGGACTTGAAGGTCTACAAAAAATACGACCGCATCCGCAACGCCGGCCAAGTCGTGATGAACCACACGGACAGCGGGCATGCGCCCTGGGTCGTCATCCCCAGCGCCGACGAGAACATGCGTTCGGCACGCACGGCCGAGGCCGTGCTGGCGGCCATGCGCCAGCGCAGCGTGCCGCGCATCCCGCAATCGTTCCTGGCGCATTCCCGCCCCGCGCGCATCGTCGACCGCCTGGGCAAGCTGGATTACGAGGCCAAGATCGACAAGGACGACTACGAATCCGAGCTTGGCCTGTTGCAAGGCCGGCTGGCGCGCGCGGCACGGTCCCGGAAATTCCTGGATCGCTCGCTGGTGCTGGTCTTCGAAGGCCAGGACGCCGCCGGCAAGGGCGGCGCCATCCGGCGCGTGACGCACGCGCTGGACGCCCGCCAGTTCGACATCACGCCCGTCTCCGCGCCCAACAGCTACGAGCTGTCGCGTCCCTACCTGTGGCGCTTCTGGCGTCACCTGCCACGCCACGGCCGTGTCGCCATCTTTGACCGGTCCTGGTATGGCCGCGTGCTGGTCGAGCGCGTGGAAAAGCTGACCGCGCCCGCGCAGTGGCGGCGCGCCTATGGCGAGATCAACGACTTCGAGGAACAACTGGCGGCAAGCGGCGCGATCGTGCTGAAGTTCTGGCTGGCGGTGACGGCAGACGTGCAGCTTGAACGCTTCAAGGAGCGCGAGAAATCGCCCTTCAAGAACTTCAAGATCACGCCGGATGACTGGCGCAATCGCGAAAAATGGAAGGACTATGCAGCCGCCGCCAACGAGATGCTGACGCGCACGGACATCGCCCATGCCCCCTGGCATCTGGTGTCGGCCAACGACAAGCGGTACGCTCGCGTGCAAGTGCTGCGACACATCGTCCAAGCCATGGAAGATCAACTCTGAACCCGAATCTGAATCCGAATCCGAATCCGCCAGGAGACCCCGCGCAATGAGCACCCTTGAAATCCGCCCTGTCGTGGCCGCCGACTTTGACGTCTGGCTGCCGTTGTGGAAGGGCTACCAGGCGTTTTACCGCGTCAACATCGATGACGCCGTAACCCGCAACACCTGGGCGCGCCTGCTGAACCCCGCCGAACCCATGCATGCCGCGCTGGCCTACAGCGGCGGTCGCGCCATCGGCATGGTGCACTGGATTTTTCATCGGTCCACCTGGACGGCGGGCGACTACTGCTACCTGCAGGACCTGTACGTGGACGCGGACGTGCGCGGCACGGGCGCGGGCCGCGCGCTGATCGAACACGTCTACGCCGAAGCCGCCGCCGCGAACGCTTCGCGGGTGTACTGGCTGACTCACGAAACCAACGCGTCCGCGATGCAGTTGTACGACCGCATCGCGGACCGCTCCGGCTTCATCCAGTACCGCAAGGTGATGGCATGAGCGCTCGCGACCCGAACTGTCCGCTATGCCTGGAGGATGGCGGCTCGCTACTGTGGCGCGGGCCGCACCTGCGCGTCATCGAGGTCAACGACGCGGACTACCCGGGTTTTACCCGCGTGATCTGGAACGGCCATCTGGCCGAAATGACCAGCCTGTCCACGCATGGCCGCGACCTGCTCATGCGCGCGGTGTACGCGGTGGAAGAGGCGCAGCAATCGGTGCTGGCGCCTGACAAGATCAATCTGGCGTCGCTGGGCAACATGGTGCCCCACTTGCACTGGCATGTGATTCCGCGGTGGCGCGGTGACCGCCACTTTCCGGACCCGATCTGGGCCGCGCCGCGTATCGCCGCCGGCGCGGAAACCTCGGAATGGACCGACCGCCAGGCGCGCACGCAGGCCCTGCTGCCGCGCTACCGCAATCGTGTGGTGGAAAGCATGAACGCGCTGCTCATGCATTGAGTGTCGGGCCGAGCGCCGGGCCCCGGAACGCCGCGTCGGCCCATTCCGCCCATTGCATTCATTACGTACCTACGCCGACCGCGCCTCGCGGTCAGGGCATCCTCGTTCAGCCAGCCACGAGGTATAAGCGTGCTCGACCTGCCCCGCGATGCGCTCGGCGGAAAACAATCCTTCGCCCCGGATGCGCTCCCGGCCCGCGTCGCCCATCCGGCGCCGCAAGCCCGGGTCACCCAGCAGCGACGCCAGCGCCGCCGCCAACGCGGCGGGATCGCGCGGCGGCACCAGCAGGCCGGTCACGCCGGCTTGCATGGTTTCCGGGACGCCACCCACGTTGGTGCCGATAACGGGCAAGCCCATCGCCGCGGCCTCAATGAACACGGTGCCCAAGGCCTCGCGGTGCGTCGCCAGAGCAAAAACGTCGAACGCCATCAGCACATTGCCGATGTCGTGGCGCCGACCGGTGAAATGGACCCGCTGCGCCAGCCCCAGCGCCGCCACCTTGGCCTGCAGCTGCTCGAAGAGCGGCATGCCGTCGCCCACCAGCACCAGATGCGCGGTCGGAAAGCGGGCGGAAATCTGTTCGAATGCGTCGATCAGGTCACCGTGGCCCTTTTCGGCGCGCATGACGGCCACGCAACCCACCACCAGCGCATCTTGCGGCAAGCCCAGTTCCTGCCTCAGGCTTACGCCTTCGCGCACCTGCGGCAGCACCACCGGCGAATGGATCGTCGCAACGGATTCCGGCCGCGCGCCGCCATCCAGCAATTGCCTGCGCACATACCGGCTGACGGCGATGACGCGATGCGCCAGCCAGGTATAGGCATAGAGCGAATTGATGGGCTTGGCCAGATGCCGCGTACGCACGATCAGCGGCGTACCCGCCAGCCTTGCGCCCAGCGCCGCCAGCACGGTGTCACGGCGGCTGTGCGTGTTGAGGACGTCAAAGCGCTCGCGCCGCAACAAACGGCGCACGAACGCCACGCCACGCAGGAAATTGCCGGGGCCGTCCATCACGATGCGGTGCACCGTGAACCCCGCCTGGCTCAGTCGGTCGCCCAGTTCCGCGCCCGGCTGGCAGACCAGTTCCAGATGGTGGCCACGGTCGCGCATCGCGACCATCTCCTTGAAGATGCAGAACTCCTGCCCACCGAACGAGGTGGCGGCCTCCGTATGCAGGATGCGCAAACGGGCGCCGGCCTTGCCGGTCGGCGAATCAAAGACAGGTGGCGTCATCGGAGCGTCGAATTTTCGGGCGAGTTGGAATTGTTCCATGCGCGGTCGCGGGCCAAAAGATAGGCTTCCAGATAGGCCACGTCGTCCTGCTCAAGGGGTGGAATGCCATGTATGCGGCAGTCGTCGGCGCACTCGGACGCCGCCAATCGCGTGCCAGCCCACACCTGGATTCGGCCTGTGCCAGACAAATCGAAGCGCGCGCCTTCGCGCCGCCACGTCAACAGGCGCATGCTGGGCGTCAGGCGCAGCACTTCGTAGGCCCCATGCGGAGCGGATACGGCCGGAGAAGGCAGAGCGCGACCGATGTCCACCAGACGGCGGACACTGGATGTTGCTGGCCGGTACATCAGCACGGAAAGAGGATCAAGAGGCATGAGGGGCTAGCGAAGGTTGCCAGCCCGCTGCTGTTAGCCAGGAACTGAGCAAAATGTTCAAGAAAATTCTGATAATCGAAATTAATTGACACGCCTATTACAACTTGACGCACCGAGAATCGGAATTTAGTTGAAATCTGCCCGGAAGTCATCCGTGCGACCCGCAGAGCAAGCGTCCAAAGGCAGGACGTTCAGCCCTGCCGGCTCAATGGCAGCCAAAGCTGCTTACTCAGGAATTTCTGAGAAAGGAAGGAATTTCGCCGACGTTGGCATACAGTTGCCCCGCTCTTTATCAAGTCGGCATCGCCGTGCGCCCGCCAGCCTGACAGTCCGTTCAGGTAAAATTCAGCACAATTTCCGATGTTAACAAATCACACAAAGGACGCTCATTGAACCAGCAGGCCACGCCCCATCGCCCCGTCTCCTTCCTCCAGGCGTTCCTGCGTTCAGAAGCGCTGGGCGGTTACGTGCTCATGGCCGCCGCGCTGGTCGCCTTGATCATCGCCAACAGCCCGGCCGCCCCTGTTTACTTCGATGTGCTGGGGGCCAAGCTGGGCTTCGAAGCCGGCCCCGTCGTGCTCAAGGAAACGGTGCTGCATTGGATCAATGACGGTCTGATGGCGGTGTTCTTCCTGTTGGTGGGCCTGGAGATCAAGCGCGAGGTCATGGACGGCCAACTGCGTGGCGTCGGCCGCATCGTGCTGCCGGGCGTTGCCGCCGTGGGCGGCATGGCGGTGCCCGCGCTGATCTATGTGCTGATCAATCTGGGCAGCCCCGAAACCCTGCGCGGCTGGGCCATTCCTGCCGCGACCGACATCGCGTTCGCGCTGGGCATCCTGGCCTTGCTGGGCAGCCGCGTGCCGACGTCCTTGAAGATCTTCCTGACCGCGCTGGCCATCCTGGATGACCTGGGCGCCATCGTCATCATCGCGTTGTTCTATACGTCGGAATTGCAAGTGTTCGCGCTGGGCATGGCGGGCGCGCTGCTGGCCTGCCTGTTCTGCCTGAACCGCGCCGGCGTGCTGCGCCTGACGCCCTACCTGCTGATCGGCGCCGTGCTCTGGTATTTCGTCCTGAAGTCCGGCGTGCATGCCACCTTGGCCGGCGTGGCGCTGGCGCTGACCATCCCGCTGCGGCCGCGCAACCAAGGCAAGCCGGAGGCCCATTCCCCCCTGCATGACCTGGAGCACGCCCTGCACAAGCCCGTGGCGTTGCTGATCGTGCCGATTTTCGGATTCGCCAACGCGGGCGTGTCGTTCGCGGGCATGGGCCTGTCCAGCTTGGCGCAGCCCGTACCCATGGGCGTGGCGCTGGGCCTGTTCCTGGGCAAGCAGTTGGGCGTGTTCGGCTTCGCCTGGCTGGCCATCAAGAGCGGCATCGCCAGCCTGCCGCGCCATGCGACGATGACGCAGGTATATGGTGTGTCGATGCTTTGCGGCATTGGTTTCACCATGAGCCTCTTCATTGGCGCCCTGGCCTTCACCGATGCCGCCACCATCGACGCCACCAAGATCGGCGTGCTGACCGGCTCCTTGCTTTCCGCCGTGCTGGGCTTCCTGCTGCTGCGCATGAGCGGTGCGCCGGCAGCGGAAGTTACCGCGACCGAGGCCGCGCGTTAAGCCCCGAGGCTGGCGCGCGCTATGCCAAAATCGCGCCCATGCCGATTGATAACCGCCTGACTCCCAACGCCCTTGCCGCCCAGACGGCTGAACTTCCCGCCGCCTGGGCTGCGGCTTTCGCGCCACGCGTCGTGGCCGATGCGCTGGCCTCGGCCACCGCCCACGTGGAAAAGCGCCTTGCAGACGGCGCGGTCGTGTACCCGGCCACGCCGTTTCGCGCCCTGCACGGCCTGGCGCCTTCGGATGTGCGCGTGGTGATCCTGGGACAAGACCCCTACCATGGCCCCGGCCAAGCCCAAGGGCTTGCGTTCTCGGTGCCCGATGACTGCAAGCGCCCGCCCAGCCTGCGCAACATCTTCAACGAAATCGCGCAGGAATACCCCGGCACCGCCATTCCCGCCGGCAATGACCTCAGCCCCTGGGCGGAACAGGGGGTGTTGCTCTTGAACACCTGCCTGACGGTGGAAGACGGCCAGCCCGCCTCGCACGCCAAGCGCGGCTGGGAAACGGTGACCGATGCGCTGATCTCATTGGTTGCGCGCGACCCCGCACCCAAGGTGTTCATGCTGTGGGGCGCCCATGCGCAGGCCAAGCGATTGTTGCTGCCGGACAACAATCGCCACCTGGTGTTGATGTCCAACCACCCCTCGCCACTGTCCGCCCGCAGGCCGCCCGTGCCTTTCCTGGGCTGCGGGCACTTTCAGATGACCAACGCATGGCTGGTGAACCAAGGGAAAAACCCTATTGATTGGGGGCTGGACAAAAAAGTAATTCCCTTGCAGGGCGAAATCAGGTTATGATCGCCGCACTGCACAAAACGAGTTCGGCATTTACCGCTTTGATTTAGCGGCATTTTTTGCAGTCTGCCGGGCAACCTAGCCCCGGCCCCATGCCGAACTATCATCGATTCCTGACCTCCTTTCCTTTCGCCCTGCGTTCCAATCTGTACAAGAGAACGCGCCACGCGCACGGTTGATTCGGTCGGCACGATGCTCCATCAACCGTCGCCTGGATCCGGCCGCCTAATCCCCTGGCCCGACCAAGCACTGCGTCGCATTGTCTGCGGCAAGGGAAAGTAATGTCTTTCGAAAACCTGGGTCTTGCACCCGCTCTGTTGTCGGCCGTTCAAGAAGCTGGCTTCAATACCCCCACCTCGGTCCAAGCTGCCGCCATTCCGCAAGCACTGGCCGGCCACGACCTGATGGTGTCCTCGCAAACGGGCAGCGGCAAGACCGCCGCCTTCATGCTGCCCGCCCTGCACCGTATTGCCCAGATGCCCGCCAACAAGGGCGTCGGCGTGCAAGTGCTGGTGCTGACCCCGACCCGCGAACTGGCCCTGCAAGTCACCGAAGCCACGGCCACCTATGGCCGCAAGCTGGCTGACCTGCGCACCGCCACTGTCGTTGGCGGCATGCCCTACGGCGCCCAATTGAAGGCCCTGTCGCGTCGCGTTGACGTGCTGGTCGCCACCCCCGGCCGCCTGATCGATCACCTGCAATCGGGTCGCGTCAAGCTGAACACCGTGCACACGCTGGTGCTGGACGAAGCCGACCGCATGCTGGACATGGGCTTCATTGAAGACATCGAAACCATCGTCAGCCGCCTGCCGGAAGACCGCCAGACGCTGCTGTTCTCGGCGACGCTGGACGGCACGATTGCCAAGCTGGCCGCGAAGATGATGCGCGACCCGCAGCGTATCGAGATGGCCGGCGCCAAGGAAAAGCACACCAACATCACGCAAAGCCTGCTGTACGCGGACGACGCCGGCCACAAGATGCAGTTGCTGGATCACGTGCTGCGCGACGCCAAGCTGGATCAAGCCATCGTCTTCACGTCCACCAAGCGTGGCGCTGACGACCTGGCCGATCGCCTGGCCGACCAAGGCTTTGCCGCCGCTGCCCTGCATGGCGACATGAACCAGCGCCAGCGCACCCGTACGCTGTCGCAACTGCAACGCGGCCAACTGCGCATTCTGGTTGCCACCGACGTTGCCGCCCGCGGCATCGACGTGCAAGGCATCAGCCACGCCGTCAACTTCGACCTGCCGATGCAAGCCGAAGACTACGTGCACCGTATCGGCCGTACCGGCCGCGCCGGTCGCAGCGGCCTGGCGTTCACGCTGGCCACGCACTCCGAGCGCCACAAGGTTCGCCGTATCGAGCACTACATCGGCCAAACGATTACGCCGGAAACCATCGCCGGTCTGGAACCCAAGCGCACGCCGCGTCCGTCGGCCGGCGGCAGCGGCGCCCCGCGCGGCGGCAAGCCGTTCGGCAAGCGTCCTGGCGGTTTTGGTGGTTCGCGCCATGAAGGCGGCGGCTACCAAGGCAACCGCGAAGGCCGTTCGTTTGGCGGCCCGCGTGAAGGCGCCGCTCCCCGTGGCGAATTCAAGCCGCGTGAAGGTGGTTACCAAGGCAACCGCGACAGCGCCCCGCGCGAAGGCGGCTACCAAGGCAATCGCCCCTTCGGCGACCGTCCGGCCCGTTCGTTCAGCGATCGTCCCAGCTTCGGTGATCGTCCCCAACGCGAAGGCGGCTACCAGGGCAATCGCCCGTTCGGCGACCGTCCCCCGCGTGAAGGCGGCTTCCGTGGTGGTGACCGTGATGCCCGCCCGAGCTTCGGCGGCGACCGTCCCAGTTTTGGCGACCGCCCCCAGCGCGATGCCCGCCCGTTCAGCGAACGCGCTCCCCGTGAAGGCGGTTTCCGCGGCGCTGACCGTGACGCCCGCCCCAGCTTCGGCGATCGTCCCGCTCGTGAAGGCGGCTTCCGTGGCGGTGACCGTCCGGAAGGCGGCTTCCGCGCCAAGCCCTCGTTTGACAAGCGCCCCGGCGGCCCCGCCAAGCGTTTCGCCAAGCCGGCTGATCGCCGCGGCTAATTCGCCCGCTTGATCCCCACCAAACCCCGCGCCTGTCGCGGGGTTTGTTTTTGGGGCGGCCCCAAACTGAAGCGCCCAACAACGCCCAGCGTCGCCGTTCTTTTTTTGGGAAAATGCGCCCATGACCACGCCTTCCTCGACCATGCAACGCCCCGCGCCCGCCAACCTCCCCCCCCTGTCCCCCGCCGCCCAGGCGCACAGCGACGCCACCGCCGCGCACTTGCGCAAGACAATCTCCGCCAATGGCGGCTGGTTGCCGTTCGATCACTGGATGGCGGAGGCGCTGTACGCGCCCGGGCTGGGCTACTACGCGGCCGGCAACGTCAAGCTGGCCGATACGGATGACGGCGCCAAGACGCCTGCCGGCGACTTCGTCACCGCGCCGCAACTGACTCCGCTGTTCGCCCGCACCATCGCCCGCCAGGCGGCCCAGGTGCTGCGCCAAACCCAAACGCAAACGGTGCTGGAATTTGGCGCGGGGACCGGCGCACTGGCTGAAGGCGTGCTGCGCGAGCTGGACGCGCTGGGGCTGGACCAGACGCAATACCTGATCCTGGAAGTGTCGGCCGACCTGCGCGCGCGTCAGGCCGAAAGGCTGGCGTCGTTCGGCAACCGCGTGCAATGGCTGGATTCACTGCCCGACGCGTTCGCGGGCTGCGTGCTGGCCAACGAGGTGCTGGACGCCATGCCCGTTTCCCTGTTCTGCTGGAGCGAAGACGGCGCCGTGCTGGAGCGCGGCGTGGCGTTGGATGCGCAGCAAGGCTTTGTCTGGAGCGACCGGCCCGCGCCGGCCGCACTGGCGCAGGCCGTGGCGGCGCGCATGCCGGCGTTGCCCGGGTACGTGTCCGAAATCAATCTGCAGGGCGAAGCCTGGATCGCCGCCATGGGTAGCTGGCTGGAGCGCGGCGCGGCGCTGCTGGTGGATTATGGTTTTCCGCGCAGCGAGTACTACCATCCGCAACGCGCGGGCGGCACGCTCATGTGCCATTTGCGCCATCACGCGCATGGGGATCCCTTCACCGCGCCGGGGTTGCAGGACATCACCGCCCACGTGGATTTCACGGCCATGGCGGATGCGGCGCTCGAGGCCAATTTGCAGGTGTTGGGTTACACATCCCAGGCGCGCTTTCTGATGAACGCCGGGCTGATGGATCTGCTGGCGCAACTGGACCCGTCGGATGCGCAGCAATACGCGCAGGCGGTGGCGCCGGTGCAAAAGCTGCTGTCCGAAGCCGAAATGGGCGAACTCTTCAAGGTGCTGGCCGTGGGCCGAGGCATGACGGAACCGCTGGCCGGATTCTCGCGCGGCGACCGCCTGGGCAAGCTGTAGCCGCCGGCCTCAGCCGGCGCGCAGCCGGTCCAGCCGCGCGCGCCGGACGCTGCTCTTGATACGGGCCGGGTCGCCGGCGCAGGCCTTGGCGATGGCGCCGGCATCCACACCGCGCACGGCGTCCACCCGCGACTGCCACACGGCCATGTCCACGGGCCGCAAGATCGACGCCGTCTTCAACAGATCAAAAAACCGGTCAGGCTTGCGCAGCGCATCGGCGCGCTCCATCAACGCCAACTGCGCTTCCGTGGACTCGTCACTGGCCATGTCCGCGTCTGTATCACGTTCCACCGCATCCAGACCCGTCAGCACCTCCGGCAACAAACGCGCGTAGTCGTTGCATTCGGTGGGGACGCGCATGCGCCGGCCCAGCGCCTCGCGCTCGGGCGTCAGGCGGCACAGCAAGGCGTAGCGCCCCGCCAGCGACAAGCCCTGCTCCGCCGCCCGGTCCACGTTGGCGCCAGCTTCGCTGACCCCTTGCAGTTCGGGCATCACACGGGCCAGCGCGCCGGAATCTCGCAGCACGTCCAGCATGCGCGACGGCTTCTTCGCCATGAGGCCGCGCGACAGTTCTTTCCAGACGCGCTCGGCCACCAGCGCGTCGGCCTCGCCTTCCTGGACCATGCGCTGGCACAGCGCCAGGGTTTCGGGCGCCACGGTGAAATCATCGAAACGCGCCGCGAAGCGGCCCAGTCGCAGGATGCGCACGGGGTCTTCCTGAAACGCTTCCCCCACGTGGCGAAACACGCGAGCGCGCACATCGGCCGCGCCGTCCAGCGGGTCGACCAATTCGCCGTCTTGCGTCTGGGCGATGGCATTGACGGTGAGGTCGCGGCGACGCAGGTCTTCTTCCAGCGTCACGTCGGCGCCGGTATAGAAGGTAAAGCCCTTGTAGCCCCGGCCGGACTTGCGTTCGGTGCGCGCCAGCGCGTATTCCTCTTTGGTGCGCGGGTGCAGGAACACGGGAAAATCGCCGCCGACGGGAATGAACCCACGGCGCACCATGTCTTCAGGCGTGGCGCCCACCACGACCCAGTCGTGGTCGCCGGGCCGCAGGCCCAGCAGCGCGTCACGCACCGCGCCGCCCACGATATACACCTGCAAGCCGTCGATGGCCGGGTCTTGCGTCGGGCCCGGCATCATCGGGCCGCGGTGCTCTCGGCGCCCAGCGGCGTGATGCTGCCCAGACGCTCTTTCAGGGACTGCGACTGGCCGCTGAACATCGCCGCGTAGTACACCGCGTTGGACATCACGTTCTTCACGTAGGTGCGGGTTTCGTTGAACGGGATGGTCTCGGCAAAAATGGCGCCTTCAACCGGATGCGAGAAGGTGGAACGCCAATTCTGCGGACGCCGCGGCCCCGCGTTGTAGCCGGCGCTGGCCATCATCTGCGACCCATCCAGATCGCGCAGCACCATGTTCAGGTAGTTGGTGCCCAGGACGGTATTGGTGTCGAAATCGTTCACGCTGGACGGCGTGAAATCCGTCATGCCGATCTTGCCCGCCACCCACTTCGCCGTGGCCGGCATCAACTGCATCAGGCCGGACGCGCCCACGTGCGAACGCGCATCCATGATGAAGCGCGATTCCTGGCGGATCAGGCCATAGACCCAGGCTGGGTCCAATGCGATGGCGTTGGCCTTGGCGGTGACGCGGCCTTCGAACGGCGCGATGAAGCGCTGGGTGAAGTCGAACTCTTTTTCCGTGCGGTCAGACGTGTTGACCACGCGGTCGTAGATGTTCTCGGCGCGGGCCAGTTCGGCGGCGGCCATCAGTTGGCGGTCGCTCATGCCGCGCAGCGTGAAGTTCCATTCGGGCACCGCCTCGCCTCGCCAGCCCAGGCGGAACAATTGCACGGCCCGCTGCAAGCCGGGGTTGGCGCGCGCTTCGGCGATTTCGCTGTCGGTGATGGGCGCCGGGCGCGGCGGCACGTTGATGCGCCGGCCCAACTCTTCGGACGATAACTGGCCGTAGAAATCGAAGCGGTCGGCAATGCTGGCGTACAGGGCGTTGGCGTCGTCCTTGCGGCCCGTGGCCGCCAGCCCGCGCGCTTTCCAGTACACCCACGACGGGTCGTTGCGCTGCGACGCCGGCATCTCGTCGATCGAGGCAATCACCCACTTCCAGTCAATCTTCGGCTGACGCAGCGCGGCGCGCACCTTCCAGCCGGCGTTGTATTCCGTCATGCGGATGTGGCCGGCCTCGTGGTACCAATCATCGGCGCGGCTATCCATCCGCAGCGCGGCGACCAGCGCATATTGCCCGCGCACCCAGGCCAGATTCGGCTTGGACATGGACTTGGCCCATTCGCGGCGCAGGTAGGAATCGGCCACGCTGACGTCCGAACGCGCCAAGCGGGCCAGCGCGATGGTCACGAGCTCTTTCTCGTTGCGGCCCACCGGCATGCGGTCTTGGCGGGTCAGCCACTTCATCGGGTCCTTCATGAGGACGTCGTAGGTTTTCAGATCGCGCGGCTCGAACATGTATTGCACAAGCTTGCGCGCGTCGGACGTCTTGTCGGCCTCGATGGCGTCGCGCAACTGCGGTTCCAACTGTTCCCACCCCAGCACGCCATCCGCCACCAGTTGGTCGTACAGCGCCCAGCAGGCGCTGCCCGGCGCGAACGCCGACATCGCCTGCTCGGCGGTGGCACGCTGGCCGCTCATGTGCTTGGCGTCCAGGATGGCGCATTCGATCTGGGCGTTGCTGTTCTTCACGGGCGCCAGCTTGCGCACGGTGTCGAAGTCGCCGCTGCGGGCGGCGGCCAGCAGCCAGTCGCCACGCAGGCGGTCAGCCAGATAGGCGTCGCCGTTGCTGCTGATGAAACGTTGCAGGTCGGCCGTGGGCCGGCCGCTGGCGGGCACCGTCCAGAGTTGATAGCGCAGCAGCCAGTATTCGGGGTACATGCCCAGGATGTCGGGCTTGGCCTGCGGCACCAGCGCGCCCAGGATGGACCATTGCTTGCGCGTCATGGCCTCGCGCGCGGCAACCACGGCGGTCAGCGCGGGCGTATCAGCGGTGGGCGGCAGGCCGGCCAGCACGGCGGGCGGCACGGCAATGACGGGTTGGGCGGGTTGGGAAGTTTGGGCGGCGGTTTGGGCTTGCGCGCTGATGGCGGCGTTGCGCTGCTGGGCATCAACCGGCGCACAGGCGGCGGTGAACAGCGCCAGCAAGGGCAACCAACGGCGCAGGCCAGCGCGGGGGTCCGGCGCGAACGCGCCTTGCGGGGATTTCCGGCGAGTTTTCTGATACCGTCCAGATTGCTGCGCTTGTGTCATGCCGCGTCCCTCATTTACCGTCATACCCAGGCCTTGCCGCACGCCTGTATGCACATCGGCACGCTGCTTCGCAGGGCGCCTTGCACGCCGCCTTGCACGTCCGATGCCAGCAGCTTCGCTTTCATCTTCGCCTTCATTGTCCACCCCCATTACAGCCACTGCATGACTACGCAAAATACTCCAGAGGATACCGCAGTCCAGCACCGTACGCGATTGCGGAAACTGCGTGCCGAAATGCCCGAAGACCAGCGCAGCCGCGGCGGTTTGCTGATGCGCGCGCGGCTGTTCACCTGGCTGAATGTGGCCCGCGACGAGGCCGTACGCGCGGGTCGCGCGGCGCCCGCCACCGTGGCCGCCTTCTGGCCCCTGGACGGCGAACCCGACCTGCGTCCGCTGCTGACGCAATGGGTGGAAAACGGCGTGGCCGTGGCGCTGCCCGTGGTGCGCGAGCGCAATGCCCCGCTGGCCTTCCTGCCCTGGACCCCCGATGCCGAGCTTCGCGCCGGCCCGTACGGCATCCAGGAACCCGTGGCCGGCCCCAACGTGCTGCCGGACGTGGTCCTGGTGCCCACGCTGGGTTACACGGAACACGGCGACCGCCTGGGTTATGGCGCGGGCTATTACGACCGCACGCTGGCCGCCTTGCGCGACCGCGGCCATCCCTTCATCACCATCGGCATCGCCTGGAGCTGCGGCGAGCTGGACGCCGACTACCAGGCCGCCCCGCACGACTTTCCGCTGGACGCCGTGCTGACCCAGGACGGCTGGGTGCCGGAAGCGCCACTTTCGCAAGGAACCACGGGCGGCACCACCCTGCATACGTTCCGCATGAACTGACGCACCAGAACCGCCCGGCGGCGCGCACCAAAGCGGTGCCATCAACCGCCGAGGGGATGGTGTTTCAGCGCCCTTGAGAGGATATTTCCCCAAAGGCGTGTCCCCAAAAGCTGGCACGCGGGTTGCTTATTAGTTTGTGACCGGCCGAGCATTGGCCGGGTTGACCGCGTGCAAGCCGGCCACCCACAAGCCGGCAGCAAGCACAGCATCGGAGGAGCCATGAAGGACAGAACATCCCGTCCCGCCGCTTATGACGAAATGCGCCAAGGCGCAGGCGGCATCCGCTCCCAGTACCAGGCGTTCGAACGCTGGCACCAAGAGCAATCGGCTGAAGCCATGGCCGTGCGCCGCCTGGAAGCCGACCTGAGCTTTCGCCGGGTCGGCATTACTTTTTCGGTCGCGGGCGACGCCGCCGGCACCGAACGCCTGATCCCGTTCGACCTGATCCCCCGGATCATTCCCGCCGACGAATGGCGGCACCTGGAAGCCGGCCTGAAGCAGCGCGTGCGCGCGCTGAACATGTTCATCCACGACATCTATCACGGCCACGACATCGTGCGCGCCGGCATCGTGCCGGCCGAACAGGTCTTCCTGAACGCCCAGTACCGCCCTGAAATGCAGGACGTGGATGTGGCCGAGGACATCTACTGCCACATCGCAGGCGTGGACATCGTGCGGGCCGGCGCGGGCGAGTTCTATGTGCTGGAAGACAACCTGCGCGTGCCGTCGGGCGTGTCCTACATGCTTGAAAACCGCAAGATGTCGATGCGCTTGATGCCCGACGCCTTCAGCCGCATCAAGGTCGAACCCGTGGCGCACTACCCCGACCTGTTGCTGGACAACCTGCGCGAAGTGGCCCCACATGGCGGCGACGACCCCACCGTGGTGGTGTTGACGCCCGGCATGTACAACTCGGCCTACTTCGAACACGCCTTCCTGGCGCAGCAGATGGGCGTGGAGCTGGTCGAAGGACAAGACCTGTTCGTCGAACAAAACACCGTCTACATGCGCACCACGCAAGGCCCGCGCAAGGTGGACGTGATCTACCGCCGGCTGGACGACGACTTTCTTGACCCGCTGTCGTTTCGCGCCGACTCGGCCCTGGGCGTGCCTGGACTGCTGTCGGTGTACCGCGCCGGCCGCGTCACGCTGGCCAACGCCATCGGCACCGGCATCGCCGACGACAAATCCACCTATCTCTACGTGCCCGACATGATCCGGTTCTATCTCAGCGAAGAACCCATCCTGTCCAACGTGCCGACCTGGCGCTGCGGCCGGCCCAGCGAACTTTCCCACGTGCTGGCCAACATGCACGAGCTGGTGGTGAAGGAAGTGCACGGCGCCGGCGGCTACGGCATGCTGGTGGGCCCGTCCGCCAGCCATGCCGAGATCGACGCCTTCAAGGACCGCGTGCGCGCCAACCCCAGCAACTACATCGCGCAACCCACGCTGGCGCTGTCCACCGTGCCCACCTACGTGGAATCCGGCGTGGCGCCGCGCCACGTGGATCTGCGCCCCTACGTGCTGTGCGGCAAAGACATCCGCACCGTGCCCGGCGGCCTGTGCCGCGTGGCGCTGACCGAAGGCTCGCTGGTGGTCAACAGCAGCCAGGGCGGCGGCACCAAAGACACCTGGGTTCTGGAGGACTGAACATGCTGAGCCGTACCGCCGACAACCTGTTCTGGATGTGCCGCTACATCGAGCGCGCCGAAAACACCGCGCGCATGCTGGACGTGAACCTGCAGATGTCGCTGCTGCCGCAAGACACGCAAACGCGCGAAGGCTCGTGGCTGGGCGTGCTGCGCATCTCTGAACTGCAAGGGCTATATCAAAGCAAGTACGCATCCATCTCGCCGCACGACGTGCTGCAGTACATGGTGCGCGACCCGGAAAACGCCTCGTCCATCTATTCCTGCATGCGTGCCGCCCGCGAGAACGCGCGCGCCGTGCGCGGCAGCCTGACGACCGAAGTCTGGGAAACGTACAACACCACCTGGCTGGAGCTGCTCAAGCACCTGCATACCGGCCTGCTGGAACGCAACCCCGGCGAGTTCTTCGAATGGGTGAAGTTCCGTTCGCACCTGGCGCGTGGCGTCACCATCGGCACCATGCTCGAAGACGAGGCGCTGTACTTCCTGCGTATCGGCATGCATCTGGAACGCGCGGACAACACCGCCCGCATGCTGGACGTGAAGTTCCATGAACGCGGCAGCAACGGCACGATGGAGTCCCGCGGCGAACCCTCCGGCACCGCCGCGCTGCAAAGCGAGTTCTATCGCTGGTCGGCGCTGCTGAGTTCTGTGTCCGGGCTGGAGATCTACCGCAAGGTGTATCGCGACGTCATCACGCCCGATCGCGTGGCCGAGCTGCTGATCCTGCACCCCGACATGCCGCGATCGCTGCTGGCGTCGATGCGCGCGGTGTCCGAGGACCTGGCGCGCGTATCGAACCAGCGCTCGACCGAAACCCAGCGGCGCGCGGGCATGCTGTGCGCCGAGCTGCAATTCGGCCGCGTCGAAGACATCCTGGATAGTGGCCTGCACCAATACCTGGACCATTTCCTGGACCGCATCAACGACCTGGGCAACCGGATCAGCCAGGACTTCCTGGTTCCGCTGTCGGCATAACCTGGAGACAGCACCATGAAACAGTTCATCACGCACATCACCCACTACCGCTACACCGCGCCGGTCACCTACAGCATCCAGACGCTGCGCCTGACCCCGCGCGACGACGAGCACCAGCGCCTGCTGCGCTGGAACATCGAAGCACCGGGCGCGCTGGAAAAGCAGGTGGACGCCTACGGCAACATCACGCACACGCTGACCTTGAACCGGCCCCACACCGATATTGAATTGCGCGTGGTGGGGCAGGTGCAGGTGGCGCCGTTGACGCGCGGCCTGCTGGGCGGCGAAGACAGCCGCCTGCCCGTCCACGCCTATTGCGTGCAGACCTCGTTGACGCAAGCCGACGACACCATTCTTGCCTTTGTGCGCAGCGTGCTGCCCAACGGCATCACCACCCCGGACGACATCCTGGCGCTGGCCAACGCCATCAGCGACCGGGTCGCCTACGAGCCCGGCACCACCGACGTCACCACGGCCGCCAACCAGGTCCTGGCGATGGGCCACGGCGTATGCCAGGACCACGCCCACCTGTTCCTGGCCTGCGTGCGCGGCCTGGGCGTGCCCGCGCGCTACGTCAGCGGCTACGTGCACACCACCACCGAACACTCGGCCAGCCATGCCTGGGCCGACGTATGGCTGGCCGATATCGGCTGGACCAGCGTCGACATCACCAACCGCCAGTTCGCCTCGGACAGCCATTGCCGCCTGGCCGTGGCGCGCGACTATGACTCGGCCTCGCCGGTGCGCGGCGTGCGCAGCGGCGGCGGCGAGGAATCCATGGAGATCAGCGTGCAGGTGCAGACGTCCGGCCAGCAATAACCGCCGCGCCCGCGCCGCAATACAATGCGGCGTGGTTTCTCCAAATTTTCGATCATGACCTACTGCGTAGCCGCCCGCCTTGACGCTGGCCTGGTATTTCTCTCTGACTCCCGCACCAATGCGGGCGTCGACCAGATCAGCGTCTTCCGAAAAATGACCGTCTTCGAACGACCGGGCGAGCGCGTCATGGTCATGATGACTTCCGGCAACCTGGCGGTCAGCCAGGCCGTGCTGCATGCCCTGGCCCGCCAGCACGAGGAAGGCGGCGACACCATCTGGACCGCCACCGACCTGTTCGAGGCCACCCGCTGCGTGGGCGCCGCCGTGCGCGAGGTCTACCAGCGCGAAGCCCCTGCCCTGCATGAGCAAGGCGTGGACTTCAACGTCAGCATCATTTTCGGGGGACAGATCGGCGCCGAACGCTGCCGCCTGTTCCAGGTTTACGCGGCCGGCAATTTCATTGAAGCCGGCCAGGAATGCCCGTACTTCCAGATCGGCGAAGCCAAGTACGGCAAGCCCATCCTGGACCGCGTGCTGCGACCCGACACGTCACTGGACGAAGCCGCCAAGTGCGCGCTGATTTCCATGGACTCGACCTTGCGGTCGAACATTTCCGTGGGCCTGCCGCTGGATTTGCTGGTGTATGACACCAACGCCCTGCGCGTGACGCACTTTGCCAGCATCGACGAAAACAACGAATACTTCCGCATGATCCGCGGCACCTGGGGCGAACGCCTGCGCCAGGTTTTCGCCGAGATCCCCGACCCGCTGTGGACCAACCCCGACGACCCCAGCTCACTGGTGCCCTTGAGCCGCGTGCACCAGCCGCTGCGCATCGAGCCGGTGAACGCGCCCGAACCCAGCTACCCCACACCGCAGGTGCTGGCGCAAGATTCGGGCAAGGATCAGGCGAATTGAATCCAGGCGGCGGTTTCTGGGACGCGCAGACTTGCGTGGCCCGTCTCGCCGTCTTGCCGTCTTGCCGTCTCGCCGTCTCGCCGCCCTGTTAACAGCATTGCGTTGAACACCGCCGCGACAAGCCCCAGCGCTCGCCGCGTTTCACGCGGCATCTCCCTGGCATTTCCCTTCGGGCACGCTCCCACGGCATTTCCCCCCACGTTTTCCCCCCTTTCCACTTGCTGAAACCCGGCTTGTGAAACGGCGAATTCTCATCCTTGGCTACACGGGCCACACTGCTTGCTGCCTGTAGAAAAACCACAAGGAGCGAGACATGCCCAATTACTTCGGGCGCGCGGCAACGCGCGCAGCCTGGCCCGTGCTGGCCCTGTCATGCCTTGCCTGGGGATCCGCCAGCGCGCAGGGCGCCTATCCCAACCACCCCATTTCGCTGGTGGTGCCGTTCGCGGCCGGCGGGCCGACCGATGTGGTCGCGCGCAGCCTGGGCGCGTCCATGGCCAAGACGCTGGGGCAAAGTGTCGTGATCGAAAATCGCACCGGCGCGGGCGGCACGCTGGCCTCGCAGCACGTGGCGCGCGCCGCGCCCGACGGCTACACCTTCCTGATCCACCACAACGGCATGGCGACCGCCCCGGCGCTATACCGCAAGCTGTCGTACAACCCGCTGACGGACTTCGCCTACGTCGGCCAGGTGGCGGACGTGCCCATGACCTTGCTGGGCCGCAAGGACTTGCCGGCCGACGGCATGACGGGCTTTATCAAGTACGCGCGCGAAAACGGCAACAAGGTCAACCTGGCCAACGCCGGGCTGGGCGCCGTATCGCAGTTGTGCGGCATGCTGCTGCAGGAAGCGCTGGGCGTGCAATTCACCACGGTCCCCTATGCCGGCACGGCCCCCGCCATGACGGCACTGCTGGGCGGCCAGGTGGACGTGCTGTGCGACCAGACCACGCAAACCATCCCGCAGATCAAGGCCGACCGCGTGAAGCTATTCGGCGTCACCACGCTGGACCGCATCAAGACACTGCCTGACGCGCCAACCTTGCAGGAAGCCGGCTTGAAGGGGTTCGAGGTAAAGGTCTGGCACGGCGTCTATGCGCCCAAGGGCACGCCGCCCGAAGCCATCAACAAGTTCAACGCGGCGCTGCGCGCGGCGCTGAAAGACCCGACGTTCACGCAGAAAATGGCAGAACTGGGCGCCGACATCGTGCCGGAATCGAAGCAGACGCCAGAAGGCCTGCAAACCTGGCTGCAATCCGAAATCAACAAATGGGGCGTCGTCATCCGCAAGGCAGGCGTCTACGCGGATTAAACCCAGACCGTGAATGATGGGTTGCGCGCGGCGCGGCATCGCGTTCTTTTGCCGGGTCGCGCGCGCTTCACCCATCCTACGCAAGCTTTACAGCGCCAGTTCCTTCCACACCGCAAGCGGTGCTTCTGCCTGGTTCAGCGTATAAAAATGCAAACCCGGGGCGCCGTTGTCCAGCAGGGTCTGGCACAACTCGGTCACCACATCCACGCCAAAGGCGCGGATGGACGCTTTGTCGTCACCAAACTCCGCCAAGCGCAGGCGGATCCAGCGCGGCACTTCCGCGCCGCACATTTCCGAAAAACGTAGCAGTTGCGTGTGGTTCGTGATGGGCATGATGCCCGGCACGATCGGCACGTTCACGCCCTTGGCCTGGGCCCGGTCGACGAAGTCGAAGTAGGCGTCGGCGTTGAAGAAGTACTGCGTGATGGCGGCATCGGCGCCGGCGTTCACCTTGGCCACGAAATGATCCAGGTCAGCCGACGGGTTGGCGGCTTGCGGGTGCATTTCGGGATAGGCGGCCACTTCGATGTGGAACCAGTCGCCGGTTTCCTCGCGGATGAACGACACCAGTTCGCTGGCGTAGCGCAGCTCGCCCGCGTCGCCGCCCATGCCCGAGGGCAGGTCGCCGCGCAGGGCGACCACGCGCCGCACGCCTTCGCTCTTGTACGTCTGGAGTATGTCGCGCAGATCCTGGCGCGTGGCGCCCACGCAAGACAAGTGAGGCGCCGCATCGCAACCCAGGTTGCGCAACGTGCGCACGGCATCGGCCGTGCCGGCGCGCGTGGAACCACCCGCGCCGAAGGTCACGCTGACGTACTTGGGCTGAATGGCCAGCATCTGCTTGGCCGCGCGCACCAGCCGCTCTTGGCCGGCCAGGTCGCGCGGAGGAAAGAACTCCAGGCTGAAAGCAGGGGAAGTCGAGTCAGACATTAGGGGATCAGTTTGGTAAGCAGGCCAGAGATGATGCTGTACAGAATGGCACCGCCCACGGCCCACCAGAACCCGTTGACCTGGAAGCCCTTCAGCACGGAGCCGACGAACCAGAACAACAAGGCGTTGATGACGATAAGGAAGAGCCCGAGCGTGACGATCGTGATGGGCAAGGTAAGCAACACCAGCACCGGCTTGACCAGCATGTTGACCAGGCCCAGCACCAACGCCGCGATCAGCGCTGAACCGAAACTGGCCACGACGATACCGGGCAAGAGGTAGGCGACGGCCAGCAGGGCCACCGCGTTCAGGATCCAGACGAGTATCAGTGCCACCATGTTCGAACTCCTGTGTTGACGCGCCGCGGCCTGGTTTTAACTGGGTGAAAACCAGGTTCGCCCGCGGCTTGGAAACCCGCGCCAACATGGCGCGGCATTTCCTATTGTGCTTTCAACCCATCAATAACGGTAGTGCTCGGGCTTGAAGGGGCCTTCGACCGGCACGTTGATGTAGTCGGCCTGATCCTTGCGCAGCGTCGTCAGCTTCACACCCAGTTTCTTCAGGTGCAGGCGGGCAACCTTTTCGTCCAGGTGCTTGGGCAGCACGTAGACTTCGCCCGACTTGTAGGCTTCGTTGCGCGTGAACAATTCGATCTGGGCGATGGTCTGGTTGGCGAACGACGACGACATCACGAACGACGGGTGGCCGGTGGCGCAACCCAGGTTCACCAGGCGGCCTTGGGCCAGCAGGATGATGCGCTTGCCGTCCGGGAAGATCACGTGATCAACCTGCGGCTTGATTTCTTCCCATTGGCAATCGGCCAGGCCGGCAACGTCGATTTCGTTATCGAAGTGGCCGATGTTGCAGACGATCGCCTGGTCCTTCATGGCGTTCATGTGTTCGCGCGTGATGACGTGGTAGTTGCCGGTGGCGGTGACGAAGATATCGCCGTGCACGGCGGCTTCTTCCATCGTCACGACCTTGAAGCCTTCCATCGCGGCTTGCAGGGCGCAGATCGGGTCGATTTCGGTAACCCAGACTTGGGCGCGCAAGGCGACCAGCGCCTGGGCGCAGCCCTTGCCCACGTCGCCGTAACCGGCCACGACGGCGATCTTGCCGGCGACCATCACGTCGGTGGCGCGCTTGATGCCGTCCACCAGCGATTCACGGCAGCCGTACAGGTTGTCGAACTTGGACTTGGTGACCGAGTCGTTGACGTTGATGGCGGCAAAGGCCAGCTCGCCCTTTTGCGACATCTGGTACAGGCGATGCACGCCGGTCGTGGTTTCTTCCGTCACGCCCTTGATCTGCGCCAGGCGGGTGGAATACCACTTCGGATCACGCTTGAGCGTTTCCTTGATGGCGGCGAACAGGATGCGCTCTTCGTCGCTGCCCGGATTGGCCAGCACCGAGATGTCTTTCTCGGCCTTGGTGCCCAGGTGCAGCATCAACGTGGCGTCGCCGCCGTCGTCGAGGATCATGTTGGCGTGCTGGCCATTGGGCCATTCGAAAATCTTGTGGGTGTACTGCCAGTACTCTTCCAGCGTTTCGCCCTTGACGGCGAAGACCGGCGTGCCGGACGCGGCGATGGCGGCGGCGGCGTGGTCTTGCGTGGAGAAGATGTTGCACGAGGCCCAGCGCACTTCGGCGCCCAGGGCCACCAGCGTTTCGATCAGCACGCCGGTCTGGATGGTCATGTGCAGGCTGCCGGCAATGCGCGCGCCCTTGAGCGGCTGCGCGGCGGCGAATTCTTCGCGGATGGCCATCAGGCCGGGCATTTCGGTTTCGGCGATGGCCAGTTCGCGACGGCCCCAGCCAGCCAGCGACAGGTCGGCAACCAAGTAGTCGGAGAAGGATTTATCAGTAACAGCGTTCATGGTGTGTAGGCTCCACGTGAATATCGAACGGCGCACGATATGGCCGGACAACGCGAATACACCACGACAGTCGAGTGCTCGCCTTTCCCGCCATATGCGACAAAGGTGAGCGCCGTTGCTGTAGCGACGCGCAAGGCGCGGCGCTTGAACAAGGATTCCTGAGCCTGGCGAGCCGGGGTCCACGTGCTATTGCACATTGCCGTTGCACTTACCGTGCAAGGCGGGAACCGCTGGGTCGTCGCAACGCTCCTCAGGATTGCCGGGCATTGTACCGGTTCGGCACGGCGCGCGGAATTCCGTCCCTGAAAAAAACCAGGGAAAGATCAGTTCATCATTCCGCCCGCGCCGACGCGGTCCGGGAAGGGGATGCCGGCACTTGCGGCGGCACGGCCACCAGCGGCACCAGCGCATCCAGCAAGCTCGTCGCCACCGTGTCCCAGCTGCGGGTCAGCGCATGCGCCCGCACTGCGTCACGGTCCAGCGGCAGCGCGGCGCGGCAGGCTTGGGCCAGGTCGTCGTCCAGGCAGCCGGTGACGCCCTGGTTCACCACCGCCAGCGGCGCCTCGCTGCGAAACGCCGCCACGGGCGTGCCGCAAGCCATCGCCTCCAGCATCACCAGGCCGAACGTGTCGGTCAGGCTGGGAAACACGAACACATCGGCCGCGGCGTAGAACGAGGGCAGCGCGTCGTCCTGCTGCATGCCCAGGAAGACCGCATCGGGAAAGCGCTTTTTCAGCCGCGCCTCGTCCGGGCCCGCCCCCACCACCACCTTGCTGCCCGGCAAGTCCAGCGACAGAAAGGCATCCAGGTTCTTCTCGCGCGCCACGCGGCCCACGCTCAGGAAAACGGGGCGAGGCAGATGCGCGAATGCCTGGCTGCGGGCCGGCTGGAATTTGCGCGCGTCCACCCCGCGCGACCAGACCTGCAATTTGCCCAGGCCACGACGCACCAGCACATCGCGCACCGTGGGCGTGGGCACCAGCACGCATTGCGAAGGCCGGTGGAACCAGCGCAGGTAGCGCCACGGCAAGGCGGCGGGAATGCCCATCCGCGCTTGCAGGTAGTCGGGGAACATGGTGTGGAATGACGTCGTGAATTGCCAGCCGCGCGACAGCGCCATGCGGCGCGCCGCCAGCCCCAGCGGGCCTTCGGTGGCAATGTGCAGCGCGTCGGGAATGGTGTCGCCCAGGATGCGGCGCAACTGCCGCCCGGGTTGCAGGCACAGACGTAGATCGGGCTCGGACGGCGCCGGCACGGTTCGGCTGCCCTCCGGGCTCACCACGATCAGCTCGTGGCCCCATTCATGCAGAATCTGCCGCATGGTCGTCCAGGTGCGGACGACGCCATTGACTTGCGGATGCCAGGCATCCGTAACCAGGACGATGCGCATGATAGGGCCGGAAGTGCGCCGCGTTTGCGGCGATACCGCGATTTAGCCCGTGCCATGTGACAGGGCCACGACACCAGGCCACGTTGGCCAGACCCGAAACAGCGGGGAAAAAAATGGCCGGTAGACCCGGCCCGCCCCGCCTTAGTTGTTGCGCCGGGGGTACCCCTGCGCCTTGATGCGCACCCAGACGTCGCGCTTTTCCTCTTCCGACATGAACACCCAGTTGGCGACTTCCATGGCCGTGCGGCCGCAGCCTCGGCAGATGTCGTCGAACAGGGTCGAGCACACGGCCACGCAGGGGGAGTCGGTTGCCTTGAAGACGCGCTGGGCGTCGTCAGGGTCGGGCAGTTCGGAAAGATCAGCGAAGTAACGATTCATGGGGCGAAGGTTACCACCCGGGTTGTGTCCCTTTCTGGATAGCCCTATCGCCCACCAAGGCTAGCTTGACGGCGGCCGTTCAGCGCCATCCGAAGAACGCGCCGGCCTCTTGCAGCACGGCGTCGGGGCATTCTTCGGCCAGGTAATGCGCCCCCGGCAAGGGGCCGCCCGAGACCTCGTCGGCAATCGCCTGCCATAGCGCCAGCACGTCGAAATTCTTGCCTACCGCCCCGCGCTCGCCCCATAGCGCCCGCACCGGCATGCGCAGCCGCTCGCCCGAGGCGCGGCCGGCGCGGTCGTGCTCCAGGTCTATCGTGGCCGACGCGCGATAGTCTTCGCACAGGCCCGTGGCCCAACCGGGCAGGCGGGCCGCGCATTCGTATTCGGCCATCGCCTCGGCCGAAAAATGTGCCAGGCCGCCGGGGCGTCCACCCATGACCGAACGCAGGTAGAAAACGGGGTCGTGCTCGATCATGGTTTCCGGGCCGGGCGCGGGCTGAATCAGCCAGAACCAATGGAAGTAGGCCTGGGCGAACGCGCGCGTGGTGCCTTCGTACATGTCCAGCGTCGGCGCAACATCCAGCAGCATCATGCGCGACACGGCGCTGGCATGGTCCAGCGCCAGCCGATGCGCCACGCGCGCGCCACGGTCATGCGCCAGCACCTCGAAGCGCTCGTGGCCCAGCGCGCGCATCAAGCCCAGCATGTCGGCGGCCATCTCGCGCTTGGCATGCGCGGCGTGGTCCGGCGTGGCCGCGGGCTTGGTGCTGTCGCCATAGCCGCGCAAGTCGGCCGCCACGCAGGTGCGATGCCGAGTCAGCTCCGGCCACACGCGGTGCCAGATGGCATTCGTTTGCGGATGGCCGTGCAGCAGCAGCAAGGGCGGGCCCGACCCGTCGATGCGCGCGGCGATCTCAATGCCATTGGCCGGGATGCGGCGCACGGGCAGGTCGAAAAATGCGGTCATGGGTGGGGTCTCCTTGTGCGTTTATTGTCGAGCGGAATCCAGGCGGTCGCGCACCGTGCGCGCCACATCCTTCATCCACGGATGCCGCGCCCAGTGGGTGGCTTCGAACCGCTCCACCTCGGGCAATTGCAACAGCGACGCGCCCACCAGGTCCTGGCCTTGCGCGAACATGCGGCGATGCCGCTCCGGCAAGGCAAAGCCCGCCGTCCAGCCGTCGGCGGCGCGGACCTGGCCCGCCATCACGTCGATGGCCAGGCAGTTGTTCCCGGGCGCTTGCGTATTGGACACCCGCGCGAGCAAAGCGTCGACATCGGCGGGTGGCAGGCTGACCAGCAGCAAGCCGTTGTTGACCGCGTTGAAGTAGAAGATCTCGCCAAAGCTGGGCGCGATCACCGCGCGGATGCCGAACTGCTGCAAGCCCCACACCGCGTGCTCGCGGCTGGATCCGCAGCCGAAGTTCGGGCCGGCCACCAGCACGGACGTGCCCGCGTAGGCGTCCTGGTTCAGCACGAAATCCGCGCGCGGTGCGCCATGCTCGTCAAAGCGCAGGTCATACAGCAGGCCCTGGTCCAGCCCCGCCTTGTCGATGATGCGCAAGAACTGCTTGGGCATGATCTGGTCGGTGTCCAGGTTGGAGTACGGCAACGGCGCGGCGATGCCTTCAATCAACGGATTCATTTGGTTTGGCTCCAGTCGCGGACGTCCACGATGCGGCCGGCCAGCGCGGCGGCGGCGGCCATCGCCGGACTCATCAGGTGCGTGCGCCCTGCCCGCCCCTGGCGTCCTTCAAAATTTCGGTTGGTGGTGGACGCGCAGCGCTCGCCCGGGCGCAGCACGTCGTCGTTCATCGCCAGGCACATCGAACAGCCCGGTTGGCGCCATTCGAAACCCGCCTCGATCAGCAACGCCGCCAGGCCTTCGGCTTCGGCCTGCGCGCGCACCGCGCCCGAACCCGGCACGACCATCGCGCGCACGCCCGCCGCCACCTTCCTGCCCCGCACCAGCCCGGCCACCACGCGCAGGTCTTCAATACGCCCGTTGGTACAGGACCCAATGAACACGCGGTCCACCGGCACCCCGGCGATCGGCGCGCCGGGTACCAGGCCGATGTAGTCCATGGCCTTTTGCAGCGCCAGCCGGGCCAGTTGATCAGGTTCGGCTTGCGGGTCGGGCACACAACCGGTGACCGGCACCGCTTGATCGGGGCTGGTGCCCCAGGTGACGAACGGCGCAATGTCAGCGGCATGAAACACGTGTTCGGCGTCGAACACCGCGTCGGCATCGGTGCGCAGCGTGGCCCAGTACGCGCGTGCCTGTGCCAGCATGTCGCCCTGCAACTGCGGCGCGTGCGCAGTGACGTAGCCGTCGGTCGTGGCGTCCGGCGCGATCAGCGCGGCGCGCGCGCCGGCTTCCACCGTCATGTTGCACAGGGTCATGCGGGCCTCGGCCGACAAGGCGTCGATGGCCTCGCCGCAGAACTCCACCGCGTGGCCGCGCGCGCCTTGCGCGCCCATGCGATGCACCAGGTAGATCACCAGGTCCTTGGCGGACACGCCCGTGCCCAGCACCCCGTCGACCCGCACGCGCATATTGCGCGCCACACGGTACACCAGCGTCTGCGTGGCCAGTATGTGTTCGACTTCCGACGTGCCGATGCCGAAGCCCAACGCGCCCAACGCGCCATAGGTGGTGGTGTGGCTGTCGCCGCACAGCACCACCATGCCGGGCAGGATCATGCCGTGCTCGGGCGCGATCACGTGCTCAATACCCTGCAACGGGTCGGTCGTATCGAAGAGCGCGATGTGCTGCTCGTCGCAATTGCGCTTCAGGTTCACGGCCTGACGCGACGACGCCTCATCGGCAATCACGCGCAGCGCCGACGGCACCGGATGCGTGGGAATGATGTGGTCCACCACCGCCATCTGCTGCCCCGGCCGCAACACGTCGCGGCCGCGCGCGGCCAGACCGCTGAAGGCTTGCGGGCTGGTGTATTCGTTCATGATGTGCAGATCCACGTACAGCAGAATGTGCTCGTCGTCGATGCGGGCCACCTCATGGCTGGCCACCAGTTTGTCGTACAGCGTCATGCGGGGCATGTCTTGCTTCCTTGAATTTGAGCGCCCGCGGCGGGCGCGGGCGCGTCTTGCAATGGCTTCAATCGGCCAATCAGTTGGCCTGAATTCCAGCGTCCTTCACCACCTTGGCCCAGCGCGTCATCTCGGCGGCCACCATGTCGTCCGCCTTCGCGGGCGACGACACCAGCGGCTCGAAACCCTCTTTCTGCATGCGCGTGCTGAGCTCCTGCGATTGCAGCGCTTCGGCCAGTTTGGCGTTCAAGGTGTCGATCACCGGTTGCGGCGTACCAGCCGGCGCGCTGACGACAAACCAGGTGTTGAACTCGTAGCCCGGCAGGCCGGATTCGGCGATGGTCGGCACATCGGGCAGCAGCGGCGAGCGCGTCGTGCCGGTCACGCCCAGGGCGCGCAGCTTCTTGCCGTCGACTTGGGGCTTGGCGGCGGACAACACCGGAAAGCTCATCTGCACCTGGCCGCTGATGGTGTCCACCATGGCCGGGCCGCCGCCCTTGTACGGCACATGCAGGATCTGCGTCTTGGACACGGACTTGAACAATTCCGCCGCCATATGGAAGGTGCTGCCGGTGCCGGCCGACCCAAAGCTCAGGTCATTCGCGGGGCGGGCGCGCACATAGGCCAGCAGTTCGCTGACGTTGGCCACGGGCAAGGCGTTCGTCACCGTCAGCACGTGCTGCGACGTGCCCACGGTGCCCACCGAGCGCAGGTCTTTGCCCGTGTCGAACGGCATGGTCTTGAACAGCGCCGGGTTGATGGCCAGCGACATGGTGTTGATGCCCAGCGTGTAGCCGTTGGGTTGGGCGCGCGCCACGGCGGACATGCCGATGTTGCCGGACGCGCCGGCCCGGTTTTCGATGATCACGCTTTGCCCCAGCGCGCGGCCCCAGGCCTCCGAGATCAGGCGCGCGGCGATATCCACGCTGCCGCCAGGCGCAAACGGCACGATCAGGGTGATCGCCCGATCAGGAAAAGCGTCGGCGGCAGCGGCCGGCGCGGTCCAACAGGCTGCAACGGCAAGGGCCGCGCACAAGGCGCCGGCTACGGGTTTGATGGTCATGCGGATGTCTCCTCGGTTGGCCGCGTGGTGGCGCAGTGGCACTGCGGCTCTATAGTGGAGCGGCCAGTTTATAGGCCGCTTGGGTCTTTATAATTCGCGGAAAAACTAAATCTTTATTAGATTTAATTTATAAATGGCCACCGCCTTGGGGACTGCCATGGACGCCCTTTCCGATCTTGCTTTCTTTTCGCTGGTGGTCAAACACGGCAACCTGTCCGCCACGGCGCGCGAACTGGGCCTGACGCCGCCCGCCATCAGCGCCAGGCTGGCCCGGCTGGAGCAGCGCCTGGGCGTGCGGCTGCTGAACCGCACCACCCGGCGCGTCAGCGTTACCCAGGAAGGCGAGCTTTATCTCGCCGAAGGTGGCCGCATCCTGGCTGACCTTGAAGCGCTGGAACGCTCGGTGTCCAGCGCCCGCGCGCAACCCCAGGGGCTGCTGCGGCTGAACGCCACGTTCGGCTTCGGCCGCGCACACATCGTTCCGGCCGTCTCGGATTTCGCGCGCCAGTATCCCGATGTGGAAGTGCAGATGCGGCTGACGGACAGGCCGCTGAACCTGATCGAAGAAGGCTTCGACGTGGCCGTGCGCTTCGGCGACCTGCCCGACGCCCGCCTGACGGCTCGCAAGATCGCGTCCAACCGGCGGCTGCTGTGCGCATCGCCCCGCTACCTGGACACCTACGGCGAACCCCGCACCCCGGGCGAACTGCAACGCCACCGCTGCATCGTGGTGCGCGAAAACGAGGTCGCCTACGGCACCTGGCGGCTGGAATCCGGCCAACGCGCCGAAACCGTGAAAGTGCGCGGCCCGGTCAGTTCCAACGACGGCCAAAGCGCGCTGGAATGGGCGCTGGACGGCCACGGCATCGTCATGCGCTCGGAATGGGAAACCGCCGCCTACCTGCGCGACGGCCGACTGCGCGAAGTGCTGACCGACTGGCGCACGCCCGCCGCCGACATCCACGCGCTTTACCCCGAACGCCTGAACCTGCCGGCCAAGACGGTGGCTTTCGTGGATTTCCTGTCACAGCGCTTCGCGCGGTATTTGAAGGGGCCGGGCGGCGGAAATGCGGGCTGGTAATTGATCTTCGATGTAGCCTCAGGGCTACAAATTAGCTAGAATTAGCCAATTCTGATGCCCAGGGGCTACAAAATGACCACACTTGGCGATGTCGCGGAAATGCTGCGCTCGGCCCGCAAGGAAAGCGGCTTGTCGCAAGAGGAAATGGCCCGGCGCGCGGATGTCGCCCGAACCACGCTGACGCGCATGGAAAACTTGGCACGCAACGACATGAGCGTATCAGCGCTGGTGCGGTTGCTGGACGCAGCCGGCTATGACCTCAAAGTTGTCAAAGCTGGCCACCAGCGGACGTTGGAAGACATTTTGGCCGAACAACGGCGTGGGGAATAAGCCATGAAACTGGACGTCCACGTTCTCGGACGCCACGTCGCCAAGCTCTATCGCGAGGCAGACGAATACGTTCTCGATTATGTCCCTGACGCCCCCGACGACGCCTTCGTCAGTCTTACGATGCCAGTGCGCGAGGCGGCGTGGCGATGGCCCCGCGACTTGCACCCGTTTTTTCGCCAAAACTTGCCTGAAGGCCATCTGCTTGGCGTAATCCGCGAGCTGTTTGGCCCGCTCATGGATGGCACGGACTTATCCCTGCTTGCCGTCGTCGGCGCATCCGGTATTGGGCGCGTAGCCGTTACAGCGGAAGGCGCAACTCCTGGCGTGCCGTTACCGCCTCTGAATATCAAGGACCTGTTGACGGCCGAGAACACGGCGCCCCGCTTCGACGCGCTGGTGCGCGCGTATGCACGCAGCGCCATCTCAGGCGTGGTGCCCAAGTTCCTGGCTCCCGACGGGGGTAGCCAAGGCGCCGCCGACCCGGAAAAAGCCACGTTGCGGACCCCGCAACACATCATCAAAGGGTCCGACGAGAGGACTCCCTATTTGGGATTCAACGAGTTCTTCACGCTGCGCGTATTGCGGCGCCTGAATGTCGTGCCCGTCGTCAATGCCCAGATGTCCGACGATGGCCGTGTGCTGGTCGTTGACCGCTTCGACGTCGATGCTGCCGGCCAGCCGATAAGCGGTGTGGAAGACGCTTGCAGCCTGCTCGGCCTGCCACCGCACGAAAAGTACGCCACGACCACCGAGCGCCTCTACAAGGCCACCCGCGAGTACATTCCTTCGGCATCGCTGCGTGCGCAAAACCTGCACTTCGCTTGGCATCTGCTTACGAACTACGTGGTCCGCAACGCGGATTGCCATGCCAAGAACATCGCCTTGTATTACACATCGCGCGCCGACATCGCGTACACGCCTGTCTACGACATCGTCACGACCCAGGCCTACCCCGAATTCAGCAACAGTGCGCCCGCCCTGTCCGTTGACGGACGCAAGACATGGGTTCCCGGCAGCACGCTGGCCAAGTTCATGCTGGCCAGGCTTGGCATCAATTCAAAGCAGTATCAGGCGATGGTCGAACAGCTATGCGAATCGGCAGTCGAAGTGGGACGCGAGGTGATCGAGGCAGCGAAGAACGAACCGCAGTGGCGCTGGATTGCCAAGCAAATGGTGCATGCCTGGAACGACGGCATGTGCGGGCTGCGGAGTTCGAAACTTGATGCTCGGTACCGTAGCCTGGACGCCGCGATTTCCGAGGCAGGCTACGAAGCCGCCGACGCACCCTTGGACACATCCCGCGTCATCGGACGGTCCGAAGGGCTGGCCGCGCGTTAGCCGGCCGCGCCTGAGCCGGCCGCGCCTAAGCCGGCCGCGCCTAGCCGGCCGCGCCTGGCCGGCCGCGCCTAGCCGGCCGCGCCCAAGCACGCATAGCCGCGTCGATCCACAGCTAGCCCTCGGACGTTAAATCTCATCAATCGCCGTGCTCGCCGCCGTGCCCGCCGGCGCGTCGCCCGCGCCGATGGCGTAGCGGTCGCGCGTGGTGACGTAGAAGCTTGCGCCGAACCTGCCCACCGGGAAGTAATCCTGCAAACGCACGCGCCAGGTTTCCGTGTCGATCAGGCCGTCGCGCGCGTGCAGCCAGCGCACCTGGCCGATGAAGATCTGGCGGCTGGCGGTTTCCATGGTTTCGTACAGCGTGCATTCGAACGCGACGGGGGCCTGCACGATGCGCGGCGGCTTGACGTGGTGGCTGGGCGCGGCGTCCAGGCCGGCGTGGGCCAGTTCGCTGACGTCGGCGGGCAGGCGGTCGCCGCAGCGATGCATCTTTTCGGCCATGGCTTCGTCGGTCAGGTGCACCACGAATTCCTTGTCGCGCGCGATGTTGCGCGCCGTGTCCTTCAAGCCGCCATCTTCCAGGCGGTTGATGCTGACCATGACGATGGGCGGGTCTTCGCCCAGCATGTTGAACATGCTGAACGGCGCCGCGTTGACCACGCCGGTTTCGGACAAGGTGGTGATCAGCGCGATCGGGCGGGGCACGATCAGGCTGGCCATCAGCTTGTAGCGCTGGTATTCGGTGATTGCGTCGAAGTCGATTTCCATATCAGGCCAGTCCCAGCATCTGGGCAAGGGTTTGCGCGGGCTGTGGGCGCTCAAGGCTGATGCGCCGCTCCAGGTCCGCCAAGTGGTTGTCATTGATCTTCACGGCCTGGGCCACGTCGCCGCGTTCCATCAGGTCCACGATCAGCACGTGTTCGTCGTGTTCGCACGCGGCGTTGCCGGGCGGTTCGTACAGCGCCACGATGAGCGAGCAGCGCGACACCAGTTCGGCCAGGTAGCCGTGCAGGATGGCGTTGCCGGAAAGCTCGCCCAGCCGCACGTGAAATGCGCTGGCCTGCCGCGCCCACGCGGGCTGGCCGGCGCGATGCAGCAAGGCGTGCTCGTCGCGCAACTGTTTGCGCAGCGACGCATAGTCGGCCTTGGTGGCGCGCGCCATGGCCAAGGGCAGCAGCGCGGCTTCCAGCGCGCGGCGCGCCTGGAAGATCTGGCGCGTGTCTTCGGGCGTGGGTTCGGCCACCACGGCGCCCCGGTTGTGGTGCAAGTCCACCACGTGCTCGTGCGCCAGGCGCTGCAAGGCTTTGCGCGCCACCGAGCGCGACACGCCGAACAGCTCGCAGATCGCGGCCTCGGGCAGCTTCGTGCCGGGCGTCAGGCGCTGGCTCATCACGCTTTCATATACCGCTTCGCAGATGCGGCGTTCCATGTCGCTGTCGGGCGAGCCGTCGCCAGCGCTGGCGGCGCCCGCCACGGCGGGTTCGACGGCAATCGGTTTACGGGCAGCGGGCTTGGCGCGGGGTGTTGCGGGGCTACGGGTTGGCATGCTGGGCTCGGTGGTAAACGTGCAAGACGGGCATTACAGGCAATAAGGGCGTCGGTGCGGTTCGGACGGACGTTCGACCGTCAGAGCGCGGCGATCACGCCGGGCGGCAGGCTGTCCACGTGACGGCAGATTTCGCCGGGCGTGGTGAACCAGATCTCGCCCCGGTCGCGCGCGGCCGCCAGGGGCGCCAGCGCCCGGCGCAGATGCCGCAAGCGATATGGCTGCCCAACGATATAGGGATGCAGCGCGATGCCCATCACCAGCGGCTGGCGCAGCGCCTGCGCGCGCATCTCTTCGAACTGGTCAAGAATCATATCGGCAAAGTCGCGCGCGTCCATCTTGCGGCCCATGATCATCGGGATGTCGTTGAGTTCCTGCGGGTACGGAATGGCCCACAGTTCGCCCCCGCGCGTGCGCATGCGCATGGGCTGGTCGTCGTGGCACCAGTTCAGCGTGTAGCGGTAGCCGGCTTCGGCCAGCAGGTCGGGCGTGGCGCGGCTTTCCGATATCCAGGGTGACAGCCAACCCGCGGGCGCCTGGCCGGCGTGCTGGGCAATGCGGTCGCGGCAATGCGCCAGCAGCGCGCTTTCCTCGGCTTCGGGCAAGCCGCCCTGCCGATGCGCGTTGCTGTAGCCATGACCGATCAGTTCGTCGCCACGTGCCAGGAAGGCGTCGATCAGGTCGGGGCAATGGTCATACAGCGCGGTGTTGATCAGCACGCCCGCGGGCAAGCGCAGTTCGTCAAACAATTCCAGGCAGCGCCACGCCCCCACGCGGTTGCCGTACTCGCGCCAGGCGTAGTTCAGCACGTCCGGATGCGGCGAGGCCGGTCCCAGTTCCGCCCCCAGCCCTTCGCCAAAGGCGAAATGCTCAATGTTGAAGCCCAGGTACACGGCCAGCCGCGCCCCGTTCGGCCAGGTGTAGTCCGGCCGACCGGCAATCGGTTGATAGGCGAAGCGGCCGTGGCAAGCCAGGGCCTCGGGGGTCCAGGCAGCGGCGTCGTCACGCCCCGGATTAGTGCCTGCAAGCAAGGTTGGGTTCATTTTGGTGCAAATCCTGATGCATGATTGTTAACAAAATTCTTGGTTCTTTGGAAACAAAACTCGGTTCTGACGCATACAAACCACGCCCAAAGACGCCACATCTCCCCTGGTGGCAGCGCGATCCAGGCAATCAGCAATGCCGTGAACGCAGGTGGCATGGATCTTGCATGGGGTAGGGAAGCAGCACTTATTCCCATGCAAGATCCGTTCCACTTTTTTCAGGAGTGTCTCGATGGTCCCGACCCGCCGTTCCTTCATGCTTCGCGCCACCGCCGCCGCCCTCTTCACGGCCGGCCTCGCCCTGCAACCGGCGCTTGCCGCCGACCCCATCAAGATCGGCCTGATCACCGCGCTGTCGGGTGAATCCGCCCGCGCGGGCGAAGCGCTGACGCGCGGCATGACCATCGCCATCGACGAGATCAACGCCAAGGGCGGACTGCTGGGCGGCCGCAAGATCGAGTTGGTGCGCCGCGACGACGAAGGCAACCCCGCCAAGGGCATGGCCGCCGCGCGCGAGCTGATCTTCAAAGAGAAAGTGGCGGTGCTGTTCGGCGGCCTGGACACCCCGGTGTCGATGGCCATCGTGCCCATCGTGAACCAGGAGAAAGTGCCGTTCATGGGCCCCTGGGCCGCCGGCACGGCCATCACGCACAACAAGGGCAACCCCAACTTCGTGTTCCGCGTGTCAGCCATGGACGAGATTGTTGACAGCGCGATGGTGCAGTACGCGCAAAAGACGTTTCAAACCGCCAAGCCGGGGCTGATCCTGGTGAACAACCCCTGGGGCGAATCCAACGAGAAAGGGCTGAACGTGGCGATGGCCGCCGCCAAGATCACGGCGGCGGGCACCGAGAAATTCCAGCCCAACGACCTGGACGTGGTGCCGCAACTGAGCCGCCTGAAGGCGGCGGGCGCGGACACGCTGTTCATGGTGGGCAACGTGGGCCCGTCGGCGCAAGTGGTGAAGTCGCTGGACCGCATGGGCTGGAAGGTGCCGATCGTGTCGCACTGGGGTCCGGCAGGCGGGCGCTTTACCGAATTGGCCGGCCCCAACGCCAAGAACGTGCACTTCGTGCAGACCTACAGCTTCTTCGGCAAGCAAGGGCCGGTGGGCGAAAAGGTCTTGCAGGCGCTGAAGACCAAGTATTCCGACATCAAGGGCCCGCAAGACATCACGCCGGCGGTGGGCGTGGCCAACGCCTATGACGGCATGCAACTGGCCGCGCTGGCCATCGCGCAGGCCGGCTCGACCGATGGCGACGCGGTGCGCCAGGGCTTCTACAAGATCGGCAAGTATGACGGCCTGATCAAGACCTACGAACAGCCCTTCACCCCCACGTCGCACGACGCGCTGCGCGAAAACGACTACGTGTGGACGCATTTCATCGACAACCGCATCCTGCCCGTCAAGGGCACGCAGTAAACCGGTTGAATCACGCGGGAGACGCGCATGTTGTTGATGTCCGCCATCGTCAGCGGCCTGGGTCTGGGAAGCATGTACGGGCTGATGGCCCTGGGCTTTTACCTGACCTACGCCGTGTCGGGAACGGTGAATTTCGCCCAGGGCAGTTCCATGATGCTGGGCGCCGTACTGACCTACACGTTCGTCCAGACCTTGGGCTGGCCGCTGGCGCCCGCGCTGTTGGTGGCGCTGGCGCTCTGCGCCCTGTATGGGCTGGTGGTCGAGCGGCTGGCCGTGCGGCCGTTTGCCAGCCGGGGCTCCAACGCCTGGCTGATGTCGACGGTGGCGCTGGGCATCGTGCTGGACAACGTGGTGATGTTCACCTTCGGCAAGGAACCGCGCAGCCTGCCTTCGCCTTTGGCCCAAGCCCCGCTTGAAATCGGCGGCCTGGGGCTCGGCGTCTACCCGCTGCAACTGCTGATTCCGCTGGTCGGACTGACGCTGGCCGCCGCGCTGCACACCCTGTCGCGCCGCACGCGCTGGGGCGTGGCGCTGCTGGCCGTGGTGCAGAACCCGAACGCCGCGCGGCTCATGGGCATCCCCGTGCGCCGCGCCATCATGGCCGCCTTCGCCGTGTCCACGCTGTTTGCGGGCGTGGCCGGCGCGCTGGTGGCGCCGCTGTTCAACGTGCAGGCGGACATGGGCACGCTGTTCGGCTTGAAGGCCTATGTGGTGGCCATCCTGGGCGGCATCACCAGCGCCTGGGGCGTGATGATCGCGGGCCTGCTGTTTGGGGTGGTCGAAGCGCTGATCACCGTGAACCTGGGCTCTGGGTACACCCACATCATCAGCTTCACGCTGGTGATCGTCATGTTGGCCGTGCGTCCGAATGGACTGTTCGGCCGCGCCGATGTCAGGAAGGTCTGATGAATAAGCGACTTGCATCGCGCCGGCTGTGGCTGGCGCTCTACGCGCTGCTGGCCGTGGCCGCCCTGGTTCTGGCGGCTACCGTCAACGGCTATTACGTCTTCGTGCTGGGCAACGTGGCGCTGTTGGCGTTGGCCGGCATCGGCCTTAACGTGCTGCTGGGGTTGACCGGGCAGATGTCATTCGGCCACGCGGGCTTCTACGCCATCGGCGCCTACACCGTGGCCATCCTGACCGGCCAGGCGGGCTGGAGCTTCTGGCTGGCGTGGCCCATGGCCGCATTGGTGGCGGGCGCCTTCGGCCTGCTGCTGGCCCTGCCCGCGCTGCGCGTGAAGGGTCCGTACCTGGCGATGATCACCATCGCCTTTGGCTTCATCGTGGAGCACGCGCTGATCGAAGGCGGCGACATCACCGGCGGGCAGAACGGCCTGATGGGCATCGCGCAGCCCTCGCTGGGCAGCATCGGCGGCGACCGGGGCGTAGCAATGCTGGCGATCGTGGCCGTGTTCGTGGCGCTGGCGGCATATGCGCTGCTGTCGCGCGGCACCTGGGGCGCCGCCATGCGCGCGGTGAAAGACAGCGAGACCGCCAGCGAATCCATCGGCATCAATCCCTTGATGGTCAAGACGGTGGCGTTCATGGTGTCGGCGGCGGTGGTGGGCCTGGCGGGCGGGCTCTACGCGCCGCAGACCGGCATGATCACGCCGCACAACTTCAATTTCATGCAGTCGATCCTGTTCGTGCTGGCGGTGACGCTGGGCGGCGCGGGATCCCTGGCCGGGCCCTTGCTGGGCGCGGTGGTGGTGGGCCTGCTGCCCGAACTGCTGTCCAGCCTGGAGGAATACCGCCTGCTGTTCTTCGGCGTGTTCCTGCTCGTGGTGCTGTGGGCGGCGCCGGACGGCGTGGCCGGCTTGCTGTCGCGCTGGCGTCGCAACGCGGCGGGCCAGGCGCTTGCACCGCGCCATGGCGGCGGCATGTCGATGGGCGGACGCGCCGGGCGCGTACTGCGCGCCGATGCGCTGACCATGACGTTTGGCGGCGTGCGAGCCGTGCAGTCCGTGTCGTTCAACGTGCCGCCCGCCGCCGTCACGGCGTTGATCGGCCCCAATGGCGCGGGCAAGTCCACCGTCATCAACATGCTTAGCGGCTACTACCAACCCACCAGCGGCGCGGTGTCGCTGGGTGACACGCCGCTGGCCGCCCTGCCCGCCTACCGCGTGGCGCGCAGCGGCATTGCCCGCACCTATCAGACCTCGCAGTTGTTCGACACCTTGACCGTGGAAGACAACGTGGCGCTGGGCATGGTGCGCGGCCGCCTGGGCGGGTTGCTGGGATCGCGCCGCTATCTGGCGCCGGACGTACGCGAACGCGCGCGTGCGCTGCTGGCCTTCTGCGGCTATGAAGGCGCGCTGAACGTGCCCGCCGCCGACCTGCCGCACGTAGACCGACGGCTGGTGGAAATTGCGCGGGCCTTGGCCACGGGCGCCGACATTCTGCTGATGGACGAACCGGCAGCCGGCCTGTCGCGCGAAGACAAGACGCGCCTGGCCGGCCTGTTGCGGCGCATTGCCGAAGCGGGCGCGGGCGTGCTGCTGGTCGAACACGACATGGCGCTGGTGATGGGCGTGTCCGATCACGTCGTGGCCATCGACGCGGGCCGCGAACTGGCCAAGGGCAACCCGGCCGAAATCCAGCAGTCGCCCGCCGTGCGTCAGGCGTATCTGGGCGACGACAGCGCCCGGCGCGCGCCGGCCGCGCGGCAACGTCCGGAGGGCGCGCCCGTGGCGCCCGAGGTGCTGGGCGTGGGCAACCTGGTCACCGGCTACGGCGCGAACCCCGTGCTGCACGGCATCGACCTGCAAGTGCGCCAGGGCGAGATGGTGGCGCTGCTGGGGGCCAATGGCGCGGGCAAGTCGACCTTGATGCGCACGCTGGCCGGGCTGCATCGGCCCGCGCAAGGCGGCATGCATTTGCAAGGGATGGAACTGAACAACTTGGCCGCAGACCGCATCGTGGCGCGCGGTCTGGTGCTGGTGCCCGAAGGGCGGCAAGTGTTTCCCGGCTTGAGCGTGCTGGACAACATCCGGCTGGGCGCCTTCCTGCATCCCCAGGACCGCGAGGCCCGCGTCGAAGAAATGCTGACGCGCTTTCCGCGCCTGCGCGAACGCCTGCATCAGCGCGCCGGCCTCTTGTCGGGCGGCGAACAGCAGATGCTGGCGATTGCGCGCGGGCTGATGTCCAAGCCGGTGATCTTGTTGCTGGACGAACCGTCGCTGGGCCTGGCGCCCAAGATCATCGACGAGCTGTTCGAAGCGCTGGACCGCCTGCGCGCCGAATCCATGACGATTCTGCTGGTGGATCAAATGGCGGCGCTGGCGCTGTCGTTGGCGGACCGGGCGTATGTGCTGGAGTCCGGGCGCGTGGCGGCGCAAGGGTCGGCGGCGGAAATTGCGCAAGACGGCGCGTTGGCTCGCGCGTATCTGGGCGCATGAAGCGATGCCCCCGCCGGGGCAACAACCGCCGAGCGGTTCCTGGCAACCAAGCCCGCCCCGCGGCCACGGCTGCGGGCGCGGCCGCAACAAGAACGCAGACAAGAACGCGGGCCGGCCGGCCTTGGGCGCTAGGCCGCGTCCGCTTCCAGGCGCGCCCCCGCACGCACAATGCCGCAACGCTTGTGCGCGCGCATCACCACGCCGACTTCGCTGTTGAGTACGCCGTCCAGCTCACCCAGCCTGCGTGTCACCACTTCCCACAGATGCAGGCTGTCGCGGCACAGCACGTGCCAGAACAGTTGCGATGCGCCGCTGGTGCCAAACAGGCAGCGTGTGTGCGGATCCAGCGCCAGATGCGCGGCCAGCGCGTCAACGGCTTGCGGCCGCACCTGCACTGAAATCACCGCTTCCAACGGAAAGCCCACCAAGGCGGGTTCAACTTCCACCCGAAAGCTCAGCGCGCGACGCTCAACCAGATGCTGCAACAAGCGCTGCGCGGTGGGTTCGCTGACGCCGGCGTGTTCGGCCAGTTCGGCCAGGCTGGCGCGCCCGTCACGCATCAGATGCGCCATCATGCGCTGCTCGGGCTCGCTCAACGCAGCGGGCGGCTGCGCGGGTGCGGCCTCGGCGGCGGCCACGGCCGGCTGCGCCTGGATGCGCCACTGGCCCGCGCGCCTGAAGGGGCGCAGCACCAGGCGCGCTTCCACGTGTTCCACGCCGTCGATGGACGGCAACACCCGCGTCACCACGTCCGGCATGTCGGCGGCGTCGGCCAGGGTCAGTTCGGCCATCAGGTCGGCCGTGCCGGCCAGCGTCACCACCAGTTGGCTGATGTCCAGCCGCGCCAGTTGCTCCGCCACGTCCGGCACCCGGCCCGATCGACAGCGCACCCAGGCATGCAGCACCACGCCCTGCCCCATGGCCAGCGGATCGGGTTCGGCAATGACGCGCAGCGCATCGGCTTCCATCAGGCGGCGGATGCGGCGCGCCACGGTGCGCTCGGCGATGCCGGTGGCCGCGCCCAGCTCGCGCCAGGACGCGCGGGGGTCTGCCTGCAACGCGATCAGGCAGGCCAGGTCGGTGTCATCCAGCACTGGCATTAAGGGCTTACCCTTACTTGACGTGACTATATTCATTAATCTAACGTTCGCGCATTGATAAAAACACAAATTTAAACTGTTTTTTTGACCAAAAATAAACTCTTACCTGAGGACGACATGAGCAGCCCATCCGCGACCTTGCGCAGCAAGCAAGGGGCAAGCGCCGCGCCCGCCAGCGCGGCGCCCGTATCCCGCGCCCGCACCATTCTGGCCGGTAGTGTAGGCAATGCGGTCGAGTGGTTCGATTGGACCATCTACGCCTCGTTCGCCATCTTCTTTTCCAGCCAGTTCTTTCCGGAAGGCAATGAAACAACGGCGCTGCTCGCCACCTTCGGCATCTTCGCCGTGGGCTTCTTCATGCGCCCCGTGGGTGGCTGGGTGCTGGGCATCTTTTCCGACCGCTACGGCCGCAAAGCCGCGCTGGGTCTGACGATTCTGATGATGGCGGGCGGTTCCCTCATCATCGCCATCACCCCCACTTACGCCACCATCGGCTTGGCGGCTCCGTTGCTGCTGACCGCCGCGCGCCTCTTGCAAGGGTTGTCGCTAGGCGGAGAGTATGCCTCGGCCACGACCTTTCTGGCTGAAATGGCGCCGCCGGAAAAGCGCGGTTTCTATTCCAGCTTTGTGTTCTTCAGCGCCGCCGTGGGCATCCTGGCCGCGTCCGCCGTGGGTTGGATCCTGACGTCCACCCTGACCAAGGCCGACATGGCCTCTTGGGGCTGGCGCATTCCGTTCCTGCTGGGCGCGTTCGGCGGCTTGGCGGGCATGTGGATCCGCCGCTCGATTCCCGAAACCGAAGCGTTTTCCCACGCCAAGCAAGCCGGCATCGAAAAGCAGCCGCTGCGCACGCTGCTGCGCGACCACCCGCGTGAAGTGCTGCGCATCGTGGGCTTTTCGGTGTTGACGACGTTTGCGTTCTACATCTTCGTGGCCTACGTGCCCACCTACGCCATCCGCCAGGTGGGCGCCGACCCCAAGACCGCGTTCGCGGCCAACACCGTGGCCTTGATTGTCTTCATGCTGGTGCAGCCGCTGTTCGGCATGCTGTCCGACCGCATCGGCCGCAAGCCGCAATTGATTTTCTTCGCGGCCGGCTACCTGGTGTTCTTCTACCCGCTCATGACCACGCTGGGCCCGTCGTTCGGGTCGATCCTGGCCGTGGAACTGTTCGGCCTGGTGCTGTACGCCATGTACACGGCCATTGCCCCGGCCATCATGTCGGAACAATTTCCCACCAGCGTGCGCGCCGTCGGCATCGGCACACCGTATAACCTGGTTGTGGCGCTGCTGGGCGGCACCACGCCCTACCTGCTGACCTGGCTGCAAAGCAAAGGCATGGAACGCTGGTTCTTCTACTACGTGCTGGCCGGCGCCGTGATCACGTTGATCACCTTCATCCGCATGCCCGAAACGCGCGGGCAGACGCTGAAGTAATTGCTGAAAGCAGCATTGAAGTCGCTGCTGAAGTCGCTGCTGAACGCATCATTGAAGGCGCTGCCGAAGTCGCCGCTGAAAGCCATCTCTGAGATCGCTCCAGCGCGCCCCGTATAAACGCTTTCCGGACCCCTCAGGGCCGGAAGGCTTTTCCTTTTCTTGAAGAGAGCCATGCCAGCACAACACCCCACCGACCTGCATTTTCGAGACGCCCGCGAACTGGCTCGCGCCATCCGTGACCGTGAACTGAGCTCGCGCCAGGTCACCGCCCACTTCCTGGACCGCATCGAACGCGCCGCGCCACTGGCTGCCTTCAGCGAAGTCACGGCCGAACGCGCGTTGGCCCAGGCCGA
Source organism: Achromobacter spanius (assembly GCF_002812705.1). NCBI lineage: Bacteria > Pseudomonadati > Pseudomonadota > Betaproteobacteria > Burkholderiales > Alcaligenaceae > Achromobacter > Achromobacter spanius. Next base: position 1,615,802 of record NZ_CP025030.1, on the reverse strand, counting down.
CGCGGCGGACCGGTTGCAGGACGCGGGCATGCTGCTGGGTCCCTTGCACGGCGTGCCGGTGGCGGTGAAAGACAGCATCCAGTGGCAGGGCACGCCCACCACCGGCGGCTCGCAGGCGCGGCGTGGCGTGATCAGCACGGAAACCTCGGCGGCGGTGCGCGCGCTGGCGGCGGCGGGCATGGTGATTCTGGGCAAGACGCGCATGACGGAATTCGCGTTTGGGCTGTCGGGCCAGAACCCTACCCAAGGCACGGCGCGCAACCCGTGGGACGCCAAGGTCGCACGCGCGCCCGGCGGATCGTCCAGCGGCGCGGGCGTGGCGGTGGCGGCCGGCCTGACGCCCATCGCACTGGGCGGCGACACCGGCGGTTCGGTACGCGCGCCCGCCGCGCTTAATGGCGTGGTGGGCTACAAGCCATCGTCGGGCCTGATCAGCCGCGCCGGCTGCCTGCCACTGTCGGACACGCTGGATGTGCTGGGGCCCATCGCCCGCAGCGTGGCGGACGCCCGGCTGCTGGCGCAAGTGCTGGCCGGACCCGATGTGGACGACGCCGCCACCTTGGCGCTGCACGCCTCCTGCGTCACCGCGCTGCGCCATCCCGTGGCGCGCCGAGTCGCCGCTAACGCTCTCGCCTTCTCGGCCACCGCTACCGCCCCCACCTCCGCCGGTGCTGTTACGCCCCCTACTGCCTCCTCCTCTGCCTCCTCCTCCTCCGCCTTCCTCGCCTCCTCCGCCGCCTCCGGTGACGTTGCCCTCCCTGCTGCCGCCTCCTCCTCCGCCTTAAACGTTCCCATCTCTGTCACCATATTGCCGCCACAAGCCTGGCCCGCGCCGCTGTCCGACGCCGCCCTGCAGGTCTGGCATCAAGCACAAGAGCGCCTTGCACAAGCCGGCCTGAGGCCCACCGCCTGGCATCCGCCCGCCTCCTTGTCGTTCGCCCGCATGGCGGACGACAACTCGTTGGTGCTGGCGTACGAGGCCTATCGCTATTTCGGCGCGCTGGCCGAAAACCCCGCCGCGCCCTTGTGGGAAGTGGTGCGCGCGCGCATCGCGGCGGGCGGCCGGATCGCGCAGGCAGACTACGAAGCCGCGCTGAACCGGCGGCAGGCCGACATGGCCGCATTTGCCGGCGCCATGCAAGGGCTGGACGCCCTGCTGATGCCCGCCTGCGACCAGGGTGCGCAGCCGCTGGACGCCGAAGACGTGCGCCACGTAGGCCTTGGCAAGCTGCTGCGCCCCGCCAATTTCCTGGGCGCGGCCGCCATCACCCTACCCGCCGGTTTCGACGCCGAAGGCATGCCGATCGGTGTACAGCTACTGGCCCCCGCGGGCCGCGATGCCCCACTGCTGGACTGCGCGGCAACGCTGGAACGGGTGCTGGCGCCGACGCGACAGACGCCCGATATGTCACCGTGGGACCTGTAGGATGGGTGCAGCGCGCAACGCAGGGGATTAGAAAACCGACAAGGTTCGCGCGAAACCCATCAAGCAACGGTAGAGTCTTATGGACAAGGCCAAGAACCCAAGCGTTCTGAACTGGCGTCGTCGAAAACGCCCAAGGGTTCTTAAGCCGGGCCATCAAATGCGCGATTGTTCTTAACCAGTGCGGCGTCATGCCATCGGCGGTTGATGGGTTGCGCGCGATCGGCGTTGGCGCAGTGGTGGAGAGGTTGGCGCGCTTCACCCATCCTACGTGCTTCATGGAGAGGGTCGTCTCCCATAAAAAACGCCCCTGCCATTCTTCATGGCAGGGGCGTTCTTCATGAAGATCCGCTGTTTTACAGCGCCTTCTTCAATTCCTGAACCTTGTCCGTGGCTTCCCACGAGAACTCCGGCTCGGAACGGCCAAAGTGGCCGTAGGCGGCGGTTTTCGCGTAGATCGGGCGCAGCAGATCCAGCATGTTCACGATGCCCTTCGGACGCAGGTCGAAGTGCTCGCGCACCAACTTGGCGATCTGGTCGTCGGGGATGACGCCCGTGCCTTCGGTGTAGACCGTGATGTTGATCGGTTCGGCCACGCCGATGGCGTAGCTGACCTGCACCTGGCACTGGCGCGCCAGGCCGGCGGCCACGATGTTCTTGGCCACGTAGCGGGCCGCGTAAGCAGCCGAACGGTCAACCTTGGACGGATCCTTGCCCGAGAACGCGCCGCCACCGTGCGGGCATGCGCCGCCGTAGGTGTCGACAATGATCTTGCGGCCGGTCAGGCCGCAATCGCCTTGCGGGCCGCCGATGACGAAGCGGCCCGTCGGGTTGACCAGGAACTTCGTTTGCGGCGTGATCAGGCCTTCGGGGAAGCTCGGCTTGATGATGTCTTCGATCACCGCTTCGCGGATGGTCTCTTGCGTGACTTCCGGCGCGTGCTGGGTCGACAGCACCACGGTGTCGACTTCCGCCGGGCGGCCGTCGATGTAGCGGAAGGTCACTTGCGATTTGGCGTCCGGACGCAGCCACGGCAGGCGGCCGTCCTTGCGCAGTTCGCTCTGGCGCTGCACCAGGCGGTGCGCGTACCAGATCGGGGCAGGCATCAGGTCGGGCGTTTCGTCGCAGGCATAGCCGAACATCAGGCCTTGGTCGCCCGCGCCCTGGTTCAGATAGTCTTCCGAGCTGCGATCGACGCCTTGGGCGATGTCGGGCGATTGCTTGTCGTAAGCAACCAGCACCGCGCAGCCCTTGTAGTCGATGCCGTATTCGGTGTTGTCGTAGCCGATGCGGCGGATGGTGTCCCGCGCAACCTGGATGTAGTCCACGTTGGCGGTGGTGGTGATTTCACCAGCCAGCACGACCAGGCCCGTGTTGCACAGCGTTTCGGCTGCAACGCGCGCGTTGGGGTCCTGCGTGAAGATGGCGTCCAGGATCGAATCAGAAATCTGGTCGGCAACCTTGTCGGGATGCCCTTCGGAGACGGATTCGGAAGTGAAGAGAAAATCGTTATTGGCCACAGATGCGTCCTTAGTGTCCGGCCTTGCCGGCGCATAGGTTCACGAGGCGCGTTGCACCCCGGACTGCATGACATACGCTATCTGGGCGCGACGCTTTAGCGGATTTGGCAAAGGCCGCGCAAAGCGCTTTACCCTTGCCGTCGCCCCGCAAGTTGTCGGTTAACTCGGCGACTGGACGGATTTTAAGCGAAAATGCCGTTCTTATGCTCGCGGCGGGGGTATGAACATATTCCCGAACACCGGCATAACCCTGCCCGTCCTTTTCTATTTGCCGCATGCTGCTCGCTCTGTTCCGACTTTTCGCCGCCCTGCCACTACCGGTTGCGCACGCCCTTGGCCGCGCGGCGGGACTGGCCGTGTACGCCTGGCCCGGCAAGTATCGGCGGCGCCTTCAGGCCAATGCCGCGCAGGCCGGCTACCCGGGCGCGGCCTTCGCGCGCCAGGCCGCGGCCGAGACTGGCGCAATGATTCTTGAGAACCCCCGCGTCTGGTTCAAGAACGCGGAAAGCCTGGCCCAGGTCGTGTCGGACGATAACGAGGTGGTCGACGCCGCCCGCGCCGAAGGGCGCGGCATCCTGTTCCTGACCCCGCACCTGGGCTGCTTTGAAATCACCGCCCGCTATCTGGCCCGCCAGATGCCCATGACGGTCATGTTCCGCCCCCCGCGCAAAGACGTGCTGGCCCCCTTGCTGGAGACGGCGCGCAACAGTTCCGCCGTCAACGCCGTCCCGGCCAATATGCAGGGCGTACGCGAATTCGTGCGCGCGCTGCGTCGCGGCGAATCGGTGGGCATGCTGCCCGACCAGGCGCCCAGCGTGGGCGACGGCGTGTGGGTCCCGTTCTTTGGGCGCCTGGCCTACACCATGACGCTGCCCGGCAAGCTGGCCACGCAAACCAACGTCCCCATCATCCTGACCGCGGGCGAACGCCTGCCGCGCGGCAAAGGCTGGCGCATCCACTACGTGCGCGTGCCTGAACCGCTGCCGGCCGAGCCCGAAGCGCAGGCGGCACTCATCAACGCCGCGATGGAAACGCTGATCCGCCGCTGCCCCCAGCAGTACCTCTGGAGCTACAACCGCTACAAAACGCCGCGCGGGGCGCCTCCGGCCCCTGACGCCAACGCCGATGCCGATGCCGATGCCGATGCTGACAGCGTTCGGCAAGCCCGCTGACCGATCCCGCCCGGCCCTTTCCCCAAAACAATGACAAATTCAAAGACGCGCACGCTGGTTTCCCTGTTGAAGTGGTTCGGCCGCATCAAGCCATCAACCCGACTGCGCATCGGCGCCGTGCTGGGCTGGCTGGCGCCACGGCTGGCGAAGTCCCGGGCGCGCATCGTGCGGCGCAATCTTGAACTGTGCTTTCCCGACCAGCCGGAATCCGTGCGCGAGCAATGGGTGGCGGACCACTTCCGGGCCTTGGCGCAATCCATCGTGGACCGGGGCGTGCTCTGGTACGGCACCCCCGAGGCCGTCAAGGACATGGTCACGCAGACCGGCGTCGAACGCATCAACGAACTCACCGCCCAGGGCCGCCCCGTGATTTTGCTGGCGCCCCACTTCATTGCGATGGACGCCGCCGGCACCCGCCTGACCATGGAAGTGCCCAGCGCCGCTTCCATGTACACGCCGCAAAGCGACCCCCACATCGACGCGGTCGTGGCCGCCGGCCGGGCCCGCTTCAACGAGGTGTTTCTGGTCAGCCGCAAGGACGGCGTGCGCGACCTGATCCGTCACCTGCGCGCGCCGCGCCCGGTCTATTACCTGCCCGACATGGACTTCGGCCCCCAGGGGTCCGTGTTCGTGCCCTTTTTCGGCGTGCTGGCCGCCACGCTGCTGGCCACCGCCCAGCTTGCCCAGAAATGGAACGCGGCCGTACTGCCCATCGTGGGCTTCTGGAACCCCGAGACCGGCCGCTATCACATAGACGTCCTGCCTCCGCTTGAGGATTTCCCCGGCGCGGCGTCCCTGGAAGACGCCACCGCCCGCCTGAACCGCGAGCTGGAATCCTGGGTGCGCCGCTGCCCCAGCCAGTACTACTGGGTTCACCGCCGCTTCAAGACCCGCCCGCCCGGCGAAGCCAAGCTCTATTGATTCCACCCTGGCTTCCCGCGCCCGAATAATGGGCGATAATCCAGCGATGAACTGGAACTTCACCAAAATGCATGGCGCGGGCAATGATTTCGTCGTGCTCGACGGGGTCCGCCAGACCATCGAAATGACGCCCGAGCGCGCCCGCGCCCTGGGCGACCGGCACTTCGGCATCGGCGCCGACCAGATCCTCCTAGTTGAACGCGCCACCCGCCCGGACGCTGATTTCCGCTACCGCATTTTCAATTCCGACGGCAGCGAAGTCGAACACTGCGGCAACGGCGCGCGCTGCTTCGTGCGCTTCGTGCACGAACAAGGCCTGTCCGACCGCAACCCGCTGCGCGCCGAAATCGCCACCGGCATTCTCGTGCTGGATGAAGGCGACGACGAACAAGTCACGGTCGACATGGGCAGCACCCGTTTCGAGCCCGAGGCCCTGCCCTTCGACACCACCGGCTTGGCCTCGCAACGCGAAGGCGAAGACACGCTCTGGGAACTGGACATCGACGCGCCCGCCGGCGTGCCCGGCAAAGTGCTGCTGTCCACCGTGGCCATCTCCAATCCGCATGCGGTGCAGGTGGTGGACAACGTCGACACCGCCCCCGTCGCCATCCAAGGCCCGCTGATCGAAACCCATCCGCGCTTTGCGCGCCGCGTCAACGCCGGCTTTATGCAAGTCATGGATCGCCACAACGTCCGCCTGCGCGTCTTCGAACGCGGCGCGGGCGAAACGCTGGCCTGCGGCACGGGCGCCTGCGCCGCTGTGGCGGCCGGCATCCGCCGTGGCTTGCTGGAATCGCCCGTGCGCGTGCAAACCCGTGGCGGCGTGCTTACCGTTGCCTGGAATGGCGACCAACTGCGCATGACCGGCCCCGCCGAATCCGTGTTCACGGGGCAAGTCGACATCGACAAGCTCGTCTTCTCCATGGCGCTGAACCGCTGACCCTATGACTGATACCGCTTTCACCGCCCAAGACATCGCCGCCTTCCTGCAAGACCACCCCCGCTTCTTTGACGAGCACGCCGACGTGTTCGCCACCATGCAGGTGCCGCACCCGCATGGCTCGCGCGCCATTTCGCTGGGCGAACGCCAGATCCTGACGCTGCGCGAGCGCAACCGCGAACTGGAATGGCGCTTGAACGAACTGGTGCGCAACGCCACCGCCAACGAGAGCATCGGCTCGCATCTGGCCAAATGGTGCAGCCGCCTGCTGTCGGAAAACGACGCGCAGCGCGTGCCCGGCGAAATCGCGCTGGGCCTGGCCGAACAGTTCGAACTGAACCACGTGGCGCTGCGCTTGTGGAACCTGTCCGACCTGCCGCCCACGGGCTACGGCGAACCCACTTCGCAAGACGTGCGCACGTTCACCGACAGCCTGAAGACGCCGTACTGCGGCACCGATACCGATTTTGAAGCCGCGGGCTGGCTCGACAGCAAACCCAAGTCGCTGGCATTGGTGCCGCTGCGGCTGGAGGCCGACGGCCCCGCCGTGGGCTTGCTGGTGCTGGGTTCCGACGACCCCGAACGTTTCACGCCCGAAATGGGCACAACGTTTCTGGAATCCATCGGCCAACTGGCGTCGGCGGCATTGCATCGCCTGAATCCCGCGTCGCCGAAGGCCTAGCGCAAACCAGGGCGGGCGGACAATGACCCAGACCACACAAGACGCGCCCCCGCCCGACCCTGCCCCCGGCGCCGAGGCTTTGCCCGACCCGATGCGCGCCTGGTTGCGCCATCTGGAAACCAACCGCCGCTATTCGCCCCACACGCTGGACGCCTACCGTCGCGAGCTGCATTTCCTGAATCAGCTTGCCGACCGGGCCCGGCTGCCGCTGGACAAGATCGCCAACGGCCATATCCGCCAGTTTGTCGCTCGGCTGCATGCCGAAGGCCGAGGCCCACGCAGCCTGGCCCGCACCTTGGCGGCCTGGCGCGGCTTCTACCAATGGTGGGCGCCCGCGATCAACCTTGCCGGCAACCCCGTGGCCGGCGTGCGCGCGCCCAAGGCCCCGCGCGGCCTGCCCAAGGCCTTGTCCGTGGAGCAGACCCAAGCCCTGCTTGACCGGCCCACCGCCAAGGTCGCGAACGAACCCGCCGCGCTACGCGACCAGGCCATGTTCGAACTGCTGTACTCCAGCGGGCTGCGTTTGTCGGAACTGGTGGGCTTGGACCTGCGCTACACGCGCACGGCCGATTACGAATCGCGCGGCTGGTTGAAGCTGGACGAAGCCGAGGTCGAAGTGCTGGGCAAGGGCGGCAAGCGCCGTGCCGTGCCGGTGGGCCAGGCCGCCGTTGCCGCCTTGCAGAAATGGATAGCCGCGCGCCCGCAATTGGCGCCGCCCGCGCCACAACCGGAGGACGCCGCCGCGTTATTCCTGGGCGCACGCGGCAAGCGCATCTCGCCGCGCATCGTGCAATTGCAATTGGCGCAGGTTGCCCAAGCAGCGGGCTTGCCCACGCATGTGCATCCGCACGTGCTGCGCCACAGCTTCGCCAGCCATGTGTTGCAGTCGGCGCAGGACTTGCGCGCCGTTCAGGAAATGCTGGGCCACGCCAATATCTCGACCACCCAGGTCTATACCCGGCTGGATTTTCAGCATCTGGCCAAAGCCTACGACCAGGCGCATCCCCGCGCGGGGCGCAAGTCCTGAAGCGGGGGTAGGTAGCGGGAGCCACTTGCCTGGCTTGGCTTGAGCAGGCTTGGCTTTTTTACCTGGCTCGGGCAGGTTCAGGCAGCCTGGCCGCCTCCGGCCACCATGCCGCCCAGCAGCATGACGCCCAGCAACAGCACCGCCACCGCCGCCAGCGCTTCCACCCCGTAGCGCACGCGCGCCGCGCCCGTGCTCGACAAACGTTGGCCAATGCGCGTGGCCGCGCCGCCAGCGGCCACGGCCAGGCACGCCAGCGCCGCCACCGTCAAACCCGTGCCCAGCCCCATCGCCAGCGCCGACGCCACGCCGGCCAGGAAGAAACCCTGCGACAAGGCAAACACCAGCACAATCAGCGCACCGCTGCACGGACGCAGCCCCACCGCCAGAATGGCCGACGCGGCGCGCCGCCAGTTCAACTGGCCGGCAACCTGATCAGGCGCCGGCACATGCGCATGGCCGCATCCGCAATCATCGTCGTGGTGATGGTGGTGGTGATGCGTATCGGCATCGGCATGCGGCACCGGCGCATGCACGGCGATGGCGCGCAGCGCAGCCGCGCCCTTCAATGCTGAAGCAGGCGTCGGAGCGGTTGGGACATGGGACACGTTGGGGACAGTGGACGCATCAGGGGCCATGGGCGCATTCGCCACCGCCGCCGCGACCGGCTCACGCCGACGCCGCAGCAATGGCCTGACCGCCTTGATCCACACCAGCCACGCGCCCAGCAACGTCACCAGCCCATACGACGCCAGTTCCAGCCAACGCGTCGCCTGGTTCATCGTGGCGGCGGTTGCGTTGAACACCAGCGCCAGCACCGCCACCATCAGAATCGCCACCAGCGCCTGGATCAGCGCGGACGCCAGCGCCAGCAGCGCGCCGTTGCGTGCCGTCTGCCGATTGGCCACCACATAGGAAGAGATCACCGCCTTGCCGTGCCCGGGACCCAGGGCGTGAAACACGCCATAGGCGAACGACAGGCCGATCAAGGTCCAGGCCGCGCCACCGTCGGCCTGCCAGGCGCGCACCGCGCCCGTCAATTGGCGGTAGAAATGGCTTTGCCAGACGGCCACTTGCCCGAAGAAACTGGCCAGCCAGCCCGGCCCGCCCATGCCCGTGCCGCTTTCCGGCACGCCGAAAGGATGCACGCCCTGCGCCGTGGCCACACCCATGCCGCCCAGCAGCAGCGACAGCAGCAGTAGCACCGCCGCCGCCCGCCAGCCAAGGCGCCAGGAAGCCAGCGTTACCGGCATCGCACCTCGATGCGGTGCGTCAGCCCCTTGGTGATGGCGAACAGTTCGTCCGGCAATGCATCCGGGTCGGCCGGGATCGCGGCCAGTTGCTGCATGGTCTTCCAATCCAATTCCTTGGGCTTGCGGTAGGCCGACGTACAAGTCGCGGCATCCGGGCCGCCCAGCGACACCGCGCCTTTCTCGTCAAAAGCGTACGCAACAAAATAAGTAGGGTCGTAAATATCCACCTGCGCGCCGTCGGCGCCCACCGGCATGGGTGTGGCCAACGGCAAGGTGAACGACAGCGTCAGGCGCGTGGTCTTGGGGTTCCAGTCGACCTTGGCATCGCGCGGCGCGCCGAACGTGGCGGTCTTGCCACCCACGGTGACCCGGGTGAAATAGTGCGAAATCGGTTCGCCCAGCGCCTTCATCCAGTCATCCGCCATGCCCTTCAAGGTGGCGGCGGGCAAGGAACCGCCCTTGCCTTTCGGCAGGCCCTGCGTGGCGTAGGCGCCGAACATTTCATCGAACAACCAGACCTGGCGAACCGCCGTGATGCGGTGCTGCGCGTCGACATCGATGACCGCGCGGGCGTCGATCCACATATGCGGGTGCGCGCTGGCGGACCCTGCCGCCAGCAGTGCCGTCGCGGCGGTCAGGGCTGCAAGGCCGCGGCGAGCTGACGTACGTTCCATTCAAACATTTCCAGATAGGTAGCGCCGGGCTGTCCGGGCTTGGACAGCGCATCGGAATAAAGCGTACCACCCACCTTGGCGCCGGTCTCGCGCGCAATCTGCTGAACCAGCTTGGGGCTGGAAATGTTCTCGACGAAAACCGCCGGCACCTTGTCGCGCTTGACCTGTTCGATGATGCGGGCGATTTCACCGGCCGACGGCTCGGCGTCCGTGGATACGCCCATCGCGGGGATGAACGACACACCGTAGGCATCGCCGAAATAGCCAAAGGCATCGTGCGAGGTCACCACCTTGCGGCGCGCCTCCGGAATGGCGGCGAACGTCTTCTTGGCAGCAGCGTCCACGGCTTCCAGGCGCGCGATATAGGCGCCCGCGCGCTGGCGATAGGCGTCGGCGTGCGCCGGATCGGCGGCGGCCAGGCCCTCGGCCACATTGCGCGCATAGATCACGCCATTGGCCAGGTTCTGCCAGGCGTGGGGATCCGAGTCGCCATGATGATGGTGATCACCTTCCTTGTGGTCGTGGTCATGATCATGGTCGTGATCGTGGTCATGCTCGTCATGCTTGCCATCGCTACCCGCTTCCGCAAACTTGCGCGGCGTCACGCCTTTGCTGGCCACCACCGTCTGGCCGGCAAAGCCGGACGCCTTCGTCAGCTTGGGCAGCCAGGTCTCGAAATCCAGGCCGTTCACGAACAACACTTTCGCGGCGGACAACTTCTTGGCGTCGCCCGGCGTGGGTTCGTATTCGTGCGCGTCGCCATCCGGCCCCACCAGCGTCGTCAGGCTGACGTCATCGCCCCCCACTTCGCGCACGATGTCGCCCAGGATAGAAAAGCTGGCCACTGCCTTTAAGGGCTCGGCGGCATGCGACGCCCCGAACACGGCCGACAGGCACAGCCCAGCCATTGCCAACAAGGCGCGGCGACGCAGCGGCAGAATGGAACGCATAACGAATCTCCTTATGAAGTCAGGCTTGGCGCATGCGGCGCGGCGCCCGCAGCAACCCGCCTTGCGGGCCGCCGACGATGGAAAACAGGTAACAGGCGCCCGCCGCCAGAATGATCGACGGCGACGCGGGCACGTTGAAGTGGTAGGACACCAGCAAGCCGCTGATCGAGGCCAGCACACCGAATCCGGCTGCCAGCGGAATCTGCCGCGCAGCCGACCGTACCCAGAAGCGCGCGGCGGCGGCGGGCAGCATCATGATCCCGACGACCATCAAGGTGCCCAGCACCTGAAAGCCCGCCACCAGGTTGACCACCACCAGCACCAGGAACCCCATGTGGACCCAGCCGCCCCCGCCGCCGCTGGCCCGCAGGAAACCCGGGTCCAGGCATTCGGCGACCAGCAGGCGGTAGATGGCGGCCAGCACCAGCAAGGTCACGCTGGCCGTGATGGTCACCAGCAGCAGCGCCGCGTCGTCCAGGCCCAGCACCGTGCCGAACAGCACATGCAGCAAATCCATGTTCGAGCCGCGCAAGGACACAAGCAACACGCCCAGCCCCAGCGATATCAAATAGAAAGCGGCGAAGCTGGCGTCTTCACGCAGCGGCGTCAACCGCGCCACCACCCCGGCCAGCAAGGCGACCGCCAAGCCGGTGGCGATGCCGCCCAGCATCATGGCGCCCAACGACAGCCCGGACAGCAGGAACCCCGCCGCCACCCCCGGCAAGATGGCGTGCGACATGGCGTCGCCCATCAAGCTCATGCGCCGCAACACCAGGAATACACCCAGCGGCGCCGCGCCCAGCGACAAGGCGCAAGCGCCCGCCAGCGCGCGCCGCATGAAGCCATAGTCCAGAAATGGCGAAACCACCCATTGCGCCAGCGTCATGCGTAGGCCCTCGCATGCCATTGCCGCGCCACCTTCAGATGCGCGTCGCTCAAGGCGCTGGCGGTATCGCCCCACGCCACGACAGAGCCCGACAACAGCAGGCATTCGGGAAAGTGGTCGCGCACCAGATCCAGGTCATGCAGCACGGCGATCACCGTGCGGCCCTGGCCGTGCAGCCCGCACAGCAAGGCCATCAGGTCGTCGGCGGTATGGGCGTCGACCGCGGCAAAGGGCTCGTCCAGCAGCAGCACCGGCGCGTCCTGCACCAGCATCCGCGCAAACAGCGTGCGCTGCATCTGCCCGCCCGACAAGGTGTCCACCCCGCGCCCGGCGGCATCCGCCAGGCCCACCGTTTCCAGCGCATGCATGCAGCGTTCAAGTTCATCTTGGCGAAAACGGCGCCACGCGCCGACCCGCCGCCAGGCGCCCATAGCCACCAGGTCCAGCACCGTGACCGGGAACGATCGGTCCAATTCGGCCGCCTGCGGAAGCCAGGCCAGTTCGGAACGCCCCCCGCCGCTGATGCGCACGCTGCCCGCCATGGGGCGCAGCACGCCCATGATGCCTTTGATCAAGGTCGACTTGCCCGCCCCATTCGGCCCCACCACGGCCGTCATGCCGCCGGCCGCAAAACAGCCCGACACGGATTTCAACGCAGGGTGGCCATGCCAGCCAAAGGACGCGTCGGCCAACTCGATGGTGACGGGTGCCTTGCTCATCGCGGCCACCAGTCCAGCGCCCACCCCGTCAGCGCCCACAGCAGGGCGGCCGCCACCACGGCGACGGCCATGCGGCGCCAGGCGGAAACCAGAAAGGCAGAGCGGGGAATCTTGCCTTGCCGAAGCGCGGCGCCGGGCCGCGGGGGCAAAAGCGTGAAGTGAGACATGGAAAGCGGGCTGGCTAAAGGCTAAAGACCTAAGGGCGGACAGGGAAAAGAAGCACGCACCGGCCAGCGAAACCACAGCTGACTCGAAATGCGGAGACCGCCTGAACTTGGCGCGGCTTATTTTTACAATGTTATATCATAACCAAACTGACTTGAATCTGGCCGGGGGTGCCCGCATATCTGAGTTTTCTGCTACTTTCCTGGCATCTCGCGCGCGTCGCGCGCGTCTTTCATTCAGATAAAGTCCACCATGCCCGCTCCGCCCCGTTCCCCCCGCAGCGACACCGTCGGCGCCCAGCTCAGCGTCGCCGAGACGCTGTGCGAACAGCGCGGCCGCCGCCTTACCCCCATCCGCCGCAAGGTGCTGGAACTGCTGCTGCGCCATGGGCGCAGCCTGAAGGCGTATGAATTGCTGGACGCCATGCGCGAAGTGCATCCCGGCGCGGCGCCCCCCACCGTGTACCGCGCGCTGGACTTCCTGATGGACGAAGGCCTGATCCACCGCCTGGACGCCGTCAACGCCTGGAGCGCCTGCCATGACGCCGGCGGCGCCCCGCATGATTTATTGGTGGTCTGCACCGGCTGCGGCGCGGTGGCCGAAGTGTCCGACCCCGCCATGAGCCGCCAATTGGCCGAACGGGTCGCCCAAACGGGCTACGCCCTGGCCACGCACGAGACCGAGATCCGCGCGCTCTGTCCCCAATGCCAGAAAAAGCAGCCCGCCGACGCTGCGCATCACCACCACCATCACTGAAGCGGCATGTGGCTGGGCGCCTGTCATTCCTGGCGGGAACCGGCCTCACTTGAAATCCGCAAAACCGCCCCAAAATAGTGATATCGCCGGATACTTGCCGGCCTACAGACGCGATCCGGACGGCTTCGGCCCCTGGGTTGATCCGGGGTTTGCCCCCTGCCCCCGACTGTGCTGTAATCCTGCGTCCGGCCGCTGTTGGCGGCCCACGCAGCCTGTGGCAAACATCATCCCGCACGGGGCAAAACACCCTGTTAGGGCCTATGTTGAATGCCTGGGCTTCAGCTTTGACTTCACAGTCTTGACTTCACGCTAGCAGCTTCGCCATGAACACCCCGCGCAGTTTGGACAAAATGGTTCCCGTCACCATCCTCACCGGCTTTCTCGGTGCGGGCAAGACCACCCTGCTCAAACGCATCCTGACCGAATTCCACGGCCGCCGCGTTGCGGTCATCGAAAACGAGTTCGGACCGGAAAGCATCGACAACGACCTGCTCGTGCAAGACAGCGATGAAGAAATCATCGAACTGTCCAACGGTTGCGTCTGCTGCACGGTGCGTGGCGACCTGATGCGTACCCTGTCCGAGCTGCGCGTCAAGCGCGAAGCCGGCGAACTGACTTTCGAGCGCGTCATCCTGGAAACCACGGGCATGGCCAACCCCGGCCCCGTCTGCCAGACGTTCTTCATGGATGACGACATCGCCGAGTACTACCGCCTGGACGCGGTGGTAACCGTGGTCGATGCCAAGCACGGCATGTCCACGCTGGACGAACAACCCGAAGCCCAGAAGCAAGTCGGTTTCGCCGACCGCATCCTGATCTCCAAGCGCGACCTGGTCAACGAAGTCGACTACGAAGCGCTGCGCCACCGCCTGGTTCACATGAACCCGCGCGCGCCGATCACGCCGGTCAATTTTGGCGAAGTCGACCTGAAGTCCATCATCGACATCAGCGGCTTCAACCTGAATTCCATTCTGGACATCGACCCGGAGTTCCTGGCCGATGAGCATCCCGACGCCGCCCACAGCCACGCCCACGACCATGGGCACGATCATGGCCACGACCATGATCATGATCATGATCATGACCACGACGGCGATTGCGGGGCGCATTGCGACCACGCGCACCATCACCACCCCAAGCACGACGACGAAATCGGTGCGTTCGTGTTCCGTTCCAACAAGCCGTTCGATCCCGCGCGCCTTGAGGAATTCCTGGGTGGCGTGGTGCAGGTCTATGGCCCCGACCTGATGCGCTACAAGGGCATCCTGTACATGAAGGGCATCAACCGCCGCATGTTGTTCCAGGGTGTGCACATGATGATGGGCGCCGAACCCGGCAAGCCGTGGACCGCGGCTGAAAAACCGTCCACCAAGATGGTATTCATTGGTCGTAAGCTGCCCCAGGAGATTTTCACCCGGGGCTTGGAGCAGTGCCTGGCGGGGTAATCCCCCTTCCCGACGTGACGCGATGCGACGAAGGCAGTACTGTGAGGTACGAGTAACGTAGTCAGCAAGCAGCACGAACCGGGAAAGGACGCCCGCGCCAGGATCGATTCATAGTGGAGTGTTTTCATGGCTACCAAGGCAGCAACTAAAAAATCAAGCAAGTCGACGAGCGATACGGCGATTGATCTGCCCAGCGAGAAGGAATTGCTGGCCATGCCCGAGTCCGACTATATGAATGAACGCCAACTGGCTTTCTTCAAGGAACGGCTCAAACAACTCGAACAGGACATCCTGGCCAACGCCGGCGAGACCACTGAGCACCTGCGCGAAACGCAGTTTGTGCCCGACCCCGCCGACCGCGCCACCATCGAGGAAGAACACGCACTTGAGCTGCGCACCCGCGACCGCGAGCGCAAGCTGCTGAAGAAGGTGCAACAGTCCATCGCCCGCATCGACAGCGGCGAATACGGCTGGTGTGAAGAAACCGGCGAACCGATTGGCGTACCCCGCCTGTTGGCCCGTCCCACGGCCACCCTGTCGCTGGAAGCGCAGGAGCGCCGTGAAATGCGCCAAAAGCTGTACGGCGACTGATCCGTCCCGTTTTCGCGCCCTGCCCTGAAAGGCTATGCTGGTTTCCAGCATGGCCTTTTTTATTGACCGCCGCGCGCCCCGCTTGATTTCCTTCGAACCGCCCCCAGCTAATCCCTTCAAAGGAAGGAACGCATGGAACAATTTCACGCCACCACCATCGTGTGTGTGCGCCGCGGCAACCGCGTCGCGCTCGGCGGCGATGGCCAGGTCACCCTGGGCAACATCGTCGTCAAGGGCACGGCCCGCAAGATCCGCCGCCTGTACCACGACAAGATCCTCGCTGGCTTTGCCGGCGCCACCGCCGACGCATTCACCTTGCAGGAACGCTTCGAGGCCAAGCTGGAAAAGCACCAGGGCAACCTGATGCGCGCCGCCGTCGAACTCACCCGCGACTGGCGCACCGACCGCGTCCTGCGCCGTCTAGAAGCCATGCTGATCGTGGCCGACACCGAGCACACGCTGGTCCTGACCGGCAACGGCGACGTGCTTGAACCCGAACACGGCCTGGCCGCCATCGGCTCGGGCGGCGCCTACGCGCAATCGGCCGCGCTGGCCTTGCTGCGCAACACCGAGCTGTCGCCCGAAGCCGTCGTCAAGCAATCGCTGGAAATCGCCGGCGACCTCTGCATCTACACCAACCAGAACCACGTCATCGAAACGCTGGGTGACTGACACCCGCAACGCGGCGCACGGGCAACCTCCCTGCGCCGTGGCTGCTTCCCCAGCCCGCCGCTCTCGCTTCAAGGATTCGCCCTCATGTCCGCATCCAACATGACGCCCGGAGAGATCGTCTCCGAACTCGACAAATACATCGTCGGCCAGAACCGTGCCAAGCGCGCGGTAGCGGTCGCCCTGCGCAACCGCTGGCGTCGCCAGCAGGTCGCCGAGCCCCTGCGCCAGGAAATCCACCCCAAGAACATCCTGATGATCGGCCCCACCGGCGTGGGCAAGACCGAGATCGCCCGCCGCCTGGCCAAGCTGGCCAACGCGCCCTTCATCAAGATCGAAGCCACCAAGTTCACGGAAGTGGGCTACGTTGGCCGCGACGTCGACACCATCATCCGCGACCTGACCGAATACTCGATCAAGCAAACGCGCGAACTGGAAATGCGCCGCGTGCGCACCCAGGCAGAAGACGCCGCCGAAGACCGCATCCTGGACGCCCTGGTGCCGCCCGCCCGCGGCGCCTCCGGCGAGCCGGAGCGCGGTGAAGACAACAGCGCCCGCCAGACCTTCAGGAAGCGCCTGCGCGAAGGCAAGATCGACGACCTGGAAATCGAGATCGAGGTGTCCCAGGCCGCGCCGCAGATGGACGTCATGACGCCCCCCGGCATGGAAGAAATGGCCGAGCAACTGCGCGGCATGTTCGCCGGCATGGCTCGCGACAAGAAGAAACCCAAGAAAATGAAGGTGCGCGAAGCCTTCAAGCTGATCATCGACGAAGAAGCCGCCAAGCGCGTCAACGAAGAAGACCTGCGCACGGTTGCCATCAATAACGTCGAACAGAACGGCATCGTCTTCCTGGACGAAATCGACAAGATCGCCGCCCGCCAGGAATCCGGCGGCGCCGACGTGTCGCGCCAGGGCGTGCAGCGCGACCTGCTGCCGCTGGTTGAAGGCACCACCGTCAACACGCGCTACGGCATGGTCCGCACCGACCACATCCTGTTCATCGCGTCGGGCGCGTTCCACCTGGCGCGCCCGTCTGACCTGATCCCCGAACTGCAAGGCCGTTTCCCGATCCGCGTCGAACTGGAATCGCTGACCGCCGAAGACTTCGTGCGCATTTTGTCGGACACGGATGCGTCGCTGACCAAGCAATACACCGCGCTGATGGCCACCGAAGACGTGCAGCTGGAATTCACGGACGAAGGCGTGCGCCGCCTGGCTGAGTTGGCCTTCGACGTCAACGAAACCACTGAAAACATCGGTGCGCGCCGCCTGTACACGGTCATGGAAAAGCTGCTGGACGAACTGTCGTTCGACGCCACCTCCAGCCAGGACAAGCACGTGAAGATCGACGCCGCCTACGTCAATTCACAACTGGCCGAAGCCGCCAGCAGCCAGGATCTGGCCCGCTACGTGCTGTAAGCCAGCGAGCCGAAAGGCCGATGGGTGCCAAAGGGTGCAATACCCTTTGCGCCCTTGCACTGGGCCCACTGGCAAAAAAGCCGCTTATCGCCTGATCGCGATAAGCGGCTTTTTCATGGGCGCGGCATCCACTTAATTGGTGATCGCCGTCACCACGTACTTGCCATCCTTGCGCGTGGCCGTGAAACGGACCTTGTCGCCCGCCTTGATCTTGGCCAGCAGCGCCGGGTCCGCGTCATAGACCAGCGTCATGGCCGGCAGGTCCAGCGCCTTGATCTCATCATGCTTGATCGTCACCTTGCCCGCGGCCGGGTCGACGCGACGCACTTCGCCGCTGGCATCGGCCTGCTGCGCGAACGCCAGGGGCGTCGCCAGCGACACAACGGCCATCGCAGTGGCGACGGCCATGGGCATTGCATACTTACGGTCAAAAGCCATACAGGCATCCTCCATTGACACCGAAAGCCGCTCCGGGCAGCACCGCCCGGTCTACTTTCCACAGTGCTAGGATACCGTCGTTATGAAACAGTTCCTGCGGCAGAACGCAACAATCCTGACGGTTGATTGCGAACTGGCGCTGCGATCGGGGCATGCTTACTCCCCGACGCAACTCCCCTTCACCCAATCAGGACGTTCTATGGCCAACCGCTTATCAGTCATTGCCACCCGCACGGGAGACGACGGCACCACAGGATTGGGGGATGGATCCCGCACCTCCAAGGACGGCCCGCGTATCGCCGCGCTGGGCGACGTGGATGAGCTGAACAGCGTCCTCGGCGTGCTCTTGGCCGAGACCCTGCCGCCCGAGGTGTCCGTCGATCTGATAGCCATTCAGCATGACCTTTTCGACATGGGCGCTGAACTCTGCATCCCTGGACATACCGCGGTCAGCGACGCACAGGTCGCCCGCCTGGACGACCGGCTGGCGCACTACAACGCAACGCTCTCGCCACTGCGCGAATTCATCCTGCCCGGCGGCACAAGGGCGGCCGCGCAGGCACACGTGGCACGGACGGTATGCAGGCGGGCGGAGCGGGCGGTGGTGGCGCTGGCTGGGGTTGAAACAGTGAACCCGCCGGTCCGGCAGTATCTGAACCGGTTGTCCGACCTGATGTTTGTGCTGGCGCGACATATAAACCAGCATGAAGGTCAGAAGGATACGTTCTGGGCAAGCGCCCAGGCGCGCCAGTGAAGCGCCGCTACCGTCCCAAAAGGACCATCACGGCGCATCCCTGAAAGACGCACAACTGAATTGATCAAACATGGGTTTGATCAATTCACCCCAGCCGCATGCGCCTGCTCATCCGCATGATACGAAGACCGCACCATCGCGCCCACCGCCGCATGCGAGAACCCCATGGCATAAGCCTCGCGTTCAAACATCTTGAACGTGTCCGGGTGCACATACCGCAGCACGGGCAAATGATGCTCGGACGGCTGCAGATACTGTCCGATCGTCAGCATATCCACGCCATGCTCGCGCATATCGCGCATCACTTGCAGGATTTCCTCGTCCGTTTCGCCCAAACCCAGCATCAGGCCTGACTTGGTGGGCACTTCGGGGTGCAGCTTCTTGAATTCGGCCAGCAGCTTCAACGAGTGCATGTAGTCCGAGCCCGGGCGCGCCTGCTTGTACAAACGCGGCACGGTTTCCAGGTTGTGGTTCATCACATCCGGGGGGCCGGCGTTCAGGATGGTCAGCGCGCGGTCCAGGCGACCGCGGAAGTCGGGAACCAGCACTTCGATGCGGGTGGTGGGCGACAGTTCGCGGATGTGCGTGATGCAGTCCACGAAGTGGCCGGCGCCGCCGTCGCGCAGGTCGTCGCGGTCTACCGAGGTGATGACCACGTACGACAGTTTCATCGCGGCGATGGTGCGCGCGAGGTTCTCGGGTTCTTTGGTGTCCAGCGGGTCGGGGCGGCCATGGCCCACATCACAGAACGGGCAGCGGCGCGTGCACTTGTCGCCCATGATCATGAACGTGGCGGTGCCCTTGCCGAAGCATTCACCGATGTTCGGGCAAGAGGCTTCTTCGCAGACCGTGTGCAGATTGTGTTCGCGCAGGATGCGCTTGATGTCGTAGAAGCGCGAGCCGGGCGCGGCGGCCTTCACGCGGATCCACTCGGGCTTCTTCAGGCGTTCGGCCGGAACGATCTTGATGGGAATGCGTGCCGTCTTGGCCTGCGACTTCTGCTTTTGCGTCGGATCGTAGACGGCTTGCGCAGTGGCCGAGGCGGTGGCGGAAGCGGATGCAGCGGCGGATTCGTTCGGGGGAACAGCGGACTCGGCGAGCGTAGACATTGGGCACCTTCGCAACCGGCGCGCAGGACGGCCCGGTTTGAGACAAAAATGGCATTTTACCCTTCGCCGCTCCGGTGCGCCGCAGGGGGTACGGAGGGCTCCCTGCCCCAACGGATGAGGCAAGCCCCGCAGGAGCTCCGGACGGCTGCCGGCTTCAAAAGCCGACAAAGGCGCCGCAGGTGTTGCGGATAGCTTCCTGCCCCAACGGCCGAGGCCCCCCCAGGTGTCGCGGATACCTACCGACCTCATCGGATGGCACAGGCGCCGCAAGGGTCACGGATGCCCACCGGTCCCTCACGAGGCATGACCGGCTGGGTTATCGTCTTGCCTGACAAATTTGCTGAATTCCCTTCTTATGGCCCTCCTTCCCCCGCCGCGCCTTGTCGCCCTGATCGCCCCCCGCCTGGACGCCGGACCCGCCAGCCGCGCCATTCAAGCGTGTGCGCAGCGCCTGGCGCCCGAGGGCTACTTCCTGACGGCGGGCCCTTGGCATGACCCTGCCATGCTGCCGCAACTGGCCGCCCTGCAACCGGCCGCCGCGCTTGTCATCGGACCGCTGGACGAACCGGCCTTGCGGGCCGGCTTGGCGGCGCTGGAAATACCGGTGGTGGAAACCTGGAGTGCCTCCGCGCATCCGCTGGACACCGCCGTGGTCATCGACAACGAAGAGGCCGGCCGGGCGGCGGCGCGTCATCTGGCCGAAAAGCGCCATGCGCTGGTGGCCTGCATCAGCGCCGACAACCCATGGGAACGCGCACGACGCCAAGGCTTCATCAGCACGGCGGCAGCGTTGGGGCTGGATCGGGTGGCGGACATCGTGCAACCGGAAGTGCTGCAGATGAACGACGGCCGCATGGCATTCTTGCGCTTGCTGGCCACCAATACGATCTTTGACGCGGTATTTTGCACGTCGGACCTGCTGGCGGCCGCCGCGGTGTCGGAAGCCCACAACCGTGACCTGCACGTGCCGCAAGATCTGGCAGTCTTGGGATTTACGGACGACGGCAGCGCCGCGCAATGGGCGCAAGGGCTGACTACGTTGGGGGTAGACGCCGAAGACTTGGGCCGTCGGGCCGCGCAGGTGCTGCTGGACCGTTTACAAGGCGAGCTGGCAGCCGGCCAGCATCAAACCCTGGACGTAACATTCGAACCCCGCCTAAGCACGTAGGATGGGTGCAGCGCGAGAGAGCGGTCAAAAGAACTCCCCCGTAGATCGCGCGAAACCCATCAGACGAACGTGATGCTGTAGCGGGACGTCCCACAACAGGGACGTTGCTCAATGCCGCCGCAGCCGAACCTGGCAGCGCTTCTGGATTGCTTGATTGCGTTTTGGCGGAATCTGCCAGGACTCTGGCGCTGCTTGATGGGTTGCGCGCGATCTAATTTGGGGTTCTTTCAGCGGGTTGCTCGCGCTTCACCCATCCTACGTCGTACGGTCCTGCTTCCCGCGACTCATACCTCGTAGAGCGGGGGGAAGCCGCTGTCTTGCAAGAGCGTATTCGCTTCCTTCAAGAATGCTGGCGTGGCGGTTTCTGGTACCTGGACCAGCCATTGCACCGCTTCCTCTTTCTTGCCGCGCAGCAGCAATAGTCGGCCCAGATGGAACATGCCGCGAAAGTCGCCGCCCTCGGCGCAACGCTGGTAGCAGTCGAATGCGCGTTCCAGGTCTTGCTCGACTACCTCGCCCGCTTCATAAAACCGCCCGACCACGCCGATGGACTTCACATGGCCGGTCTGCGCCGCTTGCTGGTAAAGCGCCAGTGCAGCGGCCTTGTTTTGTGTGACGCCGCCGCGGCCGGCGCGCAGCATGTGCGCGTAGTTGTACATGCCCCAATCCAGGCCACGGTCGGCGGCCAGCCTGAACCAATACGCCGCAACGGTATCGTCGGCGGCGACGCCCCAGCCATTTTCATAGCAGCGGCCCACCATATTGATGGCCATCGGGTGATCGGCATGGGCGGCGCGCTTGAACCAGGCCAGCGCGGCGTCGGGCTGGCGCGCCACCCCCACGCCGTCCAGCAGCATCTGACCGTAAATGGTCTGTGCTTCGACCAATCCCAACTCGGCGGCAGCCCCAATCCATGCCGCGTAGGGTTCCGGCGGACCTTCGCGCAATTGGGCCAGTTGTTCCGGCGTGGTCGCGGCAACATCGGCGGCGGTATAAGCGGTCTTCAAAGCGGTCTTCAAGTCTGTTTTCAAAGCGCGCTCCTTGCGCGGCGCCAGGCGTCCGCCAGATTCCGCGCCAGCGCGTCACCCACGTCGGTCGGCAGGCGGTGCACGCCGCAGGCGGCCATGTCGACGGTTCGCAGCCCTTCGTAGCCGCAGGGGTTGATGCCCAGGAAAGGGGCCAGGTCCATGTCCACGTTCAGCGACACGCCATGATAGGCGCGCCCGTTGCGTATCTTGATGCCCAGCGCCGCGATCTTGGCGAGTTCGCCACTGTCGGGACCCAGATCGGGGTCGGGCACGTACACGCCCGGCGCGCCGGGCTTGCGACAGGCCCCGTCCACGCCATGCTGCGTGAGCGTGTCGATGACGGCGCCTTCCAGCAGCGTGACGTACTCCTTCACGTACATATCCACGCGGCGCAGGTCGAACAGCGCGTACGCCATGACTTGCCCGGGGCCGTGATAGGTCACCTGGCCGCCACGGTCGCAATGCACGATTGGGATGTTGCCGGGGTTCAGCACATGTTGCGGCAGGCCGGCCTGGCCTAGCGTGTAGACCGGCGCATGCTCGCAAAGCCAGATCTCGTCAGGCGTATCTGGGCCGCGCAGCGAGGTATACGCCTGCATGTCCTGCCAGACCGGCAGATAGTCCGCCGGCCGCGCGAGCCACTTGATCACGGCAATTCCGGTTTACAGAACGATGGACACCATTGGATGGCCGTGCAAGGCCTTGTACAGGTTGTCCAACTGCTCGCGCGAGGTGGCGCGCACGATGAACGTCAGGCCCATGTAGTTGCCGCCCTTGCTGGGCCGCATCTCGACCGTGGCGGCGTCAAAGCCGGGGTCGAATTGCAGCACGACGTCAGTCAGCGTCTGGGCGAATTCGGGATGCTGCTTGCCCATGACCTTGATGGGAAAGTCGCTGGGATATTCGATAAGCGATTCTTCGGGCGGAATATGCATGAGTGGACCCTAGGGAGGTGGTTGCCCCTGAATGTTCTTATATGGGGGCAAGCTGCGCACAGGCAAGACCGGCCGGAGGTCGGGCGGCTGTGGCAGCCGCCCGGTACAGCGGCTTACAGCGCGGCGATGCGGGCATCATAACCCGCTCGCAACTGCTCAAAAACAGGGCCGGG
This sequence comes from Achromobacter spanius, assembly GCF_002812705.1. Classification (NCBI taxonomy): domain Bacteria; kingdom Pseudomonadati; phylum Pseudomonadota; class Betaproteobacteria; order Burkholderiales; family Alcaligenaceae; genus Achromobacter; species Achromobacter spanius. The sequence goes on along the minus strand of NZ_CP025030.1, from coordinate 1,592,985 downwards.
CTTGCCCGAACCCACCGGCTTTCCGTCCAAGGAAACAATCGCCAGCACTTCCTTGGTGGCGGAAGACAGCATCAATTCGTCGGCGGATTCCACCTCTTGCTGGGTGATGCGGCGCGACTCGAAGGGGATGCCCGCCGCTTCGGCCAGCTCGCCCATCAGGCCGTAGCGGATGCCTTCCAGGATCAGGTTGTTCTTGGGCGGCGCCAGCAGCTTGCCACCTGACACCACCCAGATGTTGGTGGACGAGCCTTCGGTCAGGTAGCCGTCGCGAAACTGCACGACTTCATCGGCGTTCGCATCCACCGCCTGCTGCTTGGCCAGCACGTTACCCAACAGCGACACAGACTTGATCTCGCAATGCAGCCAGCGTTCGTCGGGAATGCTGATGGCGGTCAGGCCCTGCGTGCGTTGCGCGGCGGGCGGTGGGGACCACGCCGAAATCATGCCAAACACGGTGGGCGTGACCGGCGTGGCCGGGAACTGGTGGTCGCGCTTGGCAACGCCGCGCGTGACCTGCAAGTACACGATGCAGGTGTCCAGCGTGGTGCGCGCCAGCAACTGCTCGATCAGGTCGACCCAGCCCGCGCGATCCATCGGCGGCGTGATGCGCAAGGCGGCCAGGCTGCGATCCAGGCGGTCAAGGTGCTCCGCCATGCGGAATGCCTTGCCCTGGTACACGGGAACGACTTCGTAGATGCCGTCGCCAAAAATAAAACCGCGGTCCAGGACGGAGACTTTCGCCTCGTCGACACGCAGGAACTCGCCGTTGAGATACACCTGGCTTTCGCCCGGCACGCCCGGAATCATGGGGTACTCCTGAAGGATCAAACGTCGCGGACAAACCCGATGGGCTTGCCTGAAAATGGAAAACGGGCGTTTCGCACGAAACGCCCGCTGCTAGCTTACACCCGCGCCCGTGGCGCGGCGCGATGCGCTTATTGGAACCAGCGCTTCACGGTGTCGACCATGCGGCCAAAGAAGCCCGCGCGTTCAACGGCATCCTGCACGACCAGCGGTTCGGTGCGCAGCACCTTGCCATCCAGCGTGAATTGCAGCGTGCCCACCTGTTGGCCCTTGGCCAGCGGCGCGATCAGCGGATCAGTGCGCTGCGCAACCGGCTTCAAATCACCGGCCTTGCCGCGCGGCACCGCAATCGACACGGGGTTCGGCGGACCCAGCTTGACGTTGTCGGCCGTGCCTTCCCAGACGCGCGCATCGATACCGGGTTGGCTCTTGTCGAACAGCTTCACGGTATCGAAGTTCTGGAAGCTCCAGTTCAAGAGCTTCAGGCTTTCTTCGGCGCGCGTGGCTTCGCTATCCGTGCCCACCACGACCACCAGGATGCGACGGTCGCCGCGCACGGCGGTCGACACCAGGCAGTAGCCGGCCGAGTCGGTGTGGCCGGTCTTCATGCCGTCCACCGACGGGTCGGCCCACAGCAGGCGGTTGCGGTTCGGCTGCGTGATCTTGTTGTACGTGTAGCTCTTCTGCTTGTAGTAGTGGAAGTAGTCGGGATGATCGGTGATCAGATGCGACGACAACGTGGCCAGGTCGCGCGTGGAGGTCACGTGCTGCGGATCCGGCAGACCGGTCGAGTTCATGAAGTGGGTGTTCTTCATGCCCAGGCGTTGGGCTTCCTGGTTCATCAGCGCGGCGAAGGCCGATTCGCTGCCGCCCACGGCTTCGGCCAGCGCCACGGAGGCGTCGTTGCCGGACTGCACGATCATGCCTTGATTCAGCTCGTCGACAGTCACCGGTTTGCGCGGTTCGATGAACATGCGCGAACCGCCCGTGCGCCAGGCGTGCTCGGACACGGGCACCGTCTGTTCCAGCGTCAGGCGCTTATCTTCCAGCGCGTTGAACACTACGTAGGCCGTCATGATCTTGGTCAGCGATGCCGGCTCGACCTTCGTGTCGGGGTTGGACGCGGCCAAGGTCTGGCCGCTGTTCACGTCGATCACGATCCATGCCTTGGCGGCGATGGTAGGCGCCGGAACCGCCGACACATCACCCACCGGCACCGCGCCCGAGGCCGTTGGCGCCGGTGCCGCCGTGCCGGCCGCGGCCGGTGTGGCGGCGGGCGCCTGTTGCGACCAGGCCGGCATCGAGGCCGCGAGCATCGCCGACAACACAGCGCCTGTGATCAGGCGACGGGTAAAGACAACGGGGGAGTGAACGGAATAAGGCAATTTCTTCATCGGCAACGTGGGTCCAAGGAAAGACGCCCGCCGGCGCGGGGCTGATGGCTGACAATTATAGGCAGGCGATTGGACCGGTCCGCTTCGCAGGGGGTTCCCGGTGCATTTAAATCATGCAACTTGATGCAACCTTGCGCGGCTGTGCTCAATCCAGCGCGACTTTCAAGCGCGCCTGCACCAACTGGCGCAGCACCAGCAGCTTGCCATGGAAGAAGTGGGATGCGCCCGGCACCACCACCACGGGAATCGAGCGCGGCCGCGCCCAATCCATCGCTTCGGACAACGGCACCACTTCGTCTTCTTCACCGTGAACCATCAGCGTGTCGTCCGGCACCTGCACTTCGTGCGACTGAAAGCGGTTGACCGCCGGCCCCAACAGCATCAGCGCGGACGGCAACGCCGCATCGCCCGCTTCGGCCAGCGCGGCGTAGGTTTGCGCGGCGACGGCGGTGCCGAACGAAAAGCCGGCCAGCACCCAGGGCGCATCGGCCAGTTCAGGATGCAGTTCGCGCATTTGCGCCACCACCGCCAGCATGTCCTGCGTTTCGCCCACCGACTTGTCGAACGCGCCTTCCGACTGCCCCACCCCACGGAAGTTGGGGCGCACCGCCACCAGGCCATGCTGCACGCAGGCGCGCGACACGGTCGTGACGACCTTGTTTTCGCGCGCACCGCCTTGCAGGGGATGCGGGTGCAGAACCAGGGCCCAGCCTCGCGGCGTGCCGGCAGGCCAGTCGACGGCGCAATCGATGCGGCCGGCGGCGCCGGTGAAGGCGTGGGTATCAGTGCGTGCGGACATGGATCAACTCAACGTGCGTAAAGAAAAAGGAAAAGCGGAAAACGCGGAAACGATGTTAATCGCCCGCTTTGGCGGCGGGCGTCATCGCGGCCGGCGTCCTCGTGGCGGGCGTCATCGTGGTGGCCAGCCATTGCGCCAACTGGTCGGCCGCCTCGTCGGTGGCTTGTCGCAACGCGGCCACGCCGCCCTCGGCATCCTGCGTGGGCGCGGGCGCCTGCACCAGGATGCGGGTTTGATCGACTACCGACCGGCCATTGACCAATACCGCTTGCAGCAAGATGCGCCCCTGGCTGGTCTGGCCGTCTTCCGAAAACACCTGCTCGAACTGCGACAGGGAAACCTGCAATTGCGGCGTCTGAAGATTGACGCGGTCAGCCAGAACGGGACCCTGACGCGACAGGCGGTCGGTAATGCGCTGGCGCACCAGCTCGGACGGCGCCGACGCCCAACGGTAGGTGGCATAGGCCTTGGGCGCGGCGCTGTCGCCCACCCGCCAGATCAGGCCGGTATCCGACAACGCGGGCGACGCCTGGAAAGTCAGCGCGATGGGAGCGCGTGCCGGCAAGGTAAGGGCTGGCCGGGCGTCCAGCCCCAGGTCGAAGACGGACGGCGGCGCGGGCACGCGGCCAATGCCGCAACCCGCAAGCGCCAGGGCCAACGTCAGGGTCAACGTCCGGGTCACCATCGAAACGGCGCTACGCATCTTCAGCATCTTCATTTGGGCTGTCTCCCGAAACCGGCGAACCCGGCTTCGCCGGGCCCAGGCGCAACAGGCGCCGGGCCGAACAAGAACGATTGCGGCGTGCTGTCGACACGGCGCAGGGTCACGGCCGCCCCGCGCGCGGCCGCGCTGACGTTGCCGGCCATGGTGGTCACGGCGGGCAAGGTCTCGCCATCCAGCCGCGCGGCGGCTAGCGCGATGTCGTTCAGGCTGCGCGTGGCCACTGACAAGGGGCCATCGGGCGCGTTCAGGCGTGCCACCGCCTGGCGAGCCTGCTGCGCCAGATCGGCAATCTCGCGCGCCGCGCGATCCGCCTGGCGCGAGGTGGTGTTCAGCGAATCCAGCAGCGGGCCCAGCTTGGCCATCGTGGGTGCCAGGTCGCGGGTGGCTTGCCGCAATGACTGCGTGATGTCGGTGGCGTTCTGCAGGCTGGCGGTCAGCGCTTGCACGTTTTGTTCGCTCAGCACGCGGCGCAGTTGCTCGGTGGCTTCTTCCACGTTGGAAATCAGCTTGCCGCCGCGTTGCTCGATGCGGTCAAGAAAGCCCGGGCGCAGCGGAATGGCGGCGGGATGTTCCGCCGTGGACGCCAGGCGCTTGAGCGAGGTGCCGTCGTCGCGCAGCTCGACGTTGGCCATGCCCGTCACGCCCTGCACGCCCAGTTCGGCCCAGGTCGACTCGGTAATCGGCGTGTTCGGGGCCACGCCGATGCGGATGCGCACCTGCCCCGGCTTGTTGGGGTTCAGCGCCAGCGACTGCACTTTGCCCACCGGCACGCCCTGGTAACGCACGGCCGATTGCGGGTTCAGGCCGCTGACGGCCGTGGCCGAGATGATTTCGTACGTTTGCAGCTGGGTCCGGTCCCGGCCGATCCAGACGGCCACCAGCACGGCGGCGGCCAGCAGGACCAGCGTGAAGATGCCGGCCATGAGCGCATGACTACGGTTTTCCATGATGCAATCCCTTCGGCGCCAGATCCCCAAGCGCGCGCAAGCCGCGTTCGCCCAGGAAGAACGTGTGAATGAACGGGTGATCGACCTTCAGTACTTCCGGCACCGTGTCGCACACGATCACCCGCTTGTCCGCCAGCACGGCCACACGGGTGGCCAGCGCCAGCAGCGTGTCCAGATCGTGCGTCACCATGACGACGGTAAATCCCAACTGCCGATGCAGGCTGCGCACCAGGTCCACGAATTCGTCCGAGCGCAGCGGGTCCAGGCCCGCCGTGGGCTCGTCCAGGAACAGCAATTCCGGGTCCAGCGACAAGGCGCGTGCCAGCGCCACCCGCTTGACCATGCCGCCGGACAGGTCCGACGGCCGCTTGTCGGCATCATTGGCCGTCAGCCCCACCATGGCCAGCCGGCACATGACGACGTCGCGCACCAGGTCTTCCGGCACCGTGCGCAGTTCGCGCAGCGGCAAGGCCACATTGTCGAACACGGACAAGGCCGAGAACAGCGCCCCCGCCTGAAACAGCATGCCCCACCGGTACGACAGGCGCCGGCGTTCGCCGGGCGTCAGGTCAAACAAGGAATGCCCCAGCACTTTCACGCTACCGGCGGCGGGCTGGTCCAGGCCGATGATCTGCCGCAGCAACACCGTCTTGCCCGTGCCCGAGCCGCCCACCAGCACCAGGATTTCGCCCGGGAAGACAGTCAGGTCAAGGTTGTCGTGCACCACATGGTCGCCAAAGGCGGTACGCAGGCCGCGCACCGTGATGACGGGTTCGACCGTGATGCTGTCATCGGTGAACAATCGATGTTGCAGGGCGCTGTTCATCAGATGCCCACCGAGCTGAAAATAATGGCGTACAGCGCATCCAGCAGTATCACGCCGGTAATCGACGTCACCACTGACGTTGTCGTGCCGCGCCCCAGGCTTTCGGTATTGGGCTGGATGCGCAGGCCGAAGTGGCAGGCGATCAGCGCAATCAGAATGCCGAAGGTCACGCCCTTCAGGATGCCGATCCAGTAATTGGTCAATGAGATGGCGTCGGGCAGTGACGCCAAAAACCACTGCGCCGACACGCCCAGCTGCACTTGCGCGGCCAGCATGCCGCCCAGGATCGCCATTGCGTCCGTCCACAGGACCAGCAGCGGCATGGTTACCGCCAAGGCCAGCACGCGCGGCAGAATCAGCCGTTGCCCATGCGAGATGCCCATGACACGCATGGCGTCCAGTTCCTGGGTGACCCGCATCACGCCAATCTGCGCGGTGATGGCCGAGCCCGACCGGCCCGCCACCAGAATGGCGGCCAGCACGGGCCCAAGCTCACGCACGATGGACACGCCCAGCAGCCGCACGATAAAGCGGTCGGCACCGATCATCTGCAACTGCTGCGCCGACAGATACGACAACACGACGCCGATCAGAAACCCCACCAGCGCCGTGATGCCCAGCGCCTGCGCCCCGGTTCGATACACCTGCGCCGAGATCTCGCGCCATGGCCCCAGGCGCGGACGGCGCAGCATGCTGCCCAGGTCCAGCATCAATTGACCCAGCATGATGAGCAGGGCCCGACCGTTCTCGGCGGCTTGGAAGATGGCGCCACCCAGGGCGCGAACCCAAGCCCAGGATTCGGGCTTGGACGGCGCCGCCTGGACCTCGCCCTTGTTCAGGGCCAGCGCATTGAACACATCCTGTTGGCCGGCCGACCAGCGCACGCGCTCGGGCAGCTTTTCGCCCCACGCTTGCCAGATGAGCAAGGCGCCGATGGTGTCCAGCCGGCTGATGCCATGCAAGTCCCAACGCACGCCCTCTTCAGCCGCCCGCGCCATTGCGGTGCGCCGGCGTTCGACTTCGCCGGCCTGGGCCAGGGCCAGGACGCTCCAGTCGCCCGCCACATGGCAAACTTTGCCGTCCTGACGGAAAGGCACGGCGGCGGACGCGGACGAAGCGGAATGCGGCATGTAGGCGAGGCACCGATGCAAAATGTATCGCCAATGATAAACGCTAGAGGGCTGAAAGACCGCGAGGGCGCGCCGCGTGCCCTACAATCGCCGCCATGCCCGATCACGTCTGCCCTATCGACCTGCCCGCGCCGGAAGCCCTGGCCCGGGAGCTAGGCTCGCGCCTGCCCGTATTCCAAGACATCGCCTGGACCGGCGACACCGGGTCGACCAACGCCGACCTGCTGGCGCGCGCCCGCTCGGGCACGGGGGCCGGTAAACCGTGGCTGCTGGGTTCCCACCTACAAAACGCCGGCCGTGGCCGCGCGGGGCGTCCCTGGCAAAACCAGTCTGGCGCCACGTTGATGTTTTCCTGCGCTTACGACGTCCATCTGCCTGCCGCGCAATTGCCCGCGCTGTCTCCCTTGGCCGGCGTGGCCGCCTGCGAGGCACTGCGCGCGGTGGCCGGCCCGCGTGCGCACGGCTTGTGCATGAAGTGGCCGAACGATGTGCAATGGCACGACGCCAAGCTGGCGGGCGTGCTGGTGGAAACCACCCGCAACCCGGGCGGCCGCGAAGCCGGCTACACCGTCGTCATCGGCATGGGCGTCAATCTGACCGACGCGGGCGAATTGTCTCGCGCGCTGGGCCGCGAGGTGGCCGACTGGACCCAGGTGCAAGCCGAATCAGGCCGCGTGGCCAGCGCCGCCGACCTGGTCTGCGCCAGCGCCACCGCCTGGCTGGAAGCCGTCCAGACCCTGGAACGCGAAGGCTTCGCCGCGTTCCGCCAGCGTTTCAACCAGGTCGACGCCTTGGCGGGCAGGCCGGTGAACGTGCTGGAGAAAGGCGATATCCTACTTAGCGGCACCGCCTGTGGCGTAGACGAACACGGGCGCCTGCTGGTGCAAACGCCCGAGGGCGCCACACCGATTTCGATCGGTGAAATTTCGATTCGACGCCAAGCATGATTATTCTCATCGACTCCGGCAACAGCCGTCTCAAGGTGGGTTGGCTGGACGCCAGCAACCCCGACATGCCCCGCGAACCGGCGGCTGTCGCCTTCGACGGCCTGGATCTGGATGCGCTGGACGGCTGGCTGGCCGCCCTGCCGCGCCGTCCCCTGCGCGCGCTGGGCGTGAACGTGGCGGGCGAGGCGCGCGGCACGGCCATCGCCGCGATCCTGCAAAAACATGGCTGCGCGGTGACCTGGTCGCTGTCGCAGGCGACCACGCTGGGGCTGGTCAACAGTTACCGCGTACCGACGCAATTGGGCGCTGACCGCTGGGCCTCACTGCTGGGCGTGCTGTCGCGCCTGCCGGGCGCGCATCCGCCCTTCGTGCTGGCCAGCTTCGGCACCGCCACCACCATCGACACCGTCGGCCCTGACAACGTTTTCGCGGGCGGCCTGATCCTGCCCGGCCCCGCCATGATGCGCAGCGCGCTGGCCCACGGCACCGCCAACCTGCCGATAGCCAATGGCCAGGTCGTGGCCTACCCCGTCGATACGCACGAAGCCATCGCCTCGGGCATCGCCGCGGCCCAAGCCGGCGCGGTGGTGCGCCAATGGCTGGCGGGCCGCCAGCGCTATGGACAGACTCCGCAGATCTACGCGGCGGGCGGCGGCTGGCCTGAAGTGCATCAAGAGATTGAACGCTTGCTGGCCGACGCCGGCGGCGCATTCGGCGCGGCCCACGTGCCGGTGTACCTGGATCACCCCGTCCTGGATGGCCTGGCCGCGGTCGCGCGCGCCACCCTGGACACCCACGCCTGAGCAAGGTCTTCCGCCATGCGAGTGCTCTTCATCCTGATATTGCTGGCGAATTTATGGGTGCTGGCGCTGGGCCAGGGATGGATCGGCGTGCGCCCGGAAGATGAAGGGCGGGATACGCGAAAGTTCAGCCAGGAATTGAACGTGGACGCGGTGAAGCTGGTGGGGCGGGCGATAGCCACGCCCCCCACGGCTCCCCCCAACCAGACAACACGCTAAGCATTCTTGGGTCCAAATGATGCAATGACGGTCACCCCAGCCAGGGCGCCAGCGCATCCATCGTCCGCCGCGTTGCCCCCGCATGCAACTCGAACCAGGCGCGGGCGGCACGGCTTGCTTCTTGGCGCTGTGCCTCATCCTTCAGCATGGCCAACGCCGCATCGGTCGCCTGTGCGGGATCAGCCTTGCGCGTTGCCGCCCCCGCGGCAATCGCATCTTCCGCCGCCTGCTGAAAATTGAACGTGTGCGGTCCCACGATGACCGGCACACCCGCTGCACACGCCTCGATCAGGTTCTGACCGCCCAACGGCGCAAAGCTGCCCGCCACAACGGCCACGTCCGAGGCGGCGTAATAGAAGGCCATTTCACCCAGGCTATCGCCAAGCAGCACCCGGGTTTCCGGTGCCGGATCGACGTCAGCGCTGCGCCGGACATACGGCAAGCCCGCCTCGCTCAGCAGGCGCGCAGCATCGTCAAAGCGTTGCGGGTGGCGCGGGATCAGCAGAAACAGCGGCGCGTCGATGAGGATGCCTGCGGCGTTGTTGACGGAATTGTTGGCGGGGCTGCTAGCGGAGTCGCTGGCAGGATTGCCGGCGGGGTGGCCGGAACCTTTGCCGGAACGCTTGATGGCGTCGATGAATGGCGCGTCCTCGCCTTCGCGGGTGCTTGCAATGGCGATGACCGGGCGACCGATACGCGCGCGCCATTCCCGGCCGGCCTGGACCTGCGCCGCCGGCAGCACCAAGTCGAATTTCAGATTGCCGGTCACGAGGGGCGTGGGCGCGCCCGCTTGCGTCAACCGACCGGCGTCTTCAGCCGTCTGCGCCAGCACCAGGTCCAAGCCACCCAAGGCTTCGCGCATCACGCTACCCATCCGTGTCGCCTGGCGCAGCGACGATGCCGAGTACCGCGCACTGACCAGGGCCATCGGCACCCCTGCTTGCCGCGCGGCCGCCAGCAGGTTGGGCCAGATCTCGCGTTCAATCAGCAGGCCGCAGCGAGGCTGATAGCCCCGCATGAAGCGCCGGGTCGCGCCGGGAAAGTCGTAAGGCAGCCAAGCTTGTCGCAACTGCCCCCGGGAAATGGCGTCGGCAAACAGCCGCTGGCCCTCGGCGCGACCGGTCGCCGTCATGTGCGTCAACAGCACCGGCAGGCCACGGTCCAGCAAGGCCTGCACCAACGGTTGCGCGGCACGGGTTTCGCCCAGGCTGACGGCATGCATCCATACCGGCGCCGTCCAACTGAAATCGGGGGGGGATGACGCCGGCTCGATCGCATGGCCAAAGCGTTCACGCGAAAACACCTGCCACTGGCCGCCAGCGCGTTTGGCGCGTCGGGCCATCCACAACCAGAGCAGCGGGGCCAACGCCCGCAGTGCCAGCGTGTAGACGCAGCGGTTCATGTCACTGCGCGGCCAGTGCCTGTTCCACCGAGGCCATCACCGCTTCTCGCGATGGCGACGCGCCCCGGTCGCCCAGGCTGGCGGTGTAGTTGGATCCGACCAGCGGGGTGCGAACCGGGGTGGAGGCGCGGTAAATGCCGATGGTTGGCCGGCCCAACGCGGCTGACAGGTGCGTCAGGCCGCTATCCAGGCCGACCATCAAACGCGAGCCGGCCAGCAATTGCGCCACCGACGTCAGATCCATGCGGGGCATCACCTCGACGTCCTCCATGCCAGCTACCAGCATCCCGGCGCGCTCGGCCTCCTGGTCGTTGCCCGCCAGCAGCTTGAGCGAGCAGCCCGCATCGCGCAGGCGGCGGAACACCGCGCGCCAGTCGTCCTCGGGCCAGAGTTTGTCGTCGCGGCTGGCCGAAGGCATGATCACGGCGTAACCCCGGTCGGTATCCAGGTGATGCAGGCGCGGCAGCTCGGTAGCGTTCAGCCCGTCAGCGGATACCGCGTGGACAGGGTTGGCAACGTCGCCTGGGGTGGCTTGGCGCGCAAACGCCTGCAGGCCGAAATCCGGCTGCCCACCGTACTGGTAACCAAATGTCAGCGACGCCAGCTTTCGTTGGCGAATGACGGCCGGCTGCCAGAATTCCACCCGATGACGTACGTTATAGAACAACGATGCGAGCGGCTCGCGCGCCGAACGCCAGTCCAGCCCGTGACGCACGCCGCGCGTCTGGCGCACCAGCCACGCGGACTTCAGCAGGGCTTGCATATCCAGCACGATGTCGTACTGTTCGGACCGCAGGCGCTCCTTGAGCGCCCGGCGTTCCGCCCGTACCTGCGCCGACCACCAGGCCTTGCGCCAGCGGCGATGGGCCACCTTGATGACCTCGTTCACGGCGGGATGCCAGCTAGGGATTTCGGCGAAAGCCTCTTCGGCGATCCAGTCGATTTCGGCGTCCGGCACATGGCGGGCGATGTCGGAAATGGCGGGCAGCATATGCACCAGATCGCCGAGTGACGACGTGCGGACAATGAGAATGCGAGTTGGCATCAAGTCTTAGTCTAGAAGTTTCCCAGCGAAGTCCTGGCGGACGCCAGGGACGTTCACGGTATCATTCCCGACTGTGCCGGGACGCACATTCGAAGAATCCCGGCAATTTACAACAAACTCATCACAATGAATCTTCCTCCGATTAGCGATCGAAAGATCCGTTTTGCCCTGGTCGGCTGCGGACGCATTTCCAAGAATCACATTGCCGCCCTTGACCAGCATTCCGACCGAGCAGAACTGGTTGAGGTCTGCGACACGAATCCTGAGTCGTTGCGCAATGCGGTACAGGCGACAGGCGCCAGGGGCTTTGCCTCGCTGACGGAACTGCTGCAGCAGGGCAATGCCGACGCGGTGGTGCTGGCCACCCCCTCCGGACTGCATCCATGGCAGGCGGTGGAAGCCGCGCAAGCCGGACGCCACGTGGTGAGCGAAAAGCCCATGGCTACCCGCTGGGAAGACGGCAAGCGCATGGTCAAGGCGTGCGATGAGGCCGGGGTGCGTCTGTTCATCGTCAAGCAGAATCGCCGCAACGCGACACTGCAGTTGGTCAAGAAAGCGATCGATAGCGGCCGTTTCGGTCGCATTTTCATGGTGACGGTCAACGTTTTCTGGACACGCCCGCAAGAGTATTACGATGCGGCTCGCTGGCGCGGAAAATGGGAATGGGACGGCGGCGCCTTCATGAACCAAGCCAGCCATTATGTCGACCTGCTGGATTGGTTGATCGGCCCGGTGGAAAGTGTCTACGCCTACACCGCCACGCTTGCCCGCCGTATCGAGGCGGAAGATACGGGTGTCGCAGCAGTGCGCTGGCGACACGGCGCCATGGGCTCCATCAATGTCACCATGCTGACCTATCCGCAAAACCTGGAAGGTTCAATAACCATCCTGGGCGAAAAGGGCACGGTGCGCGTCGGCGGCGTGGCGGTCAATCGGATCGACGAGTGGAAATTCGCCGACGAGCAGGCCGATGACGCCAAGATCCGTGAAGCCAATTATGAAACCACCTCGGTATATGGCTTCGGCCATCCTCTCTATTACGACAACGTCATCAAGACCTTGCGCGGAGAATGTGAGCCTGAGACCGACGGCCGCGAAGGCCTGCAATCGCTGGCCCTGCTGACAGCCATCTACCGTTCAGCCCGCGACGGTATTCGTGTCCCCCTGCCACTGGATTGAACCGAATGAGCATCCATCCCACCGCTATCGTCGACGAGGGCGCCTCCATCGGCGCCGGAACGCGCATCTGGCATTGGGTCCATGTCAGCGCTGGCGCCGTGATCGGCGCCGGCTGTTCGCTGGGCCAGAACGTCTACGTCGGCAACCACGTTCGTATCGGTGACCGCGTCAAGATTCAGAACAACGTGTCGGTCTACGACAACGTCACGCTTGAAGACGATGTCTTCTGCGGGCCGAGCATGGTCTTCACCAATGTGTACAACCCCCGCGCGGCCATCGAACGCAAGAACGAATACCGCGATACGCTGGTCCGCCAGGGGGCCACGCTGGGCGCCAACTGCACCATCGTCTGCGGCGTGACGGTCGGTCGTCACGCCTTCGTGGGCGCCGGCGCGGTGGTGAACAAATCCGTTCCGGATTTCGCCTTGGTGGTCGGCGTGCCCGCTCGCCAGATCGGCTGGATGAGCCGTCACGGCGAGCAATTGGACCTGCCCCTTGGCGGAAACGCTCAGGCCATCTGCGCCGCGACCGGTGAACGGTACGTGTTGAACAACGGCGTTTGCGAACTAGCGTGAGCCCCATGCAATTCATCGATCTCAAGAAGCAGTATCAAGTCCTGCGCGATCCCATCAACGCCCGCATCCAGCAGGTGCTGGACCACGGCCAGTACATCATGGGGCCGGAGGTCAAGGAACTCGAGGCCGCGTTGCAGGCCTACACGGACACCAAGCACTGCATCACGGTCGCCTCCGGCACGGAAGCCCTGCTGATGTCGTTGATGGCGCTGGGCATCGGGGCAGGCGATGAGGTGATCACCACTTCGTTCACCTTCGTCGCCACGGCCGAAGTCATCGTGCTGCTGGGCGCCACCCCCGTTTTTGTCGACGTCGAACCCGACACTTGCAACATCAAGGTCGCCGATATCGAAGCCAGGATCAGCTCGCGCACCAAGGCGATCATCCCGGTGTCCCTATATGGGCAATGCGGTGACATGGACGAGGTCAACGCCATCGCGGCCCGGCACGGCATTGCCGTAATCGAGGACGCCGCCCAGAGCTTCGGCGCCACGTACAAGGGCAGGAAAAGCGGCAACCTGTCGACGATTGGCTGCACCAGCTTCTTTCCCAGCAAGCCGCTAGGCTGCTATGGCGACGGCGGCGCGATTTTCACCAATGACGACGCGCTGGCGCAGGCATGCCGGGAGATTCGCGTCCACGGGCAATCAGCCCGCTACTACCATACCCGGGTCGGGGTGGGCGGCCGCATGGATACCCTGCAGTGCGCGGTCGTGCTCGCCAAGCTGGAGCGCTTTGGCTGGGAAGTGGAACAACGGATCCGGATCGGCGCGCGCTATCAGGCCCTGTTCGCTGATGTGGCCAATGTGCGGACCGTGACCGTCCGGCCCGACCGCGACAGCGTCTGGGCCCAGTTCACGATCATGGTGCAGGATCGCGATGGCATCATTGCCGCGCTGAAGGCCGCGGACATCCCTACCGCCATCCACTATCCGCGTCCGATCCATACACAGCCGGCTTACAGCCGGTACGCGGATGGGTCCACACCGGTCTCTGAAATGCTGGCGAGCCAGGTGCTCAGCCTGCCCATGCATCCCGACCTGGACGCGGAGACGCAGAACCATATCGTCCAAACGGTCATGCAGGCCGCTCGCTGACACCATGGCGCCTTCGTACTCCCCGGTTTGCCCTATGGCAGGAGACAGCGGAGCGGCGGCGCCACACGCCACCCAATGAATATTCTCCTGATCAATCACTATGCCGGGTCGCCGCGCCACGGCATGGAATTCCGGCCCTACTACCTGGCTCGGGAATGGATCGCGCAAGGTCACCGTGTCACGATCGTGGCAAGCAGCGTGTCCCATATCAGACAGCGTAGCCCGGAGTTCAACGGTCCAACGCATGCCGAGACCCTCGACGGCGTGGACTATCTCTGGCTGCGCACACGTCCCTATCGGGGCAATGGCGCTGCTCGCCTGCTGAACATGCTGCAGTTCACCGGCTTGCTCTACCGACACGCCAAGGCCTTGGCGGCCAAGCGGCCGGACGTCGTGATCGCCTCTTCGACCTATCCCTACGACATCTGGCCCGCTCGTCATATCGCCCGGCGCGCCGGCGCCAAGCTCGTGTACGAATTGCACGATGTCTGGCCGCTGACGCCGCAGATGCTCGGCGGCTTCTCGAAATGGCATCCGATGATTTTCTCGATGCAATGCGCTGAGAACTACGCCTACGCCCATGCAGACAAAGCGGTCTCGTTACTGCCGGGCACCGAAGCCCATATGCGCGACCATGGCTTGCGCGGCGACAAGTTCGTCTACATCCCCAATGGCATTGACCCAGGCGCTGCTCCCACGCCAGTACCCGATGCAATCCGCGCGCAAATTGCACAGTTCCGCGAGAAATTTGAAACTCTTTGCATCTACGCTGGCGGACATGCGGTCTCAAACGCGCTGGATCCCTTTATTGAAGCGGCCGGCCGCCCTAGTGCGCAAAATATAGGACTGGTACTAGTGGGAAATGGGGCCGAAAAGGATAGACTGCAACGCAAAGCGCGCCAGCTGGGATTGGCCAATGTGCAATTCCTGGATTCCATCCCGAAGACGGCAGTGCCGTCCCTGCTGGCTCTGGGAGACATGGCGTACATTGGCTGGCGTGACAGTCCGCTGTACGCCCATGGGATGAGTCCCAACAAGTTGTTCGATTACATGATGGCGGGATTGCCGGTGGTTCACTCCACCAGCTCACCCTACGATATCGTGCAGGACGCAGGCTGCGGTATCAGTGTCCCGGCCGAAGACGTGGACGGAATCGCCAACGCGCTTGGCCAGCTCGCAGGCATGACTGCGAGTCAACGACGCCAGCTAGGTGAAAATGGCCGTGGCTTCGTCCAATCGCACCACGCCTACCCGACACTGGCTGCCAGATTCTTGCAAGCGCTGGAGCCCGCGCCGCGTCAGCAGAAAGAGGTCTGAATTCTTAAACCGCGTACTATCTGCCCCTGGGCTGAGATGCACATGAAAAAATTCCTTGGTTTTTCGCCCCTGTTCCCAAGACAGATGCGTGACTCATCAAAAATCAATAAGCTGGCTTGCGTTCGTGAATACGCGCCGGCATCACATCGCAGTATTGTGTCTGGCCAGCCATGAATCCATTTATCCCTTTCGCCCTGCCCGATATCGGGGACGAAGAAATCGAAGCCGTCACCAAAGCCATGCAATCCGGCTGGTTGACCACCGGCCCGAACGCGCGTGAATTCGAAATCGAATTCGTGCGCTATCTCGGTGGCGACGTGGAAGCAGTGGCCGTCAACTCCGCAACAGCGGGCCTGCATCTCGCTCTGGAAGCCATCGGTGTCGGCGAAGGGCATGAAGTCATCACGCCGTCACATACCTTCACCGCGACGGCCGAGGTCGCGCGCTATCTGGGCGCCGAGCCCGTGTTGGTCGATATCGACCCCGAAACGTTGTGCATTTCGCCCGCGGCCATCGAACGCGCGATCACGCCCAAAACCCGGGCAATCATTCCGGTCCACTACGGCGGCCTGTCCTGTGACATGGACAGCATCCTGGCAATCGCGCGCAAGCATAATCTTCGCGTCATCGAAGACGCCGCGCACGCCCTGCCCACCACTTGGCAAGGCGACAAGATCGGTACGCTCGCCAGCGACCTGACTGTCTACAGTTTCTACGCCACCAAGACGCTGGCCACCGGCGAAGGTGGCATGGTTATCACGCGCGACCCGGCTTTGGCCAAGCGCTGCCGCGTCATGCGGTTGCATGGTATCGACCGCGACGCCTTTGATCGCTATACGTCCAACCAGCCCAGCTGGTACTACGAAATCGTTGCGCCCGGCTTCAAGTACAACCTGCCGGACACCGCGGCGGCCATGGGACGGGTGCAACTGCGCAGGCTGCACGAGATGCAGGCCCGACGCATGAAGATCGCCGAGGCCTACAACACGGCATTCGCCAATCTGCCGCTGACGCTGCCCCCGCGCCCGGGCAATGCGGACATGCCACATGCCGCCACCGACCTGCATGCCTGGCACCTGTATGTCGTGCGCCTGCACGGCCAGGACTCTGCCCGCCGCGACCAGTTCATCGCCAGCATGGCCGAGAAAGGCATTGGGTGCAGCGTCCATTACGTGCCCTTGCACCTGCAGCCATATTGGCGCGACCGCTATGGCCTGACCCCCGAGATGTACCCGCAATCGCAAGCGGCGTTCAATTCCATGGTCAGCCTGCCGATCTACTCAAAGATGAGCGACGCTGATGTGGCGCGGGTCATTGAATCGGTGAAAGCCCTATTGTCCTAGGACGCTGGATGCTAAAGCGTCTTTTCGACATCTGCTGTTCGGCGTTGGGCCTGCTCGTGCTGTTGCCCTTCCTGGCCCTGATCGCCATCGCAATCAAGTTGGACAGCCCCGGTCCCGTCTTTTTCCGCCAGGAACGCGTCGGACGCAGTGGGGTTCCGTTCCGGATTCACAAGCTGCGCAGCATGCAGGTACGGCATTCCGCCATCGACCGCCAGATCACCGTGGGTGCCGACGCCCGCATCACCCGTGTCGGCAGGCTGATCCGCCAATGGAAGCTCGATGAACTGGTGCAACTGATCGATGTCCTCAAAGGCGACATGAGCCTGGTCGGGCCCCGGCCGGAAGTGCCGCGCTATGTCGCGATGTATCCCGACGACGCGCGCGATGAGATCCTGTCGGTCAGGCCGGGCATCACCGACCTGGCCTCGATCCACTTTCGCAACGAAAGCACGATCCTCGCCCAGTCGACGGATCCTGAGCGCGCCTACCAGGAAGTCATCCTTCCGGAAAAACTTCGATTGCAGCAGCAGTACGTTCGCACCCGCAGCTTCACGGGCGATCTTGGAATTCTCTTCAAGACCGCCTTCGCCATCTTCCATTGAGCCTAACCGCGAGCATCGCTACATGAAAATCGCGCTCCTGGGACCCGCGCACAGCATCCACACGATTCGATGGGCCAACGGTCTGGCGGACCGAGGCGTGGACACGCACGTCCTGTCGCTCACAAGCCAGGATGATGCCTACGACCCGCGCGTGTCGCTGCACCGGCTGCCCTGGGGCTCGCCACAGGGCTACCTGCTGGCAACCCCAGCGTTGCGTCGCGCGCTGCGCAAGATTGGCCCGGACCTGCTGAATACCCACTATGCCACCGGATACGGCACGCTTGCGCGCCTGGCCGGTTTCACGCCCTCGCTGCTGTCCGCATGGGGCAGCGATATCTACGCCTTCCCGTACAAGAGCGGCCTGCATCGCCGTGTGTTGCGCGGCAACCTGGACCGGGCCACCGCGGTAGCAGTCACCGGACAGGCAATGGCCCGACAGGTGCGTCAATTCACCGACCGCCCCGTCCATATCACCCCGTTCGGGATCGATACCGAACGCTTCTCGCCAGCGCCGGCAACGACCAAAACCGACGACACCCGCCCCATCGTCATCGGTACGGTGAAGGGGCTGGAAACCACGTACGGCATCGACATCCTGCTTCAGGCGTTCTCTCGTCTTGTCTCAACTCTGGCAGCCGAGGCTTGCGCGACCGCCGACCGGCTGACACTCAAGATCTACGGTTCTGGCTCCCAGGCGCAGGCATTGCAGGCCATGGCCACCGAGCTCGGCATCGCCGATCGCACCCATTTCCTCGGCCATATCCCCCACAGCGAAGTCCCAGCCGCCCTGCGGGAGCTGGACGTCTACGTGGCACTGAGCCGGATGGACAGCTTTGGCGTGGCGATTCTCGAGGCATGCGCCTGTAGCATCCCGGTGCTGGTCTCGGATGCGGATGGCCCGGCCGAGATCGTGGTCGACGGCGTGACCGGGTATGTCGTACCCCGGCTGGATGCCACTGCCGCCGCGGCGCGGCTGCGGCAACTGGTGGCGGATCCCGAGCTACGTCGGCGGTTGGGCGAGGCCGGGCGCGCGCATGTCCAGATGCACTATTCTTGGCGAGCCAGTCTCGACAGCATGCTCGGCGCCTATCAAAACACGTTGCGGCAATACCGCGACACCCAAGCAGGCACGCCATGACTTTCCTCCCTTATCTGGTCATTGCCAGCTACGCCATCATCCATCTGCTGGAATATCTCAGTTACTACGCCCGCGTGGCTGGGCGAGTGGCCGGCAAACCCGTGACGGGCTATGCCATCCAGAACGCGACCACCACCGTTACCCGCTTCTTTTATCTGGCACTCCTGCCCCTGCTGGGGTTCATGGTGGACCGTCAGGTGCCCATATCGCTATACATCAAGATGTGCCTGGGCGCGCTGATCTGCGCCTCCCTGCTGTCCTTGGCGGCGCGTTCCATGCGTTATGCATGGATTCGCCTGCTCGCCAATTTCGTGCTGCGCCGCGCCGGCCAGCCTCTCCTGAGCGCCGCGCAGATCCGCGCGCACCTGGACGTCCCTTCACACCTGAAACTGCGCAAGATCGTTGTGCTCGCCGCCGCGGTGTTCCTTTGCTACAGCCTGGGCGTGCTGCTTTCGTACTTTTTCGCGCTGGTGTTCCACGATTACCGGAGCACCATTTCACAACTGTCCGGCATCATCAATGGCGCCGCCACGGTGCTGCTGACCTTCATCCTGGAACCACGGGTGGCGCGCATTGTCGACGACCATGCCACCGCGGATGTTTACCACGCCGTCCAGGCGATGCTGACGGGCCGGCTGATCGCAATCGGGCTGATAGCCCCGGTGCTTTTCCTGGGAATCAGCTATGGCTTCGCCTGACACTGAGCACATGCGCGTTTTCCGGCATCCGGCCGCCATCGCCACATTTGCCTTCCTGCTGGGCTTCGCCGGCTCGTCCATCTACCTGGCCGAGCCGCTGCGCCCATTCCACTGGGGAGTCGGGCTGATCGTGGTGCTGTTCGCGCTCAGTCCCGACTGGAGGCGCACCCTGGCGCAGACCCGCTCGCGCATGCTGGTTGCCGTGGGAGGCAGCTTGATCCTGGCGTCATCCCTCTGGATGATCGATTCGGCCCGCTATGTCAATTACGCTGTCTTCTTCGCCATCGGCGCACTCTATATGGTGCTGGGAGAGACCATGGTACGGCGTGGCATCCCTTTCGAACGCTGGTTTGTGCCGCTCACGATCTACTGGTTCGTGACCGCGCTCTTCCCGATTTTCGACACCTGGACCAACGCCACGCTGTTCCGCGATAGCCTGCCCATTACCGGTGGCGTCTGGTACAACATCAACGACATGGCGACGGCGCTGGTATTTGCCTGTGTGATCTGGCTGTTGAGCCGGCGCCGCCTGCCCTGGTTCCTGTTTGCGGCGGCCTGGGTCTACTCGCTCGGCCTGAATCGACGCGCCGATGTGCTGGCACTGGGCATTCTGGGACTGGGCTACTTGCTGATGGGGCTGAAGAACAGCATGCCTCGGCTGCGCTTCGCGCTCGCCTGGGTAGTGGCCAGCGCGGCTGGCATGGCGCTGCACGGCGGCAGCTTCTATATCGGGGCGCTGCCCTCCCTGGTCCAGGAACAGCCCATCCATCAATGCGCCACCGTGACGGCGGATGCGGTTCCCTTGGGCATGATCGCCGCACAATGCGTGCGCCCGCCCCCTGGGGCCGGCTCGGCCCATTGGCCGCCACCGGTGCCCCACGCGCCGCCGACGCCGGACACGGCCGCCACGGCTGCAGTGCCGAGCGCGCCCGCCGGGCCAGCCGCCGTTGGCTCCGGGCCCGCCGCGACTGCCACCGCGCCCCTCGCTCCTGCCGCGCCGACCCCGCCCACCGCGGGCGCGACGGTAGCGGATGCACCGACGACCGCCCTTCCGCTGCCGCCCGCGGCGCCGTCCACGTTAACGGATGTCGTAGCGCATGGCGGTGATGTGTCGTCCGCCATCCGCAGCAAGATCCTGTATGAGATGTATGAGACGGCGCGACACATGCCCTGGTGGCAATGGTTAACCGGCCTGGGCGTGGGGCAACTGAATGTAACCTGGCCACTCGATAACCACGCGTGGGCATCGCCCCATTTCTTCTGGCTGGAAATGTTCTTTTTCTTCGGCCTGCCATGGATCATCTTCATCGGCTGGCTGTTATGGCGTGCCGACCGCTACGGTCGCCTGGCGCTGATCGTGGTGTGCGTGGCCGGCATCGCGCCGAGTTCACTGGTATATTTCCAGCCCTTCTGGTTCCTTCTGGGCGTAGTGCTCGCCACTCTGCCCAAACGTTCGGTGGCTTGAACAAGCGCGCGTAATCGCCATAGGCCGAACCGAGACCTCTTTTCAGCAACACTGCATACCATGGTGCTTCCCTACGCGTTCAGGCGGATCTTCGTGAACCTGCCACGGCCGGCGAAACAATTGCTGTCCGTGGCGGTTGACGCCGCCATCCTGTTGGCCGCGTTCCACCTGGCGCTGTTGTTGCGCTTCGAATTGTTCTTCCTCACGCCGCAATATCTGCTGCTGTCGGTCGTCGCGTGTGTCGGCGGCATCGTGGCAATGGCGGCGCTGAGCGTCTACTACTACATCCTGCGCTACATGAGCGAGCGCGTGATTCTGTCCATTGTCGGCGGCGTACTCGTATCGGTGATGGTGGTCACGGCGGCAAACACCTTCCTGCATATTTCCACAGGCCTGTCGCGCGGCGTACTCGTCATCTACGCCTCGCTAGCCCTGGCCGGCTTGCTGTCCACTCGTTATGCCGCGCGCCGAGCACTTTTTCCGAATGACGCCCGGGTCAGCGCGGAACGCGAGCCCGTGCTGATTTACGGCGCTGGTGGCGCGGGATCGCAACTGGCGGTCACATTGCGCGCAGGCCCGCATTACTATCCGGTCGCAATGCTGGACGACAACCCCAAAAAACATCGCATGATGGTGGCCGGCCTGCGAGTACACGCGCCATCGCAATTGGGCCGCCTCATCACCAAGCACAACGTCAGGCAGTTGCTGATCGCGATGCCATCGGCCTCGCGGCCCCGGATCCGCTCAATTGTCGAGATGGCCGAAGCCTACCATCTGCGCATCCGCCTCGTCCCCACCATGAAGGAACTGATCGAACCATCCAATGGCGTGCGCCTGCGCGACGTCCAGGTGGAAGATCTGCTTGGCCGCGACCCCGTGGCGCCGATCGAGCAATTGCTGGGACGATGCGTCACCGGCCGTGTGGTCATGGTCACCGGAGCAGGCGGTTCCATCGGTTCGGAACTGTGCCGCCAGATCGTCGCGCTGCAGCCCCGCAAACTGATTCTTTTCGAAGTTTCCGAAGCCGCGCTATATAACATCGAGCAGGATATTTCGCGTCTGGTCAAAGAAGATGAATGCGAAATAATCGCAACACTGGGATCAGTACGTGACAGGGCATACTGCCTTGACTTAATGCGGTGCCATTCGGTCGAAACCATTTACCATGCCGCCGCATACAAACATGTTCCCATCGTCGAAACTAATATCGTCGAAGGATTGCGCACCAACACGTTCGGCACACTGATGCTTACCCAGGCGGCGATTGAAGCAGGGGTGAAGGATTTCGTGCTGATTTCCACCGACAAGGCCGTCCGGCCGACCAATGTCATGGGTGCCTCGAAACGCATGGCCGAACTGGTCCTGCAAGCCCAGGCGCAGATCCAGGACGCGACGCGGTTTTCAATGGTCCGGTTCGGCAATGTGCTGGGCAGCTCGGGCAGCGTGGTGCCCCTGTTCCGCAAGCAGATCCTGGCTGGCGGTCCCATCACCCTCACCCATCCCGACATCACCCGTTATTTCATGACTATTCCGGAAGCGGCCCAATTGGTGCTGCAAGCGGGCGCCATGGGGGCGTCGGGCACGGTCATGGTGTTGGATATGGGTGCTCCCGTACGCATCCAGGAACTGGCGGAGCGGATGATCCGTCTCTATGGCCTCACTGTAAAGAGTCCGGAACAACCCGACGGAGACATCGAAATCCGCATCACGGGCCTGCGTCCGGGCGAAAAGCTCTACGAAGAATTGCTTATTGGGGACAATGTTCAGGAAACACCCCATCCTCGCATCATGAGGGCCACCGAGTCCTGTTTTGCCCATGCCGAACTCATGGCGCAACTGACCGCCCTCGACGCCGCTCTGGAGGCGAGCGACCACGCCGCGGTGCTTCCGCTTTTGCGCCAAATCGTCAAAGAGTATTCACCGGCGCAACACTAAAGGTCTTCGACCGCATCCAGGTATTGCCAAATTGCTTGTCAAGCGATGTTTTGACTCTACTGGCAACAGAACTCAGCACCTTCCTCCGTGCCCGCCGAAGGCAAAGCCGGTAAACTAACGCCATTGAAAATTGGTAGAGATTTCGTATCGCTTAACTGCGTCCGAAGTCTTACGCTATGGGAATTTTTCGCAAATAGTGTATTGCTATTGATTTCTCGGGAAGCTGCATCGCATTAATGAGAATTATTAACGATGCGTGAATCGAGAAACCATTGTTCGGATTCCGGTTGGTTCAACTTGCGGAATCCCGTTAATTATTTCTTAGTCTGAATAAAGACATCAGGGAGTTATCTTGAAAGTACTCGTCACGGGCGCAGACGGTTTTATCGGCTCTCACCTTACTGAAACCCTCATCGCTCAGGGCTACGACGTCCGTGCTTTCACGCTATATAACTCATTCAATTCCTGGGGTTGGTTGGATCAGAGTCCGAAACATATTCGCGAAAAGCTCGACGTTTTTTCGGGCGATATCCGCGACCCTCACGGCGTGAAGGCAGCGATGCAAGGCTGTGATGCCGTGTTGCACCTGGCGGCCCTGATCGCCATTCCGTTTTCGTACCACTCGCCGGACACCTACGTCGATACCAACGTCAAGGGCACGCTGAACGTGCTGCAGGCCGCGCGCGAACTGGGTATCAAGCGGGTTATCCACACTTCGACCAGCGAAGTGTATGGCACGGCACGTTTCGTTCCTATTACCGAAGAGCATCCTCTGCAAGGTCAGTCACCCTATTCGGCCTCGAAGATCGGCGCGGACCAACTGGCCTACTCCTTCCATGCCTCGTTCGACCTTCCGGTCGTGATCGCCCGGCCGTTCAACACCTACGGTCCGCGCCAGTCTGCCCGCGCCGTCATCCCGACGATCATTACCCAGATTGCCAACGGGCAACGCCAGATCAAACTTGGCGCGGTATCGCCGACCCGGGATTTCAACTTTGTGAAGGATACGGTTTCCGGCTTCATCGCCGCGCTGGAAGGCACCGGCGGGCTGGGCGAGGTTGTCAACTTCGGCAGCAATTTCGAAATCTCCATCGGTGATACCGCGAAGCTGATCGCCGAAGTCATGGGCAAGGAAATCGAGATCATCACCGACGAAGCGCGCCTGCGCCCCGAGAACTCCGAGGTGGAGCGACTCTGGGCCGCCAACCAGAAAGCCAAGGACACGTTCGGCTGGGAGCCATCCTATGGCGGCCGCGACGGCTTCAAGCGCGGCCTGGAAGAAACCGCCGAATGGTTCCGAAACCCGGCCAACCTGGCTGCATACAAAGCTGACCGCTACAACATCTAAGCAGCACGCCATGTCCGAAAAACACTATTCGCTTGAACAGCAACTGCTTGCCGGCCTGCACCAGGTTCTCGGCAAGCCCGAATCCCTTGTCGCGTTGCACGAGCCCGAATTCCGCGGCAATGAGTGGTCGTACGTCAAAGAGTGCATCGATACCGGCTGGGTGTCTTCGGTCGGCAAATACGTTGATGAATTCGAACGCCGCTTGGCGGAGGTCACAGGCGCCAAGCACGCCGTAGCCATTGTCAACGGCACGGCCGCGCTGCAAATCGCCCTGAACCTGGCTGGCGTCAAACCAGGCGACGAAGTGATCATCCCGGCGCTGTCTTTCGTCGGCACCGCCAATTCGGTCTCGCACTGCCAGGCCGTCCCGCATTTCGTCGACAGCAACATGGACAGTCTCGGGCTTGATCCCGAGCTACTGGAGGAGCATTTTGAACGCATCGGCGAACGCACACCCGGCGGCCTGCTCAATCGGCTGACGGGCCGCCGCATCGCAGCGATTGTGCCGATGCACGCTTTCGGCTTCGCCGTCGATCTGGACCGGCTGATGGCCGTGGCACGCCGCTTCGGCGTGCCCATCGTGGAAGACGCGGCCGAATCGCTCGGGACGACCTACAAGGGCCGTCATACGGGCACCTTTGGCGACCTGGGCATCCTGAGCTTCAATGGCAACAAGGTGATCACCACGGGCGGCGGCGGCGCCATCATTACCAATGATTCCGAACTGGCACGGCGCGCCAAGTACCTGACCACGACCGCCAAACGTCCGCATCGCTGGGAATTCTTCCATGACGAGGTCGCCTACAATTACCGCCTCCCCAACTTGAACGCCGCGTTGGGCTGCGCCCAACTGGAATTGCTGCCCGAATTCCTGCAACGCAAGCGTGTCCTGGCTGACAACTATCGTCAAAGCTTCGAAACCACACCTGACATCGCATTCGTCTCCGAGCAGGCGGATTGCCACAGTAATTACTGGCTGAACGTAGTGCGCTTGAGAACGCCGGATATCGAAGCCCGCAATCGCTTGCTGGACGTTTCGAATGAAGCCGGTTTCCAGTGCCGCCCCGCCTGGACGCTTCTGCACAAGCTGCCCATGTACACCGAATGCCCACGTGCCGAACTGCCGGTTGCGCTGGCGCTCGAAGCCAGCCTGATCAATATTCCCAGCAGCCCCAAGCTCTCCGGAAAGCGCGCATGACGCACGCACGCACGGTCTGCGTTGTCACCGGCTCGCGGGCCGAGTACGGTCTGCTCAGCAGCACCCTGCGGGCGATTGACGCTGATCCCGCCCTGGCATTGCAGATCATCGCCACCGGCATGCACCTGTCGCCCGAATTCGGGCAAACCGTCCGGCAAATCGAAGCGGACGGTTTCACCGTGGATGCGAGAGTCGACATGCTGATCTCGGCCGATACGGAAGTCGCGGTCACGAAATCGCTCGGCCTTGGCGTAATTGGCTTTGCCGATGCGTACGAGCGGTTGGTGCCGGACATCGTGCTCGTACTTGGAGACCGTTTCGAGATCTTGGCCGCAGCGCAGGCCGCTCTGTTGGCACGGATTCCGCTGGCCCATATACATGGCGGGGAAATCTCCGAAGGCGCCTTCGACGAGGCGATTCGGCATGCGATCACCAAAATGGCGCAATGGCATTTCGTGGCTGCCGAACCGTATCGCAAACGTGTGGTACAGCTCGGTGAAGCACCCGAACGCGTCTTCAATGTGGGGGCGCCTGGGCTGGACTATTTGTCGCAGCAGACGTGGATGTCGCCTCCAGAGCTGGCCGAATCGCTCGAGTTCCCCCTGAGGTCGCCGTTATTCCTCATTACCTACCATCCGGTGACGCTGTCCGGCAAATCCCCCGTGGGTCCCATGCAGGAACTGCTGGGGGCACTGGAGGAATTTCCCCAGGCCACGCTGATCTTCACTTATCCGAATGCTGATACCGGTGGCCGCGCCTTGATCCAGTGCATCGACGACTTCGTTGCCAGGCACGCTGAACGCGCCAAGGCATTCGTGTCCCTGGGACAAAAACGCTACTTGAACCTGATGCGGCAGGCGGATCTGGTACTTGGCAATTCCTCAAGCGGATTGACCGAAGCCCCCGCCCTGCGCAGGCCGACGGTAAACATCGGTGATCGGCAAAATGGCCGCCTTAAGGCGGCCTCCGTGATTGACGTGCCCGAAAGCCGGGGCGATATCGTCGCCGCCATCCGACAAGCGTTATCACCAGACTTCCAGGAAACCTTGCGCACCACCGAGTCGCTGTATGGCTCCGGCAATGCTGCGGCGGCGATTGTGGCTCAACTCAAACAATCGCTGCCCGACATCCGGAAGCGTTTTTTCGATATTACGCACGGAAACTGACATGAAGACATTTATCATTGCCGAAGCGGGAGTGAACCACAATGGTTCGCTCGATATGGCAATACAGCTAATCGACGCCGCCGCGTCGGCCGGCGCCGACGCAGTCAAGTTCCAGACCTTCCGCGCCGCGCAACTGGCCTCGAAGGTGGCTCCCAAGGCGCACTATCAGACACGCACCACATCCAGCGCGGAAAGCCAGTTCGACATGCTTAAGAAGCTCGAACTTGACGAAGCCGCACACCTGAAACTGATTGCCCACGCCAAGACCCGCGGCATCGAGTTCCTCTCGACGCCGTTCGACAGCACCACCCTTGATCTCCTGACCGGTCGCTTAGGCCTGACCACCATTAAGGTTTCGTCCGGCGATATCACCAACGCGCCCTTCCTTCTGGAAATCGCCCGCGCCTCGCAACGCGTCATCCTCTCGACGGGTATGTGCGCCTTGTCCGAGGTCGAAGCCGCGTTGGGCGTGCTGGCGTTCGGCTTCGTCGCGGCAGCCGATGCCCCGCCCGGACCGGCGGCTTTCGACGCGGCATACGCCTCCGACGCCGGCCAAGCCGCCCTGAAGGCACGCGTCGCGGTCCTGCATTGCACCACCGAATATCCCGCGCCCATTGCCGAAGTGAATCTGCGCGCCGTCGAAACACTCACGGCTGCATTCGGCCTGGAGACCGGCTATTCCGACCACACCGTCGGCATCCACATCCCGATCGCCGCCGTGGCGCGTGGGTCGACCATCATAGAAAAACACTTCACACTCAATCGCGAGTTACCGGGCCCCGACCACAAGGCGTCGCTAGAACCGACTGAGCTGACCGCGATGGTTTCGGCCATCCGGGATATCGAAGTCTGTCTGGGCGACGGCATCAAGCGTCCTACGGCTTCCGAATCCCGCAATAAGATCGTTGCACGCAAGAGCTTGGTACTGGCCCGGGACGTGGCAGTTGGAGAACCGCTGGCGCTGGCCTGCAAGCGCCCCGGCAACGGGGTGTCGCCGTATCTCTACTGGCAGTTGTCCGGTACTCCTGCTAACCGCCAATATGCCGCGGACGAAATCCTGGATGCGTGAGTTGCCCATCATCATTGTTGGCGCAGGTGGACACGGCCGCGTGGTCGCGGACGCGCTGCAGGCTGCGGGACGACCGGTGCTCGGCTTCACCGATAACGATCCTGCCGCCTGGGGCACGACGCGCTGCGGAGCTCCGGTTCTAGGCAATGATGACGTGCTGAAAAGGCATGAACCGCAATCCGTGCTGCTGGCAAACGGCCTGGGCACGACCCGCGTCTCGACGCTGCGGCGCGACGTATTCCTGAAATTCAAGGCGCAAGGCTATCGCTTCGCCACTATCGTGCACCCCAGCGCCACCGTCTCCGAACACGCCTCGATCGGTGAAGGCTGCCAGGTCATGGCACGCGCGGTGGTCCAGGTGGGCGCGACCGTCGCCGCCAATACGATTATCAATACGGGCACGATTGTCGAGCATGACTGCACGATCGGCGTACATAGCCACCTGGCGACCGGCGCGACTCTCTCGGGCGGCGTTACAGTCGGCGAAAACTGCCATATCGGCGCTGGTGCCACCATCATTCAAGGTGTGTCCCTGGGCGATCATTGCCTGGTCGCCGCGGGCGCCGTGGTTGTGCGCGATGCCGCTACGCGGTCCCGGCTAGCTGGCGTGCCCGCAAGACCAATGGAAAAGACATGAAAAACTGGAAGACCCTGCTGGTGCAACCCAGCACCCCGATCCGCGAAGCAATGTTAAAGATCGACGCGGCTGGCGCCCAACTTGCCATTGTCGTGGACGACGACGGCAAGTTGCTGGGCACCCTTTCGGACGGCGACATCCGCCGCGGTTTTCTCAAGGGTCTGTCCCTGCCCGACACGGTCGACAAGTGCATGAACCGCACACCCCACGCTGTCAGCGCAGCTGACAGCCGGGACGTCAGCGTGGCGCTCATGCGCCGACTGAAGCTGCACCAGATGCCCATCGTCGACAACGCCCAACGTGTTGTCGGCCTGGAGGTGCTGGACGACTATCTGCTGCCTGCCTGCCGCGAGAACTGGGTGGTATTGATGGCCGGCGGCCTGGGAACGCGATTGGGCGAACTGACCAAATCCACCCCCAAGCCGATGCTGAAGGTGGGCGATAAGCCGTTACTGGAAACCATCGTCCGCAACTTTCTGGACCAGGGCTTCAAGAACTTCTATTTCGCGGTAAATTACATGGCCGAAGTCATTGAAGACCACTTCGGCGATGGCGAGAAGTTCGGTGCGCAGATTCGCTACCTGCGCGAGAACAAGCGCCTGGGTACCGCCGGCGCGCTCAGCCTGATCCCCGAGATGCCCACCGAACCGCTGATCGTGGCCAACGGTGACCTGTTGGCCGATATCGATTATTCGCACATGCTCGATATGCATGTGGACACCGAAGCGGTAGCGACCATGGGCGTCAGCGAATATGAATTCCAGATTCCCTATGGCGTAGTGCACGAGCAGGGTGGTGATATTTCGCATATCGAGGAAAAGCCGGCCCACAAGTCGCTGATCAGCGCTGGCATCTACGTCCTGTCGCCGGCCGCACTCGAATTGGTGCCGAAAGACCAGTTCTTCGACATGCCCACGCTGTTCGAACAAATGATCGACCACAAGATGCGGTCGCGCGTATATCAAGTCCATGGTTATTGGCTTGATATCGGGCGGCTGCCTGACTACCAAAAGGCGAACTCGGATATCAGCCGGGTTTTTCAGTAACACCGAGCTTTATTTTCCCGACTAGACATCGGAAGCACTTTTCCCCCTGGATATTGAATCATGGCAAACCAACACACTCTCATCGTTGCGGAAATGGCCTGGGCTCACGACGGCTCGATCGATAAGGCCATCGGCATCATGAAGGCCGCCAAGGACGCGGGCGCGGACGCTATCGGCATCCACATCACCGACCTGCCCACGTACATGGTTCCGCACTATGGCAGCGGCGAGGGCCGTGTGTCGGCTGGCAAGGAACACATGCAGGTCTACAAGTACCTGCAGGACATCAATCCGTCGAACGACGATTGGGTCCGCTTCGCCAAGGAAGCGCGCGCCGCGGGCATCGCGCTGTGCGTCATGGCGAATGACCAGGCCAGCCTGGCATTCTGTGAAGCTCAACTGCAGCCCGAGTATTACGTGCTGACGGCCGCCGCCTTTGTGGAAGAGGAGTTCATCCACGCGCTGGCCAAGACCGGTCGCCCTACGCTGTTCCGCGCCGGTGGCGCCACCATTGGCGAAGTCGAAAACGCGCTCAACATCTTCAAGGCCAATGGCGGCGGCGAAGTGACAGTGCTGCACGGCTTCCAGAACTATCCGACCAAGCTCGAGGACACCAACGTCCAGCAAATGCAGACGATGGGCAAGCTGTTCGGCGTGAAGGTCGGTCTGGCCGACCACATCGACGGCGCAGACCCCATCGCCAAGGCCATCCCCATGCTGGCGTTGGCGCTGGGCGCAAGCTGCCTGGAAAAGCACATCACCTGGGATCGTGCGGAAAAGGGCGAGGATTTCGAGGCTGCCCTGAACCCGAGTGATTTCAAGGAATTCGTCGCCTACGTGCGCGCCGGTGAAATCGCCCTGGGCCAGGAAAACTGGACGGCCCTGTCGCCTGCCGCCGAGCGCTACCGCTCGGTATCGCGCAAGCGCATGGTAGCAGCGCGTCCGATCGCCTCGGGCACGGTGCTGACCCGCGCCGACATCACCTTCAAGCGCGGCGACGTCGGCATGAGCCCGGCCCAATTAAATGCCGTCATCGGCCGCACTACCAAGTCTAGCCTGGTCGAGAATGACGGCATCGCGCTGGAGGATTTGGTGTGAAGATCGGCTGCCTACTTTCCGTACGGGAAAAGGCTACCCGCCTGCCCAAGAAGGTCTTGCTGGACGTGGCTGGCAAGCCGCTGACGGCGCGCCTGCTGGAGCGGTTGGCGATGGCCAAGGGAATTGACGCCGTCATCCTGTCAACGTCGACACACAAAGACGATGCCGTGCTGGCGGACTTGGCCAAGAAGGAAGGCTTTGCGGCCTTCCGTGGCAGCGAAGAAGACAAGCTCGACCGCTACTACCAGACCGCCAAGCAATACGGTCTGGACGCGGTGGTGGTGGTGGATGGTGACGATCCTTTCTGCTTCCCCGAGGCCATCACGATGGTCGCCGAAGCGCTGCGTCAGGGCGACGCAGACTGCGTCTACCTGTCCGGCCTGCCGCTAGGCGCCGCTTCGACTGGCCTGACCACCACCGCGCTGGCACGCGTGCTGGAACTCAAAGATGAACTGGACACGGAAGTCTGGGGCGGCTATTTCATCGGCTCGGGCAAGTTCCGCGCCAAGGAAATAGCCGTCAAGGACGCCGCGCTGAATCATCCCGGCATCCGACTGACGCTCG
The DNA here is from genome assembly GCF_002812705.1 of Achromobacter spanius. Classification (NCBI taxonomy): domain Bacteria; kingdom Pseudomonadati; phylum Pseudomonadota; class Betaproteobacteria; order Burkholderiales; family Alcaligenaceae; genus Achromobacter; species Achromobacter spanius. The sequence continues at coordinate 1,562,473 of NZ_CP025030.1, read as the reverse complement.
ACTACGAGGAAGACTATGCGCTGGTGTGCGAAGTCGTCAAAGCCTTCGACAACCGCACGGACTTCTCCAGCTTCGAGTTGATGGACCTACTGGTCAACCGCAGGCCCGACCTCGCCACTCTCAACGCCAGTGCCCAAGTGAAGTACGAGAACCACCTGCAAAAGGCAGCTCCCGTAAAGTTCAAGTAATCGCGAGATAGATCAATGAAGCTTCTAGTTGTAGGTCTTGGATCCATGGGCAAGCGCCGGGTGCGCAACTTGCTCGCCAATGGCATTTCGCCCAGCGACATCGTTGGCGTAGACAAGCGCGAGGATCGCGCTGAAGAGGCGCGCACCAAATACGGCATCACGGCCCACACGACGCTGCGGGATGAAGACGTCGACGCCGCCAATGCCTTCGTGATCTCGACGCCGCCTGACCACCATCTGCCCTATGCGCAGAAGGCTGCCGCGCAGGGCAAGCACATGTTCATCGAAGCCAGCGTGCTGGCCGAGGGCCTGGAAGAGCTGGCGCAGGAAGTCGACAGCAAGAAGCTGGTCGCATTTCCATCGTGCACCATGCGCTTTTTCGCCGGCCCGCGTCGCGTACGTGAGTTGGTACAGTCCGACGCCATCGGCAAGGTGCTCGCCTGGCAGTACCAGAGCGGCCAGTATCTGCCTGATTGGCACCCTTGGGAGCCAATCACCGACTTCTACGTCTCGAACCCGGAAACTGGCGGTTGCCGCGAAATCGTCCCGTTCGAGATGGTCTGGCTGGAACCCCTGTTCGGCGCCGTGACCGACATCGACGGGCGCCACGCCAAGCGTTCGGACATGCCAGCCGCCATTGACGACATCTACATGCTGCAGACTCGGCATGAGTCCGGCGCGCTGGGCCAGTTGATCGTCGATGTGCTCAGCCGCTCGGCGGTACGCCACCTGCGCATCACTGGCTCAGAAGGCACGCTGGAGTGGGACGACAGCGCTAAGCGCATCCGCGTCTACAGCGCCGCCACTGGCCAATGGACGGAAGAATCGGTGGGACTGGGCACCGTGGAATCGAAGTACATCAATCCCGAAGAACCGTACATTGAGGAAATCCGTACCTATCTGTCTTGTATCCAGTCCAAGACAGCACCGACGTACACCCTCCGGGACGACATCAAGATTCTGGATTTGCTGTATCGCGCCGAGGAATCGGCAAAGACAGGCCGGCGAGTCGCCGCCTAGGCTCCAGCGAGGAAAACGCCATGCAATTCGAAAAGAGCAAAGCTTATGGGAAGATCGCGAACCAGCTGATTCCCGGCGGCGGTCATACCTACAGCAAGGGCGACGACCAGTTCCCTGAACTGTCGCCCGGCTTCATCACGCGCGGCAAGGGATCTCAAGCGTGGGACCTGGATGGCAACCAGTTCCTCGACTGGGGCATGGGCCTACGCTCGGTCTGCCTGGGCCACGCTTACGAGCCGGTGCTCGACAGTGTGCGCAAGCAACTCGAGAACGGAGTCAATTTTACGCGGCCCGCGCCGCTTGAAGCCGAACTCGCCCAGCTGCTGGTGGATTTGGTTCCTTGCGCCGAGATGGTCAAGTTCGCCAAGAACGGCTCCGACGTCACCACCGCCGCAGTCCGCCTGGCGCGCGCCTTCACCGGCCGCGACATGATCATTCGCTGCCTCGACCACCCGTTCTTCAGCGTGGATGACTGGTTCATCGGCGATACCGCCATGGACGCCGGCATCCCCCAGAGTTCGAAGGATCTGACGCGCCATTTCCCGTTCAATGACGCCAAGGCTTTGGAGCGCTTGCTTGAAGAGAACAATGGCAAGGTCGCGTGCATCATTCTGGAGGCAGCAGCCACGTCCGCGCCGGTGCCGGGTTTCTTGGAGCGCGTGCGCGAGCTGGCTACCCAGCATGGCGCAGTGCTGGTGTTCGACGAAATCATCAGCGGCTTCCGCTGGAATGTGCGTGGCGCCCAGCATTTCTATGGCGTGACGCCCGACCTTGCCACCTTCGGCAAGGCCATGGCCAACGGCTTCTCGCTGTCGGCCTTGGTGGGACGGCGCGACATCATGGAACGCGGCGGCCTGGATCACCCACATCCCCGCGTATTCCTGTTGTCGACCACCAACGGTGCGGAAACGCATTCGCTGGCCGCATCATTGACCACCATCAAGCTGCTGCGTGACACGTCGATCATCGAAGAGAACTGGAATGTCGGCAAACAGCTGACTGCTGGCTTCAACCGTTCGGCCCAGCAATATGGCATTGGCGAACGCGCCAAGATGGCCGGAGTGGAAATCAGCCCCTGGTACGCGTTCTACGATGCGTCAGGTAAGGTGGACATGGCCCTGCGTACGCTGTTCCTGCAGGAGACCATCCGTCAGGGTGTGCTGATCCCTTACATCGCCATCTCGGCCTCGCATCGCCAGGCAGAAGTGGACCGCACGCTGGAAGCGATGGATGCAGCATTGAAGGTCGTCGCCAACGCCATCGACAAAGGCAGCGTCGAAGGCCTGCTGACCGGCCCCGTAGTCAAGCCGGTCTTCCGCAAGTACAACTAGTACCGCAAGCCATCGAACGGCATCCCTACGTGCCCGCCAACTCCAAATAGGGGTTGGCGAACACGAACCGCCGGCCCAAGACCGCGAATCCGCGCCCACAAGGCGCCCGGGCCGTCGTCCGACGCATCCGTATTGACACCCCGGCAGTGGCCCAGCTCGGACCCTGCCGTCTTTTCCTTTGCCAGATCGAACTTTCGACATGACTACCGCCACTGAACTGTTCAAATTGAACGACAAGATCGCCGTGATTACCGGCGGCGTCGGCTTCTCGGCCGTGGCTATTGCCGCGCCATGGCCGAACTGGGTGCTACGGTCATCATCGCCGACCGCAGCCAGGAAGACTGCGACAAGCTGGCAACGACGCTTGCCGCCGAAACTGGCTCGCGGGTCGTCGGCATGGCCGTGGACCTGAGCTCAGAAGCCTCGATCAAGGATTGGGCCAAGCGTATCCTGGATACTTTTGGCCATGTCGACGTGCTGATGAATAATGCGGCGGCCAAGGCCGAAGGCTTCTTCGCACCTCTGGAGTCCTATTCGCTGGAGACCTGGAACGCGGTAATGGCGGTGAACGTCAATGCACTGTTCCTGACAGTTCGCGAACTGGGACCGTCGATGGCCGCACGGGGTTCGGGCAGCATTATCAATGTCTCTTCCATCTATGGGCTCGTCGGCCCCGACCAGCGCATCTACGAAGGTTCTTGGTATGCCGACCTGGGCGGCGCCATCAATACCCCGATGATCTACTCGGCCACCAAGGGCGCCATCGTCTCGATGACGAAATACCTGGCGACATACTGGGGACCAAAGGGCGTACGTGTGAACTGCATCACTCCCGGCGGCGTGTCGTCGGGCCAGAACGAGGAATTCGACACGCGCTATTCCGCCCGTGTCCCGATGGGCCGTATGGCACAGGCTAACGAAATGATCGGTGCCGTCATGTACCTGGCCGCCGACGCCTCCAGTTACGTCAACGGACAGAACCTAGTCGTCGACGGTGGCTGGACGGCCTGGTAGACGCAGCTCTGCTTAGCCTGCTTCCACTATGAGCATCAACAGGATTTACAGCAATGATCAATAAGCAATGGCGCGCGCTGAGTCCCCAGCCCGCACCTGACAGTTTCGTACTCAAGGTAACGCCGCAAGGTATCGTCGAGCGCAAGCCCGCATGGAAGGAACGCCTTCACCAACTCGGCATCGATCTGCAACGGATCCGCTTCATCGTGGGTTCCGAAGCTCGCACCCGTATCTTCGACAAGGCGTTGGGCCAGGCTTGGTTGCTGCTCGAGCCCATTGTCATGGCCGTGCTTTACTTCTTCATCACCACGGTTATCTTCACGTACAGCGGAGAACAGCGTCAGTTCCTTTTTATCCTGACTTCAGTGGTGTTCTGGCGGTGGTTCTCGCGCACCATTGACGGCGCGCCGCTCAGTATCATCGGCTATGGCGCGGTGCTCAAGCAGACACGCTTCCCGGTCATCATGGTGGTGCTGGGCTTTATGGCCACCGAGACATTCTTCTTCCTGATGTCCTTCATCGTGCTGGCGGTGTTCCTCGGATGGCATGGAGCATTCCCGACTACTGCGTATATCTACCTGCCATTGGTGGTCGCGGCGCAATTCTCGCTAATGCTCTTCCTGACGGTCGTATTCGCCGTGATTGGCACCTTCATCAAGGACCTGAGCGGTGTGCTGTACGCCGTGACCGGCATCTGGTGGTACCTGTCTCCCGGTATCTATCCGGTATCCAAGATTCCCGAGCAGTATCTCTGGATCTACATGCTCAATCCGTTCGCCCACATCCTGCCCGCCTATCGCGACATCTTAATAGACGGTATTGCGCCGGCCACCGGCCCACTGTGGTTGATCCTCGGCGTGTCCTCGGTGCTCTGTGTGCTGGCAATCCGCGTTTTTAACTGGGCGCGCTACTATTTCTTCGCGTTCCTGTAAGGCGCTAGGCGAATCATGAGTCTCGAATCGAAAATTCTTCCTGCGTCGCTGCACGCCATCTTGGAAACGGCGGACAACGGCTTTTTCACAACCGCCGCACAAGCCTGCGCGAATGTGGCGCACGGCGAGGCGCTGCCCGCCGACCTGTTCCGCGCGCTTGGCGATTTCGACACTTCGCCTGCCCTGCTGGACGCCTATCTGGAGGCGCAAGCTACACAGACTGGCGCCAGCCGCATCTTCAGAACTTGGGCGATGTCTCGCGGGCAGGAATGGCTGGAGCATTTCACCCAGGAAGGTAACGGCACGGCGCGGCCAGGGCCGGGGGTCGAACTCGTCACGCTCGGCGCACAGAGGATTTCGCTCGAGTATTCGAACCTGCCGGCCGGCGGCAGCTATGCTGTTCACTTCCTGGCCAGCTTCCCGAGCAACATCGGCGACAATTTCTACCTCGCGCTGGAAGGTGCCAATGGGAGCGAGAGCATCCGCTTCAGTAACTCCAACGTCTCCCTCATCCACGATGGCGTGGTGTTTGCCTGCAATGCGCGGGTACTAAAGCTGTACTCCCTGGTAGTTAACGACACCTCGGCGCGTCTGTACGTCAATGGCGTGCTCGAAAAGAGCAAGCAACGCGCGGGACACCGCGATTTCGACCGCTTGGCCATACGGCTGCTGGGCGACCCGGGTCCCGATCTGGGTGGCTATATCCATGGCATCGAGATCCAGCATACGCCCTCCGCGGTCCTGCAGCCGTTCGGCGAAGACCGACCCCTGTTCGCCACCCGCGCCGTCGAACTGATTGACAGTGGCGATACCAGCAAGGTGTATCACCTGCTCAAAGGTGTGGATGAGAAGTGGCTGTCCGGCATCGAAGACAAGATCCTGGCGCTGCTCGAAACGCAGCTGACCAAGCACGGCGTACAGGAATGGATTTATGACACGCTGCTGAACTGGGTGTCGCCCGACCGGGCGGCGCAATGGACCAAGGAACACGAAGGCTCGCTGCCCACGCCCATTCTTTCCGTCAATCACCTCACGGCACAGTTCATGCTGACGCCGAACAAGCGCTTTGCACTGAGTTCGCTGATCAAGCGATCGGGAAGGGAGCGGTTCCTGGTGCTTGATGACGTCAATTTCGACGTCTTTCCCGGCGACATCGTCGGTATCGTTGGTGCCAACGGCGCCGGCAAAAGTACCCTGCTGAAAGCGGTGGCAGGCCTGCTGCCTATCCACAAAGGCGAGATCATCCTGCGTGCCCACCACCTGCTGTTGAGCGCAGGACTGGGTGCGCGCAACGAACTCACCGGCCGCGAGAACATCTATCTGGCCGGCACCTTCATGGGCTTGTCCAAGGCGCAGTTGGACAAGCTGTTCGATGAAATCTGGGAATTCTCCGAGCTGGGTCCTGCCATCGACAAGCCCTTCAAGTACTACTCGGACGGCATGAAGGGGCGTCTGGTGTTCTCCCTGGCGACCAGCGTGTCGCCAGACTTGCTGATGCTGGATGAATTGCTCAGCGCGGGCGACATCAAGTTTCAGAAAAAGGCCGCCGACCGCATGAGTCAGTTGATCGACCGCGCCAAGGCCGTGATCATCGTCACCCACAGCATGCCGTTCGTTGCCCAGCGCTGCAACAAGGCGGTGCTGATCTCGGGTGGCAAGATGAAGGCTTACGGGGACCCCCAGGAAGTCATCTCGCATTACCTCAATGTGTTGCACATGGGCGATGCCAGCCCCGGTACGGATTTCAATCCCCTGGACATGGCCATCCAGCAACAAATGCAGACCAGCGGGTTTGCAGACACGGCGCGCCACTAATGAACGCACCGACGGTCCAGCCAGAATCGCCCCTGTCCCCTGGCAGCGGCCCCAAGCCATTGGTTTTTGTACAGGGCGTACTTTCCGCCACGCAGATCCGCGAAGCCTGCGAGGGTTTCGTAAACGCGCCAATCTGCGTCGAGGCAAGGTCGATGGGGGGGTTTCATGGCGATCCCGACGTCCGGCACATCTCCGAGTTCGGTCCGACCGATCCCGCCGATTCAGCACGGGCTAAGGCGCGCGACTGGGTAGCAGAGTTGTCCGCAACGGTGTTGAAGACCACCGGCAAGCCGATATATCAATCTTTCACGTACCAAGGCATCAGCGCATGGTGGTTCCTGGAGATCGCCTTCCAGGAACCAGCCTACCTTGCCATACGCCGCCAGGAAGCATTGCGCAAGGCCGCAGCCGCCCACGGCGACCAAGGCTGGGTGTCCCTGGGTGGCAGCCTGTACAGCCGGCTACCGGTCATGGCGGCGCCCATCAAGGGCCTGAATAAATCCGAACGCGCCCGCCTACGTTTCGACATCAAGACGGCCCGCTCGATCGCGAATCGGCAGTCGTTGAAGGATTTCCGAGACTGGATGCAGCGCACGGCGCGTGACCTCTACCGTGGCCTCTGGTTGGCGCAGCAACGGCGCGCCGATGTACTCAGCGTCATAGAGCTCGAAAACCTGCGGCGCCATGTGGATATAGGTGACGACGGCGTTACCGCGGTGCTGCCGTATGCAGAAGACGTCATCGAACAGACTCACGAGGCTCTGGGTGACCGCTATTCAGTGCATGCTAAGCGGGATGTCGACGTACCGACCGAGGGCTGGGACTTCCTACGCTCAGCGCTGCCTCCGCTCACTCTCAAGTCGCTGCCGCCCCCCTTCCTGCGGGCGCTGCACGAAGTATTCGAGATCAGCCGGCCTGTAATCGGCGGCTATCTGACGCTGCCCGTGCTGGTGGAAATTCTGACCGTGCGCCTGGCGGAGTTCGACGCCTATCTGCGCGTGCTGCGCAAGATAAAGCCGAAGGCCTTGTTCATGTATAACTGGGAAGGTGTGTTCCGCCCCTTGACCACCGCCGCCTTGCTCTCAGGATGCCGCGTCGTGGGCGTGCAGCAGGCGCTTGGGCCCTACCTGCATGCGCTGGATCACAAGCGCTTCGGCTACTACAGCGTCACCAACCCCCTAGGCTTCGCCACCCCGCACAAGATTGCACTGTGGGGTGACATGCATAAGGAACAGTTCCTGGATTTCGGCTACCGCGAAGACCAATTGGTCGTAACCGGGTACGCTCGCGTCGACAAGCACGCACGACTGCGCGCGCACAGCGAGGAAAGCCGTAACGCGAGGCTCAAGCGACTCAAGCTCCCAACCGATTGCCGCTATCTGATGTTCACCGGCCAGTCGAAGGTGCTCGATACCTTGCTGCTACGCGATGACCACTTCATCGACACGATCTCGACCCTGTGCCGCCTCGGCCAGGAATTTAACTTCCGCATCATTATGAAGCCCTGGACCAGCGATGATATGCCGCTGATCGAGAAAATTGCCACACTGAACCGCGACCGCATCTGGATCGCACCCCAGGATGTAGTGTTGGGCAATGCCGACCTGTTGGCGGTGACCGACTGGATTGTCGGTACCTTCTCGTCGATCCTTGGCGAGGCCACGGTAGCCGGCAATGCGTGCGTGCTTCTGAATTACCCCGAGTCCCGCTATTACTTCGACCTTCCCCATGTCGAGAACTATCGCGGCATGATGCCCTTTGTCGACCAGCCACAGGATTTAGAGGCCGCCCTTCGGCCTTTGCTCGAGCACGAGGCGGTGCGGCGTGAGTCGGTCGAGGCGGCGCGCAATCTCGCGCAGCGTATTTTCGGCCCCTGCGACGGACAAGCGGCATCGCGGATCACCGCACTCATCCTGCAGGAAGCGGGCGTCCGCCAGGGTACGGCCAGCGCGGATCTATAGTCCGCAAGATCTGACGCATGATGACCACCCCTTCTATTACCTTCGTCCTCGGTCCTGCGCCGTGGCGAGACGCCCGCGACGGCTTCGCTGACACGTCGTGCTTCTACACGGATTCCATCGAGACAGAGGCGGCGCTGGCCCAGGCCGGCGTGACGTCCCGGTATCTATATCGCGATTGCGACGTCATCTTTGACAGCGCAGCCACCGCCGCGCTGTCGTGGCTGGCCACACTGCCTGAGCGTGCACGCGCCAGCGCCAGCGGATTCACCACGCTGTTTGACGCAGACACGCCATCCCTCTGGAACCTGTGCCACGACTCGCTGTTTGAAATTCGCGGCGGCATTTTCGAGTCAATTCTGCACCTGTTCCTGGTGCGGCAGATAAGCCGGAATCATCCCGGCGCCACGATCAATATTCTCGCGCCACAGGGGCATGCGATCGCCGCCGCACTCGCGCAGCTACCCGGCGTCCGGCTCAATCCGGTCTGGACCTCGCACGAGGCTGCGCCGCAACCATTGCGGCCACCCGGCAAGTTGGCAGGGATCTGGCGCCGCTTGGACACCCTAGTCATCGCCAAAGGCCTGATGACATTGCGCCGAATAATCGAAGGCCGCCGCCCGAACAAAAGACGGCTAGCGCTATTCTGCTCGCTTGGTGACATGACCAAGACGTTCATTGGCAAGGACGGAAAGCAGTTCATCAGCGATGTCTATTACGATCATATCGAAGCGGAGATCCGTGCCGAGTTTCCCGACTACGTAAAGACGGGCCTGCACCCGGCGCGCGCTGGCGGCGGTGCGCTGGCTCAGCAGTTGCATGCCTGGCGCGCCATCCTGACAGGCCAATACCGTCCCTGGTATACGTACGCCCGCTTCGCCGACATGCGAGCCATCTGGCGAGCCCGGCGCGACTTCCAGGCCCGCTTTGCCACCTGGGACACCGAGCCCGCGTTCCAGGCGTTGTTCTCGACCGACGGCATGGAGTTCTATCCCCTGGTACGCGCAGCGCTGGCCGAACTGATGCCGTCATTGCTGGCCGCGGGTGCGCTGCATTCCGCGATCGCACAGCGCTTCGTTGCGCGCGAGCGCATCGGCCGCGTCCTCGCCGTGGAATCCTTTTCCAACCTGGGCCGTTCGCTGGCGTTGGCGGTACACCAGGCCGGCGGAGAGCTCTGGGGCGTACAAGGCGGCATCATTACCCCGCAACGCGTCACCAATGCCGGCTTTTACCTGCCCGCCCTGGAATCCGATACACGCTTGATCCCGGATCGCTTCTTTGTGTGGGGCCCCGGGTACCGCGATACGCTGTTGCGCTACGCGCTGCCCGCACAACGCTTGGACATCATGGGATTTAACCGGTCGGCCGACCTGCCGCAGACGGACAGAGCCTCCCCCCCGCGCATTCTGTATTTGACCGGCGCCAATGCGCTGGTCTGTCCGTACCTGATGACCGTGGAGGAGGAAGCCTTCACACTTCGCGCCCTCGCCCGACATCTACCACGGGGGGCTGATCTGGTGGTGCGAACCCACCCGCGCCATGTTCCCGAAGACTACGAGCGCATGCTCGAGGGCTTACCGAACGTCCGCGTGGTTTCGGGCACGCAAACGGAACTGGCTACTGAGCTGGCCCAGGCCGCCGTGATTGTGGGCAAGGCCAGCACCGTACTTCTGGAAGCGGCTAACGCCAACCGGCCTGTCCTGCTCATCAATCTGGCGGGCACCCCAGAGTTCACTGGTTTCTCGATCGCCACGCCGCCATTGCCTTACGTGACCCGCCCCGATCAGATAGAGCGAGCATTACAGGCCCTGCTAGACGCCCCCCCTGATCAATTTCACTCCGCAAGCCGTGAGTTTTCGAATCAATGGTGCGCCGGCGACGGCCCATCTGCGGCACGTTATCTTGTGCAGCAAATGAAAGCGCGGCCGCTATGAAACCGCTTCCCCATATCCTCTTTGCCTGTAGCAGTGCGCTGCACGTCAAACTGTTCACGCCGACCTTGCGCACCTTGCTGGAACAGGGAAAATTGCAGCCGGTCATGGTGTCGCTGGACAGTTTCTATCGCGGCATTCACGGAAACGTCGCCTCGGCCGTCGCGGCCCAGCGTCTGGATCTGCCGATGGAGCCGATCTCCACCATTCGTGCCGACGATGGGTCGCGTCTGGTCCGCACGATGAAGCGCGCTTTGGCCGCGCGACGTGATGGTATGCGAGATTTCAGGCAGATGCTGGTTCGCAACCAAGCAAGACTCCTGGTGCTGGGCAACGATACAGGCCATCTCGAACGCGCCGCGATCGCCGCAGCGCAATCCTTGCGCATTCCGACTCTACTCGTCCAGGACGGTTTCGTCTCCGACCAATTCTCGCTCGATTGGCGAGGCCGCCTGCATTTGCTACGCACCAAGGCATGGCTAGCTCTGGGTGGAGCACAACTGGGCCGTGTTCCGTATGGCATGGGTGGATGCGACCATATCGCCGCACATGGCGAAAGATGGGCCAAAATTCTGTCCGACAGGCAGCCGAGTCCGGGCACCACGGTACATATCACCGGTCATCCCAGCCTGGATATCTCCCATACCGAACCAGGCGTGTTCGACACACGCGACGTGCTGTATTTCTGCACCAACTTCCTAAGTGGGATGGGAGATGCTCATGCCCATGAGAGGCAGATTGAGGAACTCCTGCAGCTACGCGGTGTGCTCGACCGGCGCTTGCCCAAGGGAGCCATCCTGCACATCAAATTGCACCCCGCCGATGACGTGGCAGCCTACAAAAGGCTGCAAGATGTACCTGGGCTGCAATTACATGTCGACATCGAGTTAAGCGCGCTGGTCGAACGTGTGTGGCTTTGCGTCACCAATATTTCGTCCGCCGCCGTGGAGAACATCGCACGTGGGCGTATCTGCCTGATGTCGGGAATTTCGGTACGTTCGCCATATGACCAGCGTCTGTTCTCCTCGCTGCCCGGCACCAAATTCACCACTTGGGAAGAATTCGATACGCTTCTGGACACACTGGCAAACCCAGCCCAGTACCATGCGATGTTAGATACCGAACGACAGGAGATCCGGATGTATTTCGACTTTCGTCCGGACGCCCTGGCGCCCGCACGCCTTGCCGAGCTGATCGACTTGCTCGCCGCTGGCACGGCGTCGCCAGCAGCCCCGGGATCTTCTCGGCCATGAACACCTTCGCTCTTGCCGGGGCCGCCACCGGAATGCCCGGGGCGCCGCGCTGCTCCGTCGTAATCGTCGCCTTCAACTGCTGGGACCTGCTGCACCCTTGTCTGGAAGCCCTGATGACACAGACTATGCCGCCCATGCGCATCGTTGTCGTCGACAATGGCAACGAATCTCCCGACGACGTCGCGCGACTGGCGCATCACACCAATCTGGTCTACGTCAAAGCGGCTGGCAACCTGGGTTTTGCCGCTGGCAATAACCTGGGATTCGCCCACGTGGGCGATTGCGAATGGATTGCACTGCTGAATCCGGACACCGTGCCGCATCCTGAGTGGTTGGCGCGGCTGGCGCAGGCTACCCTCGACTATCCGCAGTTTGCCTTTTTTGGCTCACGCCTGCTGCGAGCAGATAATCCGGCCTTGCTCGATGGCAATGGCGATTGCTATCACGTCAGCGGCTATGCGTGGCGTAGCGGTATCAATCAGCCGGCCACCGCCTATTCCACGGATAACGGTGAGATATTTGCACCCTGCGCGGCGGCCGCACTATACCGGCGAGATATTATTCTTGCCGCCGGCGGGTTTGACGAAGATTTTTTTTGCTATATGGAAGATGTTGACCTCGGTTTCAGGCTGCGCCTAGCGGGCCATCGCTGCCTGGGCGTACCCGGTTCGACCGTATTGCATGCTGGCTCGGCCGTGACCGGAAAACAAAGCGAGTTCTATATTTATCATGGACAGCGCAATCTGGTCTGGACGTTTGCCAAGAATATGCCGGGGTACCTGTTCTGGCTCTTCCTGCCACTGCATATCGCGCTCAACATGCTTGGAATCGCGCGGTATGTCCGGCGTGGCAACTTTCGGGGTGTCATGCGCGCCAAATGGGATGCCATTCGCGGCTTACCAAAAATCTGGCGCAAGCGCCGGGTCCTGCAGCGCAACCGCTCGATCGCGCCCTGGCAACTGCTCCGCGTACTGAATAAGAAACCGTATAAAGACTAGCGCGCAGACAGCGCGCACTACAAATGAAAAGCCCTACTTCGATCATCATCGTGAACTACAACGCCGGCCCAGGATTGGCGGCCTGTGTCTTGTCAGCTATCGATGACGTGCAGGAAATCATCGTGGTCGACAACGCATCCGCGGATGACAGTCTGGCCATCCTCGAACAACGCTGCGCCGGTCGCGACAATCTAGTCATCCTACGCAACCCCGACAACCAGGGCTTCGCCAAAGCGTGCAATCGCGGAGCCCACTCAGCCAAGTGCAAGTATCTGCTTTTCCTGAATCCGGATTGCGAACTGCAGCCTGGCGCGCTCGCGCGCCTGCAGGCAGTGTGCGAAGCCAATCCCCGGGCGGGCATGGTCGGCGGCCTGCTGCTCAATCCGGACGGCACCGAGCAGGCCGGTGGCCGGCGGGCCGTGCCCACACCGTGGCGCTCCTTCGTGCGGGCATTTGGCCTGGCGCGACTTGCCAAGCGCTGGCCGAAACTCTTCACCGATTTCCACCTGCACAAGCAGCCATTGCCACCCGCCCCGATCGAAGTCGAGGCCATCTCAGGTGCGTGCATGTTCACCCGTCGTGAAGCACTCGACGAAGTCGGCCTACTGGACGAGGAGTACTTCATGCACTGCGAAGATCTGGACTGGTGCATGCGGTTCTGGCGGGCGCACTGGAAGATTCTATTCGTGCCGGACGCGAAGGTACTGCACTATAAGGGAGTCTGCAGCCGGTCACGACCCGTGTTCGTGGAATGGCACAAGCACCGCGGCATGATGCGGTTCTACCGTAAATTCTTCGGTCACCAGTATCCAGGCGCCCTGATGTGGCTCGTCACCGCCGGGGTCTGGCTACGTTTCTCGCTGGTCTCGCTGTACCACACGCTGTGCCGATGGTTCGGTATCCATGGACGCAAGAATGGCTGATGGCCGCCGCGTCGCCGTTCTGGGCGGATCGAGCCTGGTCGGGCAAGCCGTGCTACCGCTACTGGCGGCGTCCGGATGGCATGCGTGTGCGTATTCCCGCCGTCCACGCCCGTCGAGCCTGGACGTGACAGGCATTTCGTGGCGCCTGATGCCACCCGTGCTCGCCTCGGACGAAGCGCCGATTCATTGGTGGCTGTGCCTGGCGCCCATCTGGACACTACCTCAGTATTTCGCGGCGCTGGAAGCCTGTGGCGCGCGCCGGGTCGTGGCGTTGTCCTCGACCAGCCGATTCACCAAGATCGATTCCAGCGACGACGAGGAAAACGCTGTAGCACAGCGGCTCACGCAAGCGGAAGAACAAGTGCGGCAATGGGCTGAACGCCGCAATATCGAATGGGTGATCTTGCGACCAACGCTGATCTACGGATTCGGCCAAGACAAAAACGTCTCCGAGATTGCCCGCCTCATACAGCGCACTACGCTGTTTCCCCTCTTGGGACACGCTCAGGGGCTGCGCCAACCCGTCCACGCTCTGGATATTGCCAGCGCCTGCGTCGCGGCATTGACCGCGCCTGCGGCCGCCGATCAAGCCTACAACCTGTCCGGTGGCGAGACCTTGCCCTACCGCCAGATGGTGGCACGAATCTTCGAGGCCCTGGGCCGACCGGTACGAATGATCGCCATCCCGCTGTTCATGTTTCGAATCGCGGTAGGCCTTGCGCGCGTGCTACCTCGCTTCCGGAAATGGTCGCCCGCCATGGCGGAACGGATGAACCGCGATATGGTGTTCGACCATACCGCCGCCCGCCAGGACCTTGGTTTCCGCCCTCGCCCCTTCCATCTTTCACCAAACGACATCCCGGCATGAATCCAGGCCTTATCCTCCTGAGCGCCGCGCTGCTGCTCTCCGGTCTCGTCACCGTGCTGACGCTGCGTTTCGCAGCCCGGCTGGGCCTGATCCAGGCACCCAATCAGCGCTCGTCGCACGAGGTGCCCACACCAGGCGGCGGCGGCGCGGGTATGGCGGTGGCCGGTGTCGTCTCCGGATTGTGGGTCGCGACGCAAAGCGCGCAGCCGCAAGCGTGGTTAGCGCTCGCTGGCGCCGGCGGCATCCTGGCCCTGGTCGGCTTCCGCGATGATGTCGCGCCTGTTTCAGCACGTGTGCGCTTCTTGGTACAGATTGGGGTATGCGCCACGCTCCTGATCGTGTTGCCCCCGTTGCCACCATTGGTCCTGCCGGGCGGTTGGTCACTGAGTGGCGCTATGCTGCTGGCCCCGCTGCTGTTTATCGGTATCTGGTGGGTCAACCTGTTCAACTTCATGGACGGCGTGGATGGCCTGGCCAGTGTCCAGGCGCTGTTCATGGCAGTGGGGGGTGCCGTACTGACCGCAGTCGTCGCGCCTGCCGTTCCCGACAGCCATCCCATCTGGCTCTGGAATTTGGCGTTAGTGGGTGCGATCGCCGGTTTTCTGCCATTCAATTGGCCGCCGGCAAAGATATTCATGGGTGACGTGGGCAGCACATTCCTGGCCTTCTCTTTGTTCGCACTTGCCCTGCTGTCGGCCTCGGCAGGCTGGCTACCGCTGACGACGTGGTTGATTCTTGCCGCCGTATTCGTATCGGATGCCACGTCGACGCTATTGCGCCGGATGATGGCAGGCGAGCGATGGTTGCAGGCCCATCGCAGCCATGCCTATCAGCACCTTGCACGCCGTTGGCATGGGCCGCGCAAGCGTGGCCACCGCCGAGTCACCTGCCTTGTGCTGGCCGTGAATGTATTGTGGTTGGCACCCCTGGCAGCGGCCAGCGTCGCCTGGCCTAAATGGCAGTGGGCGTTCGCGGTGCTTGCCTATTTGCCGCTGCTGGCTGCGGCCGTGCGCCTCGGCGCCGGACGTCCAGAGACCGCGGACAGTCAGTCGAACACCTGAGCTTCGGCCAAGCCCACCCCGGCCTGATCCTTGGCCGAAAGAACCGGCACACCCTCGAATGGCCAGTCGATGCCAATCGACGGGTCATCCCACTTGAGGCTGCGCTCGTGCTCCGGTGCGTAATAGTCCGTGGTCTTGTACAGAAAACTGGCGTAATCCGATAACACCACAAAACCGTGCGCAAAGCCTTCCGGCACCCATAGCTGCTGCCGGTTTTCCTGGGACAGGACCGCGCCGACCCATTTCCCGAACGTAGGCGACGACTTACGCAGGTCGACGGCCACGTCAAACACTTCGCCTTCCACCACCCGTACCAGCTTGCCTTGCGTGCACTGGATTTGATAGTGCAGCCCGCGCAACACGTGGCGGGCCGACCGCGAATGGTTATCCTGCACGAACTCGACCCTACGACCCACCGCCGCCTCAAACGCAGCCTGGTTGAAACTTTCGTAGAAATAGCCGCGCGCGTCGCCAAACACCCTGGGTTCGATCAACAGCACGTCACGAATGGCAAGCGGAGTGGTCTTCATCAAAACACCGATTCGTTCAGAATACGCAACAGGTACTGACCATAACCATTCTTGGCCAAAGGCTGCGCCAGCGCTTCGAGCTGCGGCCCGTCGATCCACTTCTTGCGGTAGGCAACTTCTTCGGGACAGGCGACTTTCAAGCCCTGGCGATTCTCCAGCGTAGCGATAAACTGGCTCGCGTCCAGCAGGGAATCATGCGTACCCGTATCCAGCCAGGCGTAGCCGCGGCCCATGATCTCGACGTTGAGTTGATTCTGTTCCAGATACAAACGGTTCAGATCCGTGATCTCGAGTTCGCCCCGCGCCGATGGACGAATACGCTTGGCCAGCTCGACCACCTGGCGATCATAAAAATACAGGCCCGTGACCGCGTAGTTCGATTTCGGCTGCGCCGGTTTTTCCTCGATAGACAGCACCTTTCCTGCTTGATTGAACTCGGCCACGCCATAGCGCTCCGGATCCAGCACATGGTAGGCAAACACGCTGGCGCCCTGCTCACGCCGCATTGCGCTGCCCAGTAGCTGTGGAAAGTCGTGGCCATAGAAGATGTTGTCGCCCAGCACCAACGCGCACAAGTCGTCGCCGATGAACGACTCGCCGATCAGGAATGCCTGCGCCAGGCCATCGGGAGACGGCTGCACCGCATACTGGAGGTCCAACCCCCAGCGCTCTCCGGTGCCCAGCAACTGCTGAAACCTGGGAATATCCTGTGGCGTGGAAATAACCAGGATTTCCCTGATGCCAGCCAGCATCAGCGTGGTCAGGGGATAGTAGATCATCGGTTTGTCGTAGACCGGCAGCAACTGCTTGCTAAGCGCCAACGTCGCTGGATGCAGTCGGGTACCTGAACCGCCCGCCAGGATGATGCCCTTGCGCTTCATGATCGTTTTTCCTGTTTGGTGAGTTGATCCACGACGCGGTCGACGTGAATCGTCCAATGGGGCAATTGCAGCCCCAGCGCCTCGGACAAGAGGCCGCAGTCCATCAGGGAATTCCGCGGCCGGACGGCGGGCAGTGGATAATCCTCCGTGCTGATGGCCGTGATGCCGCGCTCGTCGACCTTCAACACCGCGCCGTTGTGGCGAGCGCGGGCCACGACGTGCCGGGCCAGGCCGCACCAGGAAGTCATGCCGGATGCGGTCAGATGGTACACGCCGGCTGACAGCGCGCCACGTTGGTGGGCGGCGATCGCCAGCGCGGTCGTGTCCGCCACCAGCTCGGCGGCCGTCGGGGCGCCGAACTGGTCATCCACAATGCGCAGGGCATCACGGCTGCCAGCGAGCCGCAGCACCGTCTTCACGAAATTCGCCCCGGTGGCTGACACCACCCAGCTGATGCGAAAGACCAGCGCCCGACAGCCGCTCTGAGCGATAGCCCGTTCGCCTGCCAGTTTCGAACGCCCATACGCGTTCAAGGGAGCGGGCGTGTCGGTCTCGCGATATGGCCGATCCAGCGTTCCATCGAACACATAGTCCGTGGAGTAGTGCACCAGCAGAATGCCAGCCTGCCTGGCGTAGGCCGCCAACGCCGCGACGGCGACAGCATTGACCGCGTCGGCGGCATCCGGCTGGCTTTCGGCTTGGTCCACCGCCGTATAGGCAGCCGCGTTGACAATCAGGTCGGGCGCACAGGCGGCCAGCATCGACGGCAAGGTGTCGGGGCTGGCCAGGTCGGCGTCTTCCCGCCCCCAGGCCGTCACCTCCGCCAGCGGCAATAACGTCCGCCGCAATTCCTGCCCCACTTGGCCATTGGCACCGATCAGCAGAATCTTCATACGTCGTACTGTACCTTCATCCAGTTGCGGTACGCACCGCTGGTCACGTCCGCCACCCACTGCGGATTATCCAGATACCACCGCACTGTCTTACGGATTCCGGACGCGAAGGTCTCGGCCGGCTTCCATCCCAGCTCTCGTTCCAGCTTACGCGCGTCAATGGCGTAACGTCGGTCGTGGCCAGGGCGATCCTTGACGAAGGTGATCTGCGCCTCGTACGGCTGGCCGTCAGTACGCGGCTTGAACTCGTCGAGCAGGCGGCAGATGGTCTTGACGACGTCAAGGTTGGACATTTCGTTCCAGCCGCCCACGTTATAGGTTTCCCCTGTCCGGCCGCCCGCCAGCACGGCGCGGATAGCGCTGCAATGATCCTTGACGTACAGCCAGTCGCGAATCTGTTGACCGTCGCCGTAGATCGGCAGCGGCCGATCGCCCAGCGCGTTGTGGATCACCAGCGGAATCAGCTTCTCGGGGAAATGATAGGGGCCATAGTTGTTCGAGCAATTCGTCGTCAGTACCGGTAGCCCGTAGGTATGGTGGTAAGCGCGTACCAGGTGATCACTTGCCGCCTTGCTGGCCGAATACGGACTGTTGGGTTCGTACCGGTGCGTCTCGCTGAAGGCTGCGTCTCCGGGTGCGAGCGAGCCATACACCTCGTCGGTGGAGATGTGCAGGAAGCGAAAGGCCGCACGTTCCGGAGGCGGTAGCGCGGCCCAGTAGTTCCGCACCACTTCTAGCAGATTGAAGGTGCCGACGATGTTGGTCTGAATGAACTCACCCGGCCCGAGAATGGATCGATCAACATGTGATTCCGCAGCGAAATTGACCACTGCCCTCGGACGATGCTGTGCAAGCAGGGACTCAACCAACTTGGTGTCGCCGATGTCGCCCACCACCAGCTCATGCCGCGGATCGCCATGCAACGACGCCAGATTGGCGGGATTGCCCGCATAGGTCAGCTTATCCAGCGTGACCACCGGTTCGCCAGAATCGCCCAACCAATCGAGCACGAAATTCGAGCCAATGAAACCGGCCCCACCGCTAACAAGAATGCTCATGGAAATGCGCGCCAGAGTAGATTGCCGCCACCCCTCGGGTATGGCCAGCGGAACTCGGTATTTTACCTCCACGCCATGCGCATACTCGGGCCCCACTCAGCGCCTGCCGACGTATGGTTGGCATTTCCGTGGATTAAGTCCAAAATGAACTTACAACAACGCCAAGCAAGGAGACAGCCATGCGCATTGCCGATGCCCAATGGATTCCCTCCACCCAGCACCAAACCTGGGATTCCCTCACGGATCCGGCGGTGTTGCAGCGATGCATACCGGGATGCGTGAACGTGACGCAACGGTCCCCTACCGAATACGCCGTCACCTTGCGGGCCAACATCGCGGGGATCGACACCGACTACGAGGGCGAGATCCTGCTCTCGGACGTCAACGCCCCTGACAGTTGCACGCTGGTCTTCGAAGGCAAGGGCCGCGCAGCCTGCCTGGCCATCGGTACCGCGCAGGTCAACCTCAGCACCAAGGACCAAGGCACCCGCGTCGCCTACACCGTGGCGGGCATGGCCGGGGGCAAGTTGGCCGAGTGCGGGGAAGGCCTGCTGCTGAAAGCGGGCGACAAGATCATCCAGAAGTTCTTTGCCGCCTTCATCGACCACATGGCGGCCCAGCCGCGCGTCGCGCCGCCGCCCCCTCCTCCCGAGCCCGAACCCCGCGGCCTGTCCAATTCCCGATGGTCATGGTTGTTGGTCGTGCTGGTTATCGCGGTTTTCTGGGGGTATCACTCGTTTTACAAGTGAAAACCCTAGTGGGCCGGTGATATCCTAGGCAGCATGACTCCGCCGCCGCCACCGACACAGCCAGCCGCCGAATCCCCTCGCTCTCGACGAGACTTGCTGATGGCCATGGCGGGCGTGTCGGCGACGGTGGTGCTGGCCGCGCTGGATTCCACCATTATCAGCACCACCCTGCCTCGCGTGGCCGAGGCCCTGAACGGCATGGCGCTTTACGCCTGGGTGGGCACCGGCTATCTGCTGGCCACCGCGGCGTCCATCCTGATCTTTGGCCGGCTGGGCGACATGTTCGGCCGCAAGCCCTTGATGCTGGTGTCCGTGCTTATCATCGCGCTGGGCTCCATCGCCTGTGGACTGGCGCAGTCCATGACGCAACTGATCGTGTTCCGCACCCTTCAAGGGGTCGGCGGCGGCATGATGATCGCCACCGCGTTCGCGGCGCCGGCCGACCTGTTTCCCGATGCCAAGCAGCGGGTGCGCTGGATGGCCTTGGTGTCCGCCGCGTTTGCCATGGCCAGCGGGATCGGCCCGGTGCTGGGCGGCGCGGCGACCCAGGCGCTGGGATGGCGTGCGGCGTTCTTCATTTCGCCTATCGCGGCCGCCGGCGCGTTTTTTCTGTTGGCGCGCTACTTCCCGCGCATCCGCCCCATGCACGATGGCAGCCGCAAGATCGACTGGGTAGGCGCCATCTTGCTGGTCTTGGCCGTGGGCGCCCCGCTGGCGGCGCTGGAACTGGCCTTCGCCCGGGGCGAACATGCCCATCCCTTGCTGGGTGCCATGTTGGCGGTGATTGGCGTGGCCGCCATCGCCATCCTTATCCCCACCGAACGCCGCGTAAAGTCCCCCATTTTTCCGCTACGCGTGCTGGCCGGGCAGGAATCCCGCCTGCTGAACCTGTCCGCCATGATGGTGGGCGCGGTCATGTTTGTGCTGATCTTCTATAGCCCGCTGTTGTTGCAGCAGGTGTTGGGCTACTCGCCCAGCGAAGCGGGTTTGCTGCTGACCCCGCTGGTCGCGGCGATTTCAGTCGGCAGCATCATCAATGGCCGGATGTTTCCCAAGCAGACTGAACCGCAACGCCTGATGGTGTTCGGCGGCCTCCTCCTGGCGGGCGGTACGCTGATGGTGCTGTTGATCTCGCCCGGGACCTCGGCCTGGTGGATTCTTGCCGCTTTCTTCGTCAACGGCTGCGCGCTGGGCTTTCTACTTCCCAATCTGACGCTCTTCATGCAGATGCTGAGCGAACGCCGCGACGTGGGCGTGGCGTCGGCGCTGGTCCAGACCACGCGCGCGATCGGCAGCGCCTTGGGTACCGCGCTGGTGGGCATCATGATTTCACACGGCACGGTACTAAACGGAGTGCGGGCCGGCCTGGTCTTGTGTATTGTCCTGTCCCTGGCCTGCGCGCTGCTTGCGCATCGAGTCAAGATGAAGAATCTGGTCACTGGCCGGAAATAAGGCAAACCGAGACACATCATGCGTCAACGCAATCTGTTGGACCTGCTGCTGCTGGCGGCGGTCTGGGGCGGCTCTTTTCTGTTCATGCGCCTTGCCGTGCAGGACTTCGGGCCCATCGCCCTGATCGAATTGCGTGTCGGCCTGGCGGCGCTGTTCCTGCTGCCGGCGGCCATCTGGCGCGGCAAGCTGCCCTTGATTGCGCGGCACTGGAAGGCGCTGCTGGTGGTGGGCACCTTGAACGCCGCCGTGCCCTTCCTGCTGTATGCCTACGCGGCGCAATCGCTGGGCGCTGGGTTCCTGTCGGTGGCCAACGCGGTGACGCCGGTATGGGGCGCGGTCGTCGGGTGGCTGTGGCTGAAAGACAGGTTGCCGTGGATGCGGTCGCTGGGCCTGTTGATCGGGTTCGTGGGCATCATCGTGCTGGTGTGGGACAAGCTGAATTTCCAGGCCGGGGGCACCGGGCCCGCCGTGCTGGCCGCCGTGTCGGCGCCCGTGTTCTACGGCATCGCCGCCAACTGGACCAAGCGTTTCCTGACCGGCGTGGACGCCTTGGCCAGCGCCACGGGCAGCATGATCGCGGCCTCGCTCGTGCTGCTGCCGCTGGCCGTGTCGGCTTGGCCGGAGACGCCCGCGTCGATGACCGCCTGGATCTCCACGATCTTGCTGGCTGTCGTCTGCACCGGCGCGGCCTACATCATTTTCTTCCGGCTGATCGCCAATGTGGGGCCGACCGCCGCCGTCAGCGTCACCTTCCTGGTGCCGATTTTCGGCGTGGTGTGGGGCGCGTGGTTGTTGGACGAAAGCATCACGCCGTCCATCGCGCTGGGCGCCGCCATCATCCTGGTTGGCACCGCGCTGGCCTTGGGGCTGATCAAGCGCCGTACCTGAGTCGGCGCTTCAGTATTTATCCGACGACCCCGTCAACGCCACGCCGATGCGCAGCAGCGTATAGGACACCGCGTCCACCCAGCGCCGCAACCATCCCCGGCGCTGGTAATCCAACGGCCGGATGAAGCGGCCGCCTTCGCGTATGGCCGCTTCCAGGCGTTCTTGCAGGTCCCACGCAAAGGGCTGGCTGTCGACGACGACGTTGGCCTCGCGCGCCAGCAGCAGGCTGAACGGATCCAGATTGGACGAACCCACCGTGGCCACGTTATCAATGACGGCGACCTTGGCATGCAGGTATCCCGGCATGTACTCGAAGATCTCGATGCCGTCGCGCAGCAACTGGTCGTATAGGGAACGGGTGGCGTGGTACTGCATGCGGTATTCGACCTTGCCTTGCAGCAGCAACCGTACCCGCACACCACGCGCGGCGGCTTTGGCCAGTGCGCGTCGGAACTGGCGCCCGGGAAAGAAATACGCGTTGGCGATAAGAATGTCGCGACGCGCCTGAGTGATGCCATACAGATACGCGCGTTCGAACGTCTGGCGATACCGCAGGTTGTCACGCAGCACCAGCGCCGCGCGCAAGGTGCCGCAAGGTTCAACCGGCGCATGGTGCGGCTTGGTGAGCCGCATGCGGCTCCAGTCGCGCGGATGGCGCCGCAACCGCGCCCAATTCAAGCGCACCCACAGCAAGTCCTGCGCGTAGGCCGCTTCGGTGACGAGCGGGCCTTCTACCTGCACCGCGAAATCAAAGCGCGGCGCGGAGATGCCGTCCGTAGGATCCAAATCATCGTAATCATCGATGACGTTGATGCCGCCGATGAACGCAATGCGTCCATCCACAATGGTGACCTTGCGATGCAGCCGTCGCAGCCGGCTGCGCGACGGAATAAAGCGAGCGAACCAGCGCGGTTCAGGCCGGAAGATGCGGCATTGGGCGCCTGCGTCCAGCAGCATCGCGCGCACGTGCTCGACGTTCATGGCGCTGCCGAAGCCGTCCAGCACCACCCGCACTTTGACGCCGCGCCGCGCCGCCGCCGTCAGGCACTCCAGCACCTGCGAGCCGGTGCGATCCACCATGAAAATATAGGTTTCCAGATGCACGCTGACCTGCGCGGCGTCGATAGCCGAACACAGCGCGGGGAAGAAGTCGGCGCCGTTCTGCAACAAGCGGATGTTGTTGCCGTCCGTCCATTCCAGCTTGACCTGCTCGGTCTTCACGGAAGTTCCAGCTCCGCCAGCAAGGGGGAGTGATCCGACAGCCGCGCCCACTCCCGGCCGCGCAACACGCGCGCGCTGCGCACGGCAAACCCGCGCTGGTAAATGCGGTCCAGGCGAAACCACGGGAACACGGCGGGAAACGTGCGGGGCGGCGGCTGCAGCATGCGCGCGCTGCCGTCCATGCCAAGTTGGTTGGTGCGTTCCATGACGGATAAGCCGCCATTGGGCAACCCGCGCAGCGCGTTGCTCAGCCGTTTGACTGAATCGCGCAAGCGCGGCAATTCGCCGCCATGACTGCGGGGCGCATGGGAAAACACTTCATACAGCCCCAACTGTTGAACGAACAGCGGCGCCAGCCGGTCATTCCAATCGTTGAAATCCCCTGCGATCAGAATGGGCTCACCGTCCGGCACCATGCGTCGGATCCGCTCGGTCAACGCCAGCACCTGGCGCGTGCGGCTGCCGGCAAACAGGCCCAGATGCACCACAAAGCAATGCACCGGCCGGTCGCCCACGTCGATGCGCGCATGCAGCAGGCCACGTTGCTCCAGGCGATGGTCGGAGATGTCGAGGTTTTCGTGATCAAGAATGGGAAAGCGCGACAGCAGCGCGTTGCCATGGTCCGTGGCGTGGCGGACAGCATTGCGGCCGTAAGCCACGTCCAGCCGCAAGGCGGCGGCCAGGGATTCGTGTTGCGCGTGGAGCAGGGATCGTTGCTCGTTGCGGCCCTGGACTTCCTGCAGGAAGACCAAATCTGGGCGCAGGCCATACAGCCCCAAGCGAAGTTCATTCAGGGAGTCGAGCCGGCCCAATGCCGAACGGCCCTTGTGAATGTTGTAGCTGACGACACGGATGAGCGACATAAAAGCGATGGCGCCTTTGAAAGCAGAGGAACCACAAGCCGGGCCCAAAAGCAGCCCCGGCAAGCACCGCCAACAAAGCGGCGTTTGCCAGATTACTCCAATTCAGCAAGCCCTAGCCGCAACAAGAACACACTTATCGCAAGCCAAGCCGCCAAAGAACGCAACCCGCCGCAAGCCCATGCCGCGCCACAAGCCGGGCCGCCGAGGATCCGGCTCCGCCGGTCCCGTGAGGCGCCCCCCTGGGGGGGAGGCGCCCCCGGCGCCTCGGGGGGGTCCCTTACTTTTCGACGTTACGCAAGCGGATGTGCAATTCGCGCAGCTGCTTTTCGTCGACTTCGGAAGGCGCTTGCGTCAGCAGATCCTGAGCGCGTTGCGTCTTCGGGAAGGCGATCACGTCGCGGATCGATTCGGCGCCGGTCATCATCGTGACGATGCGGTCCAGACCGAACGCGATACCACCGTGCGGAGGCGCGCCATACTGCAGCGCGTCCAGCAGGTAGCCGAACTTTTCCTGGGCTTCCTCGGCGCCGATCTTCAGCGCGCGGAACACCTTGCTTTGCACTTCTTCGCGGTGGATACGGACCGAGCCGCCGCCGATTTCCCAACCGTTCAGCACCATGTCGTAGGCCTTGGCGAACGCCTTGCTGGGATCGGTTTCCAGGAAGTCTTCGTGGCCGTCCTTCGGGCTGGTGAACGGGTGGTGGGCAGCGGTGTAGCGGCCGTCTTCCTCGTCGTATTCGAACATCGGGAAGTCAACCACCCACAGCGGCTGCCAACCGGCTTCGAACAGGCCCGTCTTCTTGCCGAATTCGCTGTGGCCGATCTTCACGCGCAGCGCGCCGATGGCGTCGTTGACGACCTTCTCGCGATCCGCGCCAAAGAAAATGATGTCGCCATCTTGCGCGCCGGTGCGCTTGACCAGTTCGGCCAGCGCGGCGTCGTGCAGGTTCTTGACGATGGGCGATTGCAGGCCATCACGGCCCTTGGCCACTTCGTTGACCTTGATGTAGGCCAGGCCCTTGGCGCCGTAGATGCCGACGAACTGCGTGTAGCCGTCGATTTCGCTGCGGGACATTTCCGCGCCGCCGGGCACGCGCAGGGCGACCACGCGGCTGCCGGGCGCCGTGGCGGCGGCGGCAAACACCTTGAAGTCCACATCACGCATGACGTCGGTCATGTCGGTGAATTCGAGCTTCACGCGCAGGTCCGGCTTGTCCGAACCGTAGCGGCGCATCGCTTCCGTCCACGGCATGATGGGGAACGGCGACGCCAGGTCCACACCCTGCACGACCTTGAAGACGTGACGGATCAGGTTCTCGAAGATTTCACGGATCTCGAACTCGTTCAGGAACGAGGTTTCGCAGTCGATCTGAGTGAATTCGGGCTGACGGTCAGCGCGCAAGTCTTCGTCGCGGAAGCACTTGGTGATCTGGTAGTAGCGGTCAAAGCCCGACACCATCAGCATCTGCTTGAACAACTGCGGCGACTGCGGCAGCGCGAAGAAGTGGCCGGCGTTGACACGCGAAGGCACCAGGTAGTCGCGCGCGCCTTCGGGCGTGCTCTTGGCCAGCATCGGGGTTTCGATATCGATGAAGCCCAGCTGGTCCAGGAACTTGCGCGTTTCGATCGACACGCGGTAACGCAGCATCAGGTTGCGCTGCATTTGCGGGCGGCGCAGGTCCAGCACGCGGTGCGTCAGGCGGGTGGTTTCCGACAGGTTGTCGTCATCCAACTGGAACGGCGGCGTGACCGACGCGTTCAGGATTTCGACTTCCTTGCACAGCACTTCGATTTCGCCCGAAGCCAGTTCGCTGTTGGCGGTGCCGGCCGGACGCTCGCGCACCAGGCCGGTGACGCGGACGCAGAATTCATTGCGCAGGCGCTCGGCGGTGGCGAAGGCGGCGTTGTCCGGATCGAACACGATCTGGGCCAGGCCCGCGCGGTCGCGCAAGTCGATGAAGATGACCCCGCCGTGGTCGCGGCGGCGGTTCACCCAGCCGTACAGGGTGACGGTCTGGCCGAGATGGTCACGGCAAACCTGGCCGGTGTAGCAGGTACGCATGCGGGATGACTCCGTTGTGTGCTTAGTTTGAGCGTAAGGGTTACGAATCGGCGCGCGGCGCGTCTTGCACGCCAGGCGCCGGAGAGAGCGAAGCCGGTTGGCCCTCGGGCGCAAGCGCCTGGGCCGGGGCGACCACGCCCATGGAAACGATGTACTTCAAAGCCGCGTCCACGCTCATCTGAAGATCAATCACATCAGCGCGAGGCATCATCAGGAAAAAGCCGGACGTGGGGTTCGGCGTCGTCGGCACATACACGCTGATGTGGTCGCCTGGCATCAGGCTGGCCACTTCACCGCTGGGTGTGCCGGTGACAAAAGCGATGGTCCAGGAACCCGCCCGCGGATACTGCACCAGCACCGCGCGGCGAAACGCCTGTCCGTTCGGGGCAAGCACGGTATCGCTGACCTGCTTGACCGAGTTATAGATGGAACGCACCAGCGGAATACGGCCGAGCAGGTTTTCCCACTGGTCCACCATGGTACGGCCGATCAGGTTAGCCGCAAACACGCCCGTCAACAGCACCACCACAATGACCAGGACGAAGCGGAAGCCGGGGATGTCGATGCCGAACAGCGATTCGGACGACAGAAAGCCAGGCACGAACCCTTCCAGGGTGGCGACCAGCAAACCCAGCACCCACACCGTGATGACCAGGGGAACCCAGATCAGCAGGCCGGTGATGAAGTACTTTTTGATAAGGCGCATCCGCATCGCAAGGGCTCTAGGTGGCGGACGACCCTGCGGCAGGCGCGCTTGCGGCAGGAGCGCCTGCCGCAGGAGCCGCTGGAGTTGCCGCCGGCGTGGCGGCCGGCGCCGAAGCAGGCGCCCCACCTTCGGCCGCCGTCCCTGTGGGCGCAGCGCCCCCGGAACCATTGCCACGGAAATCGGTGACGTACCAGCCGGAACCCTTGAGCTGGAATCCAGCCGCGGTCACCTGCTTGGAAAACGTGCTTTGGCCGCATTCGGGGCAAACCGAAAGGGGTGCATCGGAAAGCTTCTGCAAGACGTCTTTGGCATGGCCGCAGGCGCTGCACTTATAGGCGTAGATGGGCATCAAGGGCTCCCAGGCGCGCGCCCGGAAAATAAAAAGCCGTCGGTCGCCAGACAAATGCAGTCTGGGGCGACGGGAGGGCAAGGCCGGAAAAAAATTCGGGAAAGTCTTGAATTTTAGCGGTTTTTCATGAACCGTCGGTGTCCGGCCCGGCCCTGGGGCGCCAAGCGGCACCGCGGGGGCCTGCCCCCCGTGCCGCCAGCCGCCTTTGCCTATACCGGAAGCAGGAACATGATGGCCGCGACCAGGGTGGGCGCGAGGGCCGACAGGAACAGGCGGCCCGACGAAATACTGCCGTCCGGGAAGTGGTTCTTCAAGATGGCGAAGCCTGCCGGATTGGGCGCGTTGGCAATCACGGTCAAGCCGCCGCCCGTGACTGCGCCGGCCACCAGCATGTAGCGCCAAGTCTCGTTCGTGCCTTCGACCAGCGAGCCCAGGTACGTCAACGCGGCATTGTCGGTAATGGCCGTCAGCGCCGTGGCGCCCCAGAACAGCACGAACGGTTCCAGCCCGCCCAGCAAGTCCTGCAACCACCATTTTTGCAAGCCGCCCAGTACCACCAGCCCGGCCAGGAAGAAGCCCACCATCAGGCCTTCCTTGATCAGCAGGCGGTTCTGATGGCGCTTATAGGCTTCCGAAAAGCCGATGAACATCATCAGCAGGCCCATGAAGATGGCCGGGTGATGGGCGGTGAGCACCACGGCCACCAGGAACGCCAGATGCACCAGGATGACGAGCACCGGCACCGGGGGACGGGAATCCGACCCATCCGGTGCATCCACCCCGCCGCCCGTACCCACCGAGCGTTCCATCAGCGCCTTACGGCAGACGAAGGTCAGGATGCCTGCGTTCAGCAGGACCGCCACCGCGGCACGCCAGCCGAAATGCTGCACCATGTGCGCGGCGTCCCATCCGAAGGTGGATGCCACCATCAGCACCGGCGGCGCGGCGTAGGACGTCAATACACCACCAATGGACACGTTCACGAACAGCACGCCCAAGGTCAGGTATTTGAAGCCGGCGCGGCCGCTCGTGCGGAAATAGGCATCGCGCAGCAAGATGGCGGCCAGCGTCATGGCGGCGGGCTCGGTAATGAAGGAGCCGCCCAGCGGCACCAGGGACATCACCACGAAGAAGGTCGCCAGCTCGCGCGGCAGCGGCAGCACGCGCGCCACGATGCGCACCATCAGCCCCACCATTTCCAGGATCGGCCGGCTGGCCGCCACCACCATGATCACGAAAACGAACAGCGGCTCGGTGAAGTTGCGCGTGTCCATGTAGTTGATGGCGCTGGTGGGGCCTGACAACGCCGCCATCGTCACGATCAGCGCAAATGCCCAGACGCCGAACACTGCCTCCACCTCGGCGAACAAATGCCAGATGCCCGCGTGCGGGCCGCCGCGATGGGCAAGCCGCGCAAAAACGGGAACGGAAAAGGTATGAAGAACCGCCACGGCAAACAGGATGGTGGCGATGACTTCAATAGGCTGGGGCATAAGAGGGACTTCCGAAATAAAGAATCACGCAACGGAAACTCACGCGATGCGAACGCGATCCGGCGCTGCTCACCGAACAAGGCAGGCAATATAACGCAGGCATATTGCCGTGTAACGCAGGGACTACACCAAGGCGCACCGCGCTACGTCCGATGCGTAGACCCTTTCCCCGGCCTGGCCTAGCTGATCGGCGCGGGCGGTTCCGCCCCCTGCTGCGCCGCCTTCATCTCCATCAGCAAGCTGTGCAGCATCTCGGTGGACAAGCCGTGCAGCACCAGGCGGTAACCCGCGCGCAAGGTCGACAGCGGCACCAGCGGATGGCTGTTGTTGACCAGGATCAGGTGCTGCGGCGCGCCCAGCAACTTGGCCGTGTAGATGCCGATGGTCTCGTCCAACTGCAACGAATTGGCGGCGCGCCAGAAGTCGTTGTCGGTCAGCATCAACTGATACAGCGGCGTGAACAGTTCAATGGCGCTTTGCAGGTCCAGGAAATTCAACCGGCCTTGCGGCATGTCTTCCAACTTCAGCGGCGGGTCCTGGATCATCGAGAAGTCCACCGTTTCAGGCGCATGCATTTCCACGCCGGCCTCGCGCAGCGCCTGGTTCAAGCGGATGACGAAGTTGAACAGGTTCAGGTCATGTTTGACGAAGAGTTCGTCTTTCAGATCATCGATTTCCAGCGGTTGCAGCGGCGTGGTCGTGATCGGCACCGGCGAGTTCGCGGCGATGAACGCCAGCGCCTGCGCACCCAGATGGAAGTGGCGCAGGATCAGCCAGTTGGCCTCGGGCGACACAAAGCGCTTGAGCCCCCAGGCCAGAATGCGATGCAGCAGTTTCGAATGCGACCAGCGGCGCGGCAGGAACGTCTTCACCACCTGAATCAGGATGATGAAGGCGCGCGCCAGCGGCCGCAGGAACGGCAGCAGATACTGGCGCGAGGCGCAACTGGAGTCCGTCAGCCAGGCCTTCTTCACCTTGTCCGGCAAGGGCGTGCTGCGGTCCAGGTACAGGGCAAGCCAGGGGTTGGGGTCGGCCGGATCGTGCGGCTTGGCCAGAAAATCGGGTTCCTTGCTCATGCCGCTTCGCCCTCCATCACGTGGTGGAACTGCATCAGGTACAGCGCGGCCGTGCGGCGCGCGGTATCCACGATGCGCTGTTCGGCGCGGCCGTCTTCGTCGCAATCCAGCGCCAGTTCCACCGCCGACAACCAACGCGCCAGATGATGTTCGTCGTTATGGCCGTGGTATTCCAGAAAGCGGAACGCATCGGGCGGCAGCTTCAGGCTGGCCTTCAACAGCGGCAGCAGCGCCGACACGATGCGCTGGCCCGTGCCCTCGATGATGTAGATGGCGCCCAGCAGCCCAATCGGGTCGCGCGTGGCGGCCAGGCCGTGCAGATAGGCGTTCAGTGCCTCGCCACCGGGGTTGCGGCGCAGCGCATCGATGTTGTCGACCGCGCCGCCTGCCGTGCGGTAGTCCTGGAACAGAATCTGGAAGTCGTTCTGCTCTTCGCCGGCATGCATGTCGATCAGCGCGGCCAGCGGCGCGTATTGCTCCGTCAGCGACGCCGCGCCTTCGCGCATCCACTTGCTGCCTTCGCGCACCTGCGGAATCCAGTTTTCCATCCAGTTCAGGTAGTCGGCCGTCTGGAACTGGCGGTTGCGCAGCCGGCGCACCACTGGCGTGCGCCATACCCGCGAACGGTAGTCATGCCAGATGGCGGCCAGCTCGGTCAGCAATTGGCCCAGGCCTTGCGGCGCCATGTCGGGATCGTGCGGCGGTGCGATGGCGTCGGCGTCATCGCTTTGCGTGTCGTCGCGGGAAGCGGGCTTGGCGGCGGACATCGTGGTTCCGGTCACGGCCGGCGCATGCACGGCCTCGGCTTCCAGCAGCATATAGGCCGCCATGAAGCGCCCGGACTCGGGGATGTAGCAGAAGATCTGTTCGCCGGGCTTGATCTCGCGCGTTTCCAGAAACTCGGCCAGCATGATCAGGATCGACGCCGCGCCCGTGTTGCCGCGCCACGCCAGGTTGCTGAACCAGCGCTCGCGCGGAATCACCAGGCCCGCCTTTTCCATCAGGTCTTCGACCACGGGGATGAATTTTTCAGACGAGTAATGGCACAGGAAATGGTCGACCTGGTCCGGATCCAGCCAGCCGTCGCGCACCAGCTTGGCGTACTCGTGGATACCGATGTCGAACAGATGCGGCAGCAGGCGGATGTCCTGCCGCAGTGACAGCGCACCGTCGGCCTCGGCCTCGTTCCAGGACGGGTAATCCAGATGGCCTTTTTGGCGGTCAGCGGACAAGCCCAGTTGCATGCACACGGGGTAGTCGCCCGAGAACGAGCGCTGATGCACCCATTTCAGTTTCAGCCGGACGCCGCTGGATGCCCCCGCCAGCGCGCGGCCCGAGTTGCCCAGCAGCAAGGCGCCCGCGCCATCCGACAGCATCCAGCGCAGGAAGTGCGCGTCAAAGTCCGCGTCATAGCCACGCGCCGCGAAGCGCGATCGCTTGAACAGGCGCGACGGCAATTCGCTGGCCACGGCCAAAGCGCTGGCGTGTCCGCCCATCTCCACGCCCTGCGCGGCCACCTGGATCGCCGACACACCCGCCGCGCAAATGCCATGCACCGACAGCGTTTCCATCGGCTGCGCGGCAAGCTCGCCCTGGATCATGTTGGCAAAGCCCGGCATCAGCGCGTCGCCGCCCGACGACCCGCTGGTCAACAAGGACACGGCGGAAAGGTCGCTGTCGTTGCGACGCAGGCAGTCGCGGATGGCGTTGGCCGCCAGTTGCGCGTTCGTGTAGACCGTCTGGCCTTCCGGGTCGATGGCGTAGTAGCGCTGCTTGATGCCGTTCTCGGCAAGGATGCGGCTTTTGATGCGGCTGGACATCCGGTTCAGCGGCGCAATGTAGCTGTCCATGGCGTCGTTGGACACGGCTTCGCCCGGCATGAAATAGCCGGCGCTTTCCAGGTAGACACGATTAAACGCGATGGGCATGTGACAGGCCTCGATGGAGAATGGATGGGACGCTAGCGGACATGCTCGGGCGCCATGCGGGAACGGCTGCGCAAACGCGGCACGAACGCCGCCAGCACGAAGACGCGGCACATATAGGGCAGCAGCCCACGTTCGTTAAGTGCCGGGTCGACGCGCGCGCGATAGTGCTCGCGATGCAGCCGGGTCAGTTCCGACCAATGCGCGCGCGGATGCTCGTGGTGCGCGGTATGCAGGCCGATATTGAACAGCAACGGGTTGACCAACCCTTCGAAATTGCGCGCGTAATTCAGACCCGCCACCGGGCGCGGCCCGCCGTCGGCATGCGCGTGCTGCAAGTAGTTGGTGGCCAGCAGCCAGTGCAGGCCATGCAGTTGCGGCACGATCACCAGCACCAGCGCCTTGACCGGATTCACGGCCAGCAGTCCGCCCCACAATCCCAGCCACGCACCGTATTGCGCCATGCTGTAGCGCCACGCGCCCGGCCAGTAGCGGCGCAGTCGGCCCAGCCACGCGAAGAACATCGGGTACAGCACCCAGCCCGCCTGGAACGGGTGCAGCACATAGCCCCACAGGTGATTCGTGTCGCCGCCAAAGCGATACGTGCGCGCGGCGTCGCGCGCGCCATGCTTGTAGCGATGATGGTTCGCCACATGCGCCGGATAGAACACAAACGTCGGGTGCCCCTGCAACAACGTGATCCAGAAATCGGTGGCGCGATTGGTCCAGCGTCCGCGCCACATGCGGATGTGCGTGTGGTTGTGATGGATGACGCCGATGCCCAAGGTCAAAAAAAGCATCAGCGCGTAAAGCGGCCACCAGAATCCGTACACCCATTGCCACGCCGCCAACGCGGGCAGCGCGGCCAGATAGGCCAGGCTTTGCCAGTCGCGCCGGTTGCGCAGCGACGGCAGGCGGCGCCGCGCGTTAAGCCTTGCCGCCAACAGAGTCTCTGCGCCGGAAGGCATCCAGCTGGGGGGCCGCGGCCTCGGCTTGCAGGCGCGTGCGGAACAAGCGGTCCATGAAGGTGAACTGGAAGCCGTAATTGCCGTTGTAGCAGGCGTGGTGCAGATGGTGGCGCCGGCTG